>NZ_JBEYCX010000001.1:0-447293 GCF_040632975.1 Streptomyces sp. NPDC013455 | reverse complement strand
GGCAGGCTGCCCGCAGTCACGGTGCGATGGCGGTTGCGGCGACCGCGACTCCCCAGGGGCGCGGGGAAGTGCGCGACCAGCCACGACGGGCCCGCACGCGACGCACTTGTCCCCGCACGCGGCAGGCTGCCCGCAGCCACGGTGCGATGGCGGCTGGGGCGAGTGCGACTCCCCAGGGGCGCGGGGAACTGCGCGACCAGCCACGACGGGCCCGCACTGGCACTCGTCCCCGCACCCACACTCAGCCGGACGCATTGCGACGCCGCCTGGTCTGCCACACCGCCGCGCCCGCCAGGAGGGCGACCACGCCGGCGCCGATCGGCAGGCCCAGGGAGGGCCCGCCGTCGGACCCGGTCGCCCCCTTCGCCGTACCGCCGGCCGCCACCCGCTCACCGCAGCCCGCCCCCGGGTAACCGGCGATCGCGCACAGCAGGGCGTTGGCGTCGTAGCGGAGCGGCTTGGCGACGGCGGCCAGCGCGTCCGCGCCGCTCGCCTCGGGGGACACCCGCGCGCACGCCGTACGGCGGGCCGGCGGCACCTCACCGGCCGGCGCGTCCGCCGGCGTACCGAAGTCGAGGACCAGAGCCACCCGCTTCGTACCGGACTTCGCGGGCGTACCCGCGCAGATCGTGTCGAAGTCCGCCGCACCCCGCGGCTGTTCCGCGTCCGCGGAATCCGCGCTCACCGCGAACCGGAAGCCCTGGACCGCGCCGTCGTCGGGACGGACCGACGACGGTCCCTGGGTGGCGTACGTCCAGTGGCCGGCGTCGCGCTCCCAGAAGGACCAGTAGCGGTAGCCGGTGGCACCGGCCGGCGCCGCGGAGCCGAGCAGCAGCAGCGCGGCGGCGAGCACCGGCAGGGCACGGCGGACGACGGTCACGGCTGCCGCTTCTTCCGGCCGCTGAGCAGGAAGCCGATGCCGATGCCGGCGACGAGACCGGCGCCGACGATCCACCAGACGCCGCTGCCGGATTCCTCCGAGTCCGCCTCGTTCGCCGCCGACTCGTGCGCGGCGGAGTCCATCCGCGGTGCCGGGCCGAGTGCGTTGAGGGAGCGGACCAGGCTGGTGCCGTCGAAGTCGCCCGGCTGCTCACCGACGGCGTGCGCGGCGAGGATCAGCTGCGCGTACGCGGCCGGGCCACTCTGTGCCGCCCACGGACCGGCGTTCTTCTCCAGCCAGCCGTACGCCTTCTTCGCCGGCTCGGTCCGGCCGTTCGCGGCGAGCGCGACGACGGCGTCGGCGGTGTTGCCGAAGTCGGGCTGGTCCTCGGCGCCGGCCAGGGCCGACTTCAGGTGACCGGTCTTCGCGACGGCCGCGGCCAGGTAGGCGCCGGCGTTGTCGGCGACCTGCTCCCGGGTGGGGTGGCCGGCCCGGGCGCAGGCGTCCTGCGCCGGCGCCCCGCCGGCCTCCGTCACGAAGCCCTTGCCCAGCGCGCCGAGCAGACCGGCCGCCGTCGCGTCGGCGTTGGCGAGCAGCTCGCCCTTCTTGCCGGGCTGGTAGGCGAGGGCGCCGCCGCCGTCCTGGTCGCACGGGATGGACCGCGCGGCCAGCAGGTCGTAGGGCGTCTTCTCCCCGGTGCGCACCCGCGCGGGGTCCTGGCCGGCCGCGGCGAACGCGCCGATGACGACGCCGGTGGAGTTGGTGTCGCTCGGTCCGCCCGGCGAGTAGCCCCAGCCGCCGTCCTTGTTCTGGGCGTTCGTCAGCCAGACCAGGGCCCGGCGGACCTCCTTGTCGTGCCCGCCGACCGCGCGCAGCGCCTGGACGGCGGCGGCCGTGCTGTTGGTGTCCCGCACCACCTTGCTGTCGCAGTCCCTGGCCGGGGCGGCGCGGAACGCGGCGAACCCGCCGTCGCCGCACTGCTGCCCGACCAGCCAGTCGACCGCCGAGGCGGCCGGCCGGTAGCCGAGCGTGCGCTGGGCGAGCAGGGTCAGCGACTGCCGCCACACACCGTCGTACGTCGGGTCCCCCTTGCCGTACAGCCCGGACGGAACGGTCACCTTCGGGGAGGCGGACGGGGACGGGTCGGCGGCCGTGGCGGGCGCGGCGGCGGCCAGCACGCCTACGGCGGCGAGAGCCGCGGCACTGCGGCGGACGTTCATGGTCGGCGACTGCCTCTCCTGTGGGGAACCGGCAGCGCACGGGAACACCCCGGGCGGCTCGGCTCCGTGTACCTCGACGGTGCCGTGCGCGGCGGGCCGCCGACGCACGCGAGCCGGTCAACGTCCCGCCCGGGGCAGTCCGGCGCACCGCCCTCGGGACGGCTCACGGACCGGGGTGTCCCCGGTTCGAGCGAAGTCGAGAACTCGGGAAAGGGTCAGCGCCGGAATTGCACCGGCTTCCCCCCGTACGGGTGTGATGACGACCCCGTTCACTTTACCGGCCACCCTCACCCGGGCTGCGGGGTGGCCGGGGATACGGGGGCGCGGCGAGCGGAGTCACGGCCGGCGCCTCAGGCCGCGTACGTGTCCGCCGTGGGGGTCACCGTCGCGGTCAGGTGGTCGGCCATGCGGCGCAGGGCCTCGCGGCAGTCGGTGGAGTCCTCGCCCGTCACCACCCAGTGGGCGAGGCGGTCGGAGGTGTCCGCGTGGGGAGCCGCCGTCACCGGGTCGCCGGTCCGCCGGGTGAGGACCATGCGTTCGGCGGACGGCTCGTGTTCGGCGGCGGGGTCCAGGCGCAGGTGGGTCAGGCGGCCGGTCACGGCCGGGTAGGCGAACTGGACCGCGGCGGCCCGCTGCCGGGTCGGGGTCAGCTCCGGGCACCGGCCGGTGGCCAGCGCGGCGGCGGCGCGGGCCAGGTCGACACCGGTGGCCCGCTCCACCAGCAGCGGGATCAGGTCGCCCGGCAGGTGCGGGGCGACACCCAGGACGCGGGGGCCGCGGGCGGTCAGCCGGAGGGTGACGTGGACGACCGTGTGGTTCAGGCCGAGGGCGCGTACGGCCCGTTCCACGCACTGGCGCAGGAAGCGGTTGTGCAGCTCCCCGTCGTGGGCGTGGACGCAGTGCCGCAACGGGCGGCGGGCGGGCGCCGGGCCCGGGGTCGTCCGGGTGAGGGCCACGATCCGGACCTCGTCGTCCAGGACGACGGCCTCGGCGGACACCAGCGGCCCCTCGGTGTCCTCGGGGCCTGCCGCCGGCACCCGGTGCCGCAGCAGCAGCGCCCGTGACTCGGCGGGCTCGGCGCAGACCACGGCCGTCTCGAACGGCAGGCCCGGTAACCCGAGCCGGCCGGTGATCCGCGCGGCGGTGACCAGATGCTCCCGGCACCAGGTCAGCACACCCCCGACCGGTCGCCCGGCCGCGTACCGCAGCACCGCCTCCGCCGTCTGCGCCTCGCGGGCCGGGTCGACGGCGAGGTGCCCGGCCAGGTACGGGCGCGCCCAGGCGGGCGGTTCCGGAGCGGCCAGGACCACCGGGCGGACCGCGGCGATCCGCGCCAGCGGGAACGCGCCGCACGTCTCCAGGCGGCCGGCCCCCAGGAGGACGACGGGCTGCGCCATGGGTGCGCGCACCTCCACTCGGGGGCAAGGCGGACGAGATACACCCCGGGTGCCGCTCCCCCATCGGCGGCACCCGGGGCGGGTCGGATCTTGCTCTCCGTGCCGTGATCCTCACCCACCGCGCCCCCAACTGTCAACGATTGCTGCGTAATTCCGCAGGGAGCCTTGTCACGTCTGGTCGGCGCACGGGCGAGCGGGTAGCCTCGCGTCAGCCCAGCCACCGAACGGACGACACGCCCAGGGGGGACCTCGGTGAGTGACTCCTACGCCTCGCTGGCCGATCTCCTGGACCGGCTGGGCGAGTTGACCGGCCGCCCCGGCCGGCTGCCGGAGACCCTCGACGTGGCCGGCCTCTCCTACCGCACCGGAATCCCCGTCGGCGTCGTCGTCGAACTGCTCTCCGGCGGCCGCGCCCCCGATGCCTGCCTGGCCCAACGCGTGCGCCAGCGGCTGGACTTCATCCGGGAGAGCCGGCGCCGGCCGGACGGCAAGCGGTACTCGCTGGACGAGCTGGCCCGGATCGCCGGCACCAGCCGGCAGTGGCTGAGCGAGTGGCGCAAGAGCGGCATGCCGAGCCTGGAACACGCCGACCGGCTGCGCCGGTTCTTCGGCCTGCCCGCGGGCTTCTTCACCGCGGACGAACCGGAGGCCCTGCACGAGGCGCTCCAGCCGGTGCTCCAGAGCCTGGAGGCCGAGGCGGACCCGCTGCTCCGGCTGCGCGAGAGCGGGCTGGTACGGCTGGCCGCCCGCGCCCCGCAGATGAACGCCCGGCAACTGGCCACCCTGGCCGACCTGGCAGAGATGATCATCGCCTCGGAACGGGCGGGGGACGCCGGGCGTGTCTGAACGGAAGCATTCGAGGTCGCCGAAACGCTTCCTCGACCGGCTCGTGCGCGACACCGCCCGGACCCTCACCCCGCCGACCACGCCGACCGCGTTCCTGCACGCGCTGTGCGCCACGCTCAGCCCGCAGCTGGACCGCCCGGTCCGGCTGAAGTTCGTCGCCTTCCCGCCGGGCCTGGACGTCTCCGGGATCACCCTCGCCCGGGAGGACGACTACATCGTCGTGGTCGAGGAACGGGCCCCGGACGCGCACAAGTTCGTCATCGCCGGACACGAGATCGGCCACATCCACTACGGCACGCTGGACGTCCACTACCCGGCCGGCCTGCCCGCCGCCGCCCGCCGGCTGCTGGCCCGCGCGGACGACGACATCCCCTGGGAGCGGGTGGTCGCCATGGCCACCCGCTCGCCCGCAGCGACGGCGGCCGAGGCCGAGTGGGAGGCCGAGGAGTGCGGGCTGCGGCTCGCGGCGAAGTTCCCCAAGGTCGTCGGTCCGGGCGCGGCCGGCCGGATGACCCAGGACACCCTCACCGACCGGCTCTCGTCCTCGCTCGGCAACATCGGCGGCCCCTGATGCGCTGGGACATCGCCGGCTCCTTCGCCGCCTACACCGTCCCGGCCGCCCTGCTGGCCGTGGCCTTCGTGATCAAAGTGCCGCTGCTGCGGCGCGCGTGGCAGGACCCGATCCTGCGCGCCACCGCCCTGCTGCTCGGCATCGGCGCGGTCACCTTCGCCTCGCTGCCCCCCGCCAACCTGCACCGCATCAACGTGCTCACCGGCATCCCCAACTTCGCGGGCCTGTGGGTGTACTCGCTGCTGACCGCCTACTGCGGCGCGTGCCTGTGGCTCATCATCACCTGGCGCGAGCCGCCGTCCCCGGCCCGCCGCCGGCGCACCCGCCTGGTGTGGGTGGCGTACACCGTCATCATCCTCGGCCTGTGGACGACGTTCCTGCTCGGCGACCACCACGAGGAGCGGCTGCGCGACCTCGACACCCACTACGCCGGCACGCCCTGGATGCGGGAGTTCGTGCTGCTCTACCTCGTCGCCCACCTGGTGTCCGCGCTGGTCGCGGCCGGCATGCTGTGGGCCTGGTACCGGGAGGTCGAGGACACCTGGCTGCGCCGGGCGGTGATCTTCCTCCAGGAGGCGTACGCCCTCGGGCTCCTCTTCGACGTCGCCAAGCTCGCGGCGATCGGCGCCCGCTGGAGCGGCCGGAACTGGGACTGGCTGTCCACCTACGTCGCCCCGCCGTTCGCCATCGCCGAGGCGGGCCTGGTGGCCGTGGCCTTCATCGCCGGCCAGGCCGGTCCGCTGGTGGCGGAGCGCCGGCGGCTGGTGCGCACCCACCGGCGCCTGAAGCCGCTGTGGCAGATCATGCTGACCGTCACCCCGCCGGCGGCGCCCGCGACCGGCCGGGTCAGCGGCGCCGCCCTCCGCCTCGAACTGCGCCGGGCCGCCATCAACGACGGCCTGCTCAAGCTCGGCCCGCACCTGTGCGCGGACCGCCGCGAGCGTGCGGGGCGGGCGGCGAGGACGGCGGGCCACCCGGAGCCCGTCGCGCGGGCCATCGCGGCGGCGGTGGACATCGTCGCCGCCACCGAGGCGCTGCGCGCACCCGGGGACCCCGAGGCCACGCCCGCCCGGCGTCCCGGGCCGCCCGGCGTCCCGGCGAGCGAACTGGAGTGCGTGGCGAACGCATTCCGGCTGCACGCCGCGGACATCGACAGGTTCCGCCGGGAGGCGGCCGCCACGGAAGGTTCCACCACACGTGCCTGACAGACCCACCGCCCGCCGTACCGCACTGGTCATCGGCGGCAGTACGGCCGGCCTGCTCGCCGCGTCCGTGCTCGCCGCCCGCTTCGACGAGGTGACGGTCGTGGAGGCCGACCGGCTGCCGGCGGGCCCCGAGCCGCGCAGGGGCCTGCCCCAGGCCCACCACGCCCACCTGCTGTGGTCCGGAGGCGTGGCCGCCCTGGAGGAACTGCTGCCGGGGATCACCGGGGAGCTGACCGCCCAGGGCGCCGGACTCCTCGGCGCGATGCGCGACCTGGTCAGCAAGGCGCCGTCCGGGCAGTGGTTCCGGCGGTTCACCGACTCCCGGCACCACATGATCGTGTGCAGCCGGGACCTGCTGGACGCGGTGATCCGCGCCGACGTCCTCGCCCGGCGCCGGATCACGCTGCTCGACGGCGTCCGGGTGGCGGGACTGTCCGGCGACCGCCGCCGGGTCACCGGCGTCCGCCTGCCGCCCGGCCCGGACGGCCGGCCCGCCACCCTGCGGGCCGACCTGGTGATCGACGCCAGCGGCCGCGGCTCCCAGGCGGACCACTGGCTGCGCGCGCTCGGCCACGCCCCGGTCGAGGAGCGGGTGGTCGACGCGGGCGTCGCCTACGCCAGCCGCGTCTACGCGGCTCCCATCGACGCGGGGCTGCTGCGCTACCCGGTGGTGAACGTCCAGGCCGACCCGCGGGACGCGCCCGGCCGCGGCGGGATCGTCGTACCGATCGAGGGCGACCGCTGGCTGGTCACGCTCTCCGGCACCCGGGGCGGCCGGCCCACCGCCGACCCGGAGGCGTTCGAGCACTTTGCGCTCACCGGTCTGAAGGACCCGGTCATCGGCCGGCTCCTCGCCCGGGCGAAACCGCTGACCGACCCGGTGACCACCCGCAGCACGGCCAACCGCCGCCGCTACTACGAGAAGAGCGAGACCTGGCCGGAGGGGTTCGCCGTCCTCGGGGACGCCGTCGCCGGCTACAACCCGGTCTACGGCCACGGCCTGTCCGTCGCCGCGCAGAGCGCACTCGCCCTCGGCCGGGCCCTGGACCGCCACGGCCCCACCGCCCCCGGCACCGCCCGCCGCGTCCAGCGCGCGGTGGCCCGGCCCGTCGGCAACGCCTGGAACCTCGCGGTCGGCCAGGACGCCTACTACCCCGGGGCCGCGCCCCAGCCGCCGACCTTCGTCGAACGCCTGCTGACCGCCTACGTCGACAAGGCGGTGGCCGCCGGCTCCGAGAATCCGCACGCCCTGCGCGGCCTGCTCGACGTGATGAGCCTGCGCACCCCGCCTGCCCGCCTGTTCGCCCCCGACATGCTGTGGCACGTGGTCACCGGCCCGCGCAAGGGGCCCCTGCCCGGCCCACCACTGACCGAGGCGGAACGCGAGGCGGCGGGCCTGGACTGACCTCGGCCACGGCCGTCCTGCGCTGCGCCGCGACCGCCACCGCCCGTGCGGCCGGTGAGCGGTTCCACGGAGCGCACCCGGAGCACAGGACGGTCCGCCTCCCGGCCGGGGCCCAGCCCGTGGGCGCCCGCCGGCACAGGGAGGGCCGGCCGAGCCGCGGGGTACGCTCCTGCGGTTTTCGACGAGCTACCGACCGGGTGAGGAAGACAGCGTGCACACGTCCGAGGCCGAGCAACTGATCGAGCAGGCGTACCAGGCGTGGGACGCCGAGGACTGGCCGACCGCGGCCGGTCTCCTGGAGCGGGTGCTCGCCCACTTCCCCGACGAGGAGCGCAGCGCGGTGTGGTGGTACGACGCCGCGCTCGGCCACAAGTTCCTGCGCAACTGGGCGAAGGCGTACGAGCTGGGCCGGGAGGCCGCCGCCCGCGCCCCGCGCGGCGAGGGCGATCCGGCGTTCTGGAACCTGGGCATCGCGGCCACCATCCAGCGGGACTGGGCCACCGCGCGACAGGCCTGGGAGGGCTTCGGCATCCGGCTGCCGCAGGGGGAGGGCCGGATCGACGGCCGCTTCGGTCCGGCCTGCGTGCGCCTGGACACCGGCGGCGAGCGGGAGGTCGTCTGGATCGACCGGCTCTGCCCGACCCGCGGCCGCGTGATGAACGTGCCCGTCTCCGGCGGCCGCCGCTTCGGCGAGATCGTCGTGCACGACGGCGAGCCGACGGGCCGCCGGGTGGTCGACGGCCGTGAGTACCCGGTCTTCGACGAACTCCTGCTCTTCGAAGCCTCCGACCTGCCGACGCTGAGGGTGACGGTGCATGCGGGCGAGGCCGCCGACGTCGAAGCGCTGGCCGACTTCTTCGGTGAACAGGGATACGGCGCCGAGCCCGCGAGCGGCTTCGAGCTGCTGTGCGCCTGCTGCAGCGAGGGCACGCTGGAGCAGGCGCCCAGGACCCACGCGGGCACCCAGCAGGTGTGCCTTGCGGCCCCGGAGGAAGAGGCCCGCCGCCTGCTCACGGAGTGGGCCGGCGGCAACGGCACAGGCAGGAGCTGGAGCGGCTTGGCGCCGGTCGACTGAAGAGTCCGGCCCCGGCGTTGGCAATTGGTGGGAAATGATGGGTTCAGACAGGGGGTGCCCGTTGTATCCTGAAATCAGCCTACGAGGCGAGTGAGGGAGTCCCACCGGAGTAGCCGACTCAGGCGAGATGCGCAGGTATCCGCCCGGGCCGACAGCGACGGTAGGGCTGAGAGGTCGAAAGGCAGCAGTCAGGCCGGACGACGACCCCCATTACCTGATCCGGACCATACCGGCGAAGGGAACCCGTCTCGTAGGTCTTCTCGTGCCCGGGTCTTCTCGTGCCCCGGTTTTCTCGTGCCCCGGTTTTCTCGTGCCCCGGTTTTCTCGTGCCCCGGTTTTCTCGTGCCCGCCGGCCTTCCGTTTCGCCGGCGGGTTTTTCCGTGCCCGCAGGCCCGCCCGGCGCAGCGCGGCGCGCGCGGTGCCCGGACAGGTGTCCGGACAGGTGCCCGGGGTGCCGCGGCGGCGCGGGCGGCGGTGGTCAGGGACCGGTGGCCGGGTCCGTCAGGTCGATCAGGCGGCAGGCCGTCTCGATGTCCCTCTTCACCTGGGCGATGGAGGCGCGGCCCGAGAGCCAGGTGATGAGCGCCGAGTGCCAGGTGTGCTCGATGACCCGGACCGCGGAGAGCTGCTCGGGGCCGGGGTGCTCCAGCCCCATCGCGTCCAGGATGATCGCCGTCGTCTGGCGGGAGACCTGGTCGACCTCGGGCGAGACGCTCCGGTCGGCGAACGTGAGGGCGCGGACCATCGCGTCGGCCAGCTGCGGCTCGCGCTGGAGGGCCCGGAAGGCGCGCATCAGGGTCTCCGCGACCCGCTCCGCCGCCGTGTCGCCCGCCGGGGGCTTCTTGCGCAGGGTGCCGTGCATCTGCTCCAGCTGGTCCTGCATGGTGGCGACCAGCAGGTGCACCTTGGACGGGAAGTAGCGGTACAGCGTGCCGAGGGCGACCTGCGAGGACTCGGCGACCTCCCGCATCTGCACGGCGTCGAAACCGCCCCGGCCGGCCAGCTGCGCGCTCGCTTGCAGGATCCGGCGGCGGCGGGCCGCCTGCCGTTCCGTGAGGGCCGGCGAGGCCGGGCGGGAGGAGCTGGCTTCCGCGGGCATGGGTCCCGTCCATGGCAGTCGGTGAGGCCGTTCGCGGGCTCGCGGTCACCCGGCGCGGCCGGGTCGCCGGCCGTGGCGCGAATCACCTGATCCACTGCTCACAGCACCCCTACCTGCCGGTAGATTCAGAGCCTCTTGAACGATCAAGTCTGAAACTTGTTCTAGATTAGCGTCCCGTCGTAGTCTCGCGGGGCAGTGCTGGCAGAAGGGGGCACGGAGTGACCGCTGAGGCCCGGGAAGCGGGCGCCCAGGAGGACCCCGCGGCCGGTGGGCGTCCCTCCCGTCCAGGCGCGGCCGGCAGGGGAGAGGAACGACCGCTCAACATCGCGCTCCTCACCTACAAGGGCAACCCGTTCTGCGGCGGCCAGGGTGTCTACGTACGGCACCTCTCGCGCGAACTGGCCCGCCTCGGCCACCGGGTGGAGGTCATCGGTTCCCAGCCGTATCCGGTGCTCGACGACGGCTACCCCCGGCTCACCCTCACCGAACTGCCCAGCCTGGACCTCTACCGCCAGCCCGACCCCTTCCGCACTCCGAAGCGGGACGAGTACCGGGACTGGATCGACGCCGTCGAGGTCGCGACCATGTGGACGGGCGGCTTCCCCGAGCCGCTGACCTTCTCGCTCCGCGCCCGCCGCCATCTGCGCGCCCGCCGCGGCGAGTTCGACGTCGTCCACGACAACCAGACCCTGGGCTACGGGCTCCTGGGCGACATCGGCGCACCCCTGGTCACCACCATCCACCACCCCATCACCGTCGACCGGCAGCTGGAACTGGACGCGGCCGCGACCTGGCAGCGCCGCTACTCGGTGCGCCGCTGGTACGCCTTCACCCGCATGCAGAAGCGGGTCGCCCGCCGCCTGCCCTCGGTCCTCACCGTCTCCGGCTCCTCCCGCCAGGAGATCGTGGACCACCTCGGCGTCCGCGACGACCGGGTCCACGTCGTCCACATCGGCGCCGACACCGACCTGTTCGCGCCTGATCCGGCCGTCCCCGAGGTGCCGGGCCGGATCGTCACCACCTCCAGCGCGGACGTGCCGCTGAAGGGCCTGGTATTCCTCGTGGAGGCGCTCGCCAAGGTGCGCACCGAGCACCCGGCCGCCCACCTCGTCGTCGTCGGCAAGCGCCCGCAGGAGGGCCCGGTCGCGCGTGCCGTCGAGCGGTACGGCCTCCACGGCGCCGTCGAGTTCGTCAAGGGCATCTCCGACGCCGAACTGGTCGACCTGCTCCGCTCCGCCCAGGTGGCCTGCGTGCCCTCCCTCTACGAGGGCTTCTCGCTGCCCGCCGCCGAGGCCATGGCCACCGGCACCCCGCTGCTCGCCACCACCGGCGGCGCGATCCCCGAGGTCGCCGGCCGCGACGGCGAGACCTGCCTGGCCGTACCGCCCGGTGACGCGGGGGCGCTGGCCGCCGGCCTCGGCCGGCTCCTCGGCGACCCGGAGCTGCGCATGCGGCTCGGCCGCGCCGGCCGCGAGCGGGTGCTCCGGCACTTCACCTGGGCACGGGCCGCCGAGGGCACGGTGGCCCGCTACCGCGAGGCCATCGCCCGCTCCGCGGGCCCCCGCCGCGCGGCGGCGGGCGACAGCCCCCTCGCGCCCGGCAACTCCCCCGTACCCGACAGCCCCGGCCGTCCCCCGGCCCCGGCAAGTGTTGCAGGCGTCTCCTCCGAAAGCAGGGCCACGTGCTGACCGTCGACTTCTCCCGGTTCCCGCTCGCCCCGGGCGACCGTGTCCTGGACCTCGGCTGCGGGGCCGGCCGGCACGCCTTCGAGTGCTACCGGCGCGGCGCCCAGGTCGTGGCCCTGGACCAGAACGGCGAGGAGATCCGCGAGGTCGCCAAGTGGTTCGCGGCGATGAAGGAGGCCGGGGAGGCCCCCGAGGGCGCCACGGCCACCGCGATGGAGGGTGACGCGCTGGCGCTGCCCTTCCCGGACGAGTCCTTCGACGTCGTCATCATCTCCGAGGTGATGGAGCACATCCCCGACGACAAGGGCGTGCTCGCGGAGATGGTGCGCGTGCTCAAGCCGGGCGGGCGCATCGCCGTCACCGTGCCGCGCTACGGCCCCGAGAAGGTCTGCTGGGCGCTGTCCGACGCCTACCACGAGGTCGAGGGCGGCCACATCCGCATCTACAAGGCCGACGAACTGATCGCACGGATCCGCGAGGCGGGCCTCAGGCCGTACGGCAGCCACCACGCGCACGCGCTGCACTCGCCGTACTGGTGGCTGAAGTGCGCGTTCGGCGTCGACAACGACAAGGCGCTGCCGGTGCGGGCGTACCACAAGCTGCTGGTCTGGGACATCATGAAGAAGCCGCTCGCCACCCGCCTCGCCGAGCAGGCGCTCAATCCGCTGATCGGCAAGAGCTTCGTGGTCTACGCGACCAAGCCGCACCTGCCCCGCCTCGCCGAGAACGCCGGGGTGGCCGGCCGGTGACCACCCCCCGGACGGAACACCTGGTGCTGCCCGGGGTCCTCACCGCAGAGCAGGCCGCCGCGACCGTCGCCGGCATCCTCGCCGTACAGCGGGAGGACGGGGCGATCCCGTGGTTCCGGGGGCACCACCTGGACCCCTGGGACCACACCGAGGCCGCCATGGCCCTGGACGCGGCCGGTGAGCACGAGGCCGCCGAGCGGGCGTACGACTGGCTCGCCCGGCACCAGAACGAGGACGGCTCCTGGTACGCCGCCTACGCCGACGGCGCCCACGACGACGTCACCGACCGCGCCCGCGAGTCGAACTTCGTCGCCTACATAGCCGTCGGCGTCTGGCACCACTACCTGTCCACGGGCGACGACACGTTCCTGGACCGCATGTGGCCGACCGTCTACGGGGCCGTGGAGTGGGTGCTGCGGCTCCAGCAGCCCGGCGGCGAGATCGGCTGGCGCCGCGAGGACGACGGTACGGCCACGACGGAGGCCCTGCTCACCGGCAGCTCCTCCATCCACCACGCGCTGCGCTGCGCCCTCGCCATCGCCGAGCAGCGCGAAGAGCCGCAGCCGGACTGGGAGTTGGCGGCCGGGGCGCTGCGCCACGCGATCCGCCGGCACCCCGAGCGCTTCCTGGACAAGGACCGTTACTCGATGGACTGGTACTACCCGGTCCTCGGCGGCGCCCTCACCGGGGTGGAGGCCAAGGCCCGCATCGAGGAGTCCTGGGACCGCTTCGTCGTCCCCGGCCTCGGCGTGCGCTGCGTGGTCCCCAACCCGTGGGTGACCGGCGGCGAGTCCAGCGAACTCGCCCTGGCCCTGTGGGCGGTGGGCGAGTCCGACCGGGCCCTGGAGATCCTCCAGTCCATCCAGCACCTGCGGGACCCGGAGAGCGGCCTGTACTGGACGGGCTACGTCTTCGACGACGACGCGGTCTGGCCGCGTGAGCTGACCACCTGGACGGCCGGCTCCCTGCTGCTGGCCGTCGCCGCACTCGGCGGCCACGACGCCACCTGCGCGGTCTTCGGCGGCGAACACCTGCCGGCCGGCCTCGACCCGGAGTGCTGCACCTGACCACGGGACCGCCTCCGGGGGGTGCCCCCGGACCCCCGGGTCGTGCGACCACGGTGTTCCGGGGGTCCGGCGGGGTGTGTTGTTCGGCCGTTCAGTGCCGGTGCATGCGGTTGGCGATGGCGTGGCCCACGAAGAGGTAGACCACGGCGGCCAGGCCGTACCCGGCCACCACCCGGGCCCACGCCGCATCGAAGGTGAACAGGTCATGCGACCACCCGGCCAGCCAGGAGGCCGCGTCATGGACGAACTGCACCAGGTCGTTGCCCCGGTTCGCGTCCAGCAGGTACATCAGGATCCACAGGCCGAGGATGAGGGCCATGATGTCGGCGACGACCGCGATGACCGTGCCGGCCTGATTCGCGCCGTTGCGATATCGAGGAGACATACCTTGCGGGTTGCCGGGCGACGCACCGTGAAACCCGGCCGCCGCTTCCCCCCGGCGTCCACCTGTTGACGCATCGTCAGACGTCGTGCGTAACACGGCCGTACGGCAACGGCCCCCCGCCCAGAAGGGCGAGGGGCCGGTGTGCTTGCGGGCCGGGTCAGCCGCGCTGGATGCCGGACGTGTCCTGGAGCACGCCACGGCGGCCGTCCTGGGTCTGGGCGACGAGCGCGGCACCGCGCTGCTCGACGGCCAGGTACCAGGTGCCCGGCGCCAGTTCGGCGATCTGGTTCTGCGAGCCGTCCTCCGCGAACAGCGGGCGCTGCACCGGCACGGCGAACCAGAAGGGGGAGAACTCACCGGCGGTCGGCTGCGGCGCCGGGGCACCCTGCGGCGCCGGCGGCTGCTGACCGTACGGCTGGCCCGGCTGCGGCTGCGCGCCGTACGGCTGCGGCTGCTGCGGCTGGGCACCCGGGTAGCCGTAACCACCGGGCGGCTGGGCGCCGTAGGGCTGCGGGGCGACCGGCTTGGGGGCCGGGACAAGGGCGGCCTGGAGAGCGGGGACCAGCGGGGTGGCGATGGCAGCGGCGGCCATGACCAGGGTGGCGATGAGTGCGAGGATCAAGCCCGTGCCGGCGCTCGGACCGTCGCTGGAGCCGCCGCCGACGTTGTTCGCACCGCCGGACGGGTCGAAGATGTTGCCGAGCGCGCTCCACGCGGCGAACACCGCGAACGCGGCGCCCAGCGTTCCGAGTTCGAGACCGGCCACCTTGCGCGGCTGCGGCAGCGACCGGGCGAGGACGATGAGCACGGCGCCGAAGATCCCCGCCAGCACGACGCTCATCAGGACCGGTCCGCTTGCCCAGAGGTTCGGGAGATCGTAGTCGTCCGGGGCGCCGTCCACGGAGTAGTTGTCGAGGAACGACGCGATGAACAGCAACACCGCTGCTCCGATCACCACGCCGTCGCCTCTAGTGAGGGAGCGGATATTCACTTCAGGTCCTTCGTAGGTCGTCTCGTCGTCGGTAGACACTACCGTCCGCAAGATCCGGCTGTCCGGCCGGTTCCGCCCACCGGTCAGGACCGACGCAGGAAACTCACGATTCCCTCAGACATCCCTTGCGCCGCCTTCTGCCGCCAGGCTCCGCTGGTCAGCAGTGCCGCGTCCTTGCTATCGCGCATGTTGCCGCACTCGATGAACACCTTGGGAACCGTTGACAGATTGAGACCACCCAGGTCCGTACGCGTGACGAGACCGGTACCTTCGCCGAGGTAGTTGGAGGGCGGCTCACCGGTCTCGCGCAGGAAGGTGCCCGCGATGCGCACCCCGAGGTCGTGGGACGGGCCGACGATGGCGCGGGTGTCGGCGGCACCGGCGTGCACCGATCCCGGCAGGATGACGTGGAACCCGCGGTTGCCCTCGGCGGAGCCGTCGGCGTGGATCGAGATGGCCGCGTCCGCGCGCGCGGTGTTGCCGATCCGCGCCCGCTCGTCCACGCACGGACCCCAGGCCGGGCTGTCGCCGTCGCGGGTCAGCTTCACCGTCGCGCCCTGCTTCTCCAGGAGCGTGCGCAGCCGGTGGGCGACGTCGACGGTGAACTCGGCCTCGGTGTAACCGTCGTTGGTGGAGGTCCCGGTGGTGTCGCACTCCTTGCGGTTCGTGCCGATGTCCACCTGGCGGTTGATCTCGGCGGTGTGCCGGAAGTTGCCCGGGTTGTGCCCCGGGTCGATGACGACCACCTTCCCCTTGAGCGGCCCGGAGCCGCCCGGCTCGGCCGAGGGCGACTTCGACGGCGAGGCGGACACCTTGCCGTCGTCGCTCGGGGAGGAGGCCGGGGCCGAGGACGCCGGGGAGGACCCGGCGGCGGTGCTGGAGGCCTTCGTGGGGGAGGCCGTACGGTCCTCGCCGTCGGGCCCGCCGCCCACCGCCTCGTACACCAGCCAGCCGAGCAGCGCGCCGGGCACCAGCGCCGCGAGTGCCACGGTCAGCGGGCCGCGCCGGGTCCGGCGCTGCTGCGGGGGATCGAAGTCCGGTCCTGTGTACGACACGTCTGCGACTCTAACCGGAGCCTCAGATCCCCGCCCCCGTTCGCCGCAGGACACGCAGCGAGCCGGCCACCGCCACCTCCGTGAACGCCCCGGATTCCAGGGCCCGCAGGTACACCCGGTACGGAGCCTGGCCCGTGAACTCGTCCTCCGGATGGGGGAAGACGTCGTGGATGACCAGCAGGCCGCCCTCGGCCACGTGGGGGGCCCAGCCCTCGTAGTCGGCGCTCGCGTGCTCGTCGGTGTGGCCGCCGTCGATGAAGACGAGGCCGAGCGGGGAGTTCCAGATCTCCGCGATCTGCGGGGAGCGGCCGACGAGGGCGACGACGTGCTCCTCCAGGCCCGCCCGGAACAGCGTGCGCCGGAAGGCGGGCAGCGTGTCCATCAGCCCGATCTCGGGGTCGACCGTCTCCGGGTCGTGGTAGTCCCAGCCGGGCTGCTGCTCCTCGCTGCCCCGGTGGTGGTCGATGGTCAGTGCCGTGACGCCGGCCGCGCGGGCCGCGTCGGCGAGCAGCACGGTGGACCGGCCGCAGTACGTGCCGACCTCAAGCAGCGGCAGCCCGAGCCGCCCGGCGCCGACGGCGGCGTCGTAGAGGGCGAGCCCCTCGTCCAGGGGCATGAACCCCTTCGCCGCCTCGAACGCGGCCAGGATCTCGGGCTGGGGAGCGGCGGGCATGGGGCGCCTTTCGGTCGTACATCAATCCGACCGCCCATGCTGCCGCACCCCCCGCCACCCGGGTGACGGGGGGTGCGTGCAGCGCCCGGAAGGAGTGCGGCGAACGGCGCGGCAGCCCGCGCCGCAGCCGCAGTCGCAGCCGCGAGGGGCCATCGCGCGGCAACCCACGATGTAGCCGTAGCCGTAGCCGTAGCCGTAGCCGTAGCCGGAGCCGTAGCCGTAGCCGCGGCGGCATTCCGCAGTCGCAGTCGCAGCCGCGCGATGCCGTTGTGCGGTACCGCGCAGGAGCTAAGCGGTCACCGTCTCACCCGGCAGGGAGAGATCCAGGTCCACGGCCCGCTCCTCACCGGAGTGCGTGGCGGACGAGGCGAGCGGCGCATGGCCGGAGGCCGTCGCGGCGAGCACGTAGGCCCCCTCGCCCGGCACCGCCAGGACGTAGCTGCCGTCCGTGCCGGTGAGCGTCGCCCCCGCCTGCCGCCCCCGCCGGTCGATCAGCGTGACCTTGGCCCGCGCCACCGGGACGCCGTCGGCGCCCAGGACCCGTCCGCGGAAGCCCCGCAGTACCTCCTCGGCCCGCTCCAGTGCCGCGTCCTCCTCGCTGGCGGCCCGCAGCTGCGTGTGCTGCGCCGGGCGGGGGGCCTTCGGCAGGAAGACCGCCAGCAGCAGGCCCACCGCCACCGCGGCGGTCGCGATCAGGAACGAGACCCGGAAGCCGTGCATGGTCGGGATCTGGACGCCGCCGACGTCGTTCGCGGTGTTGGCCAGCACCATGCCGATGACGGCGCTCGACACCGAGGTGCCGATGGACCGCATCAGGGTGTTCAGACCGTTGGCCGCGCCGGTCTCCGAGGCCGGGACCGCGCCGACGATCAGCGCGGGCAGCGAGGAGTAGGCGAGGCCGATGCCGGCGCCGAGGATGACGGAGGTGACGATCGTCTGCCAGGCCGCGTCCATCAGGCCGAGGCCGCCGCCGTAGCCGAGCGCGATCACGAGCATGCCGATGATCAGGGTGACCTTGGGGCCGTAGCGCGCGGACAGGCGGGCGTAGACCGGCGCGGTGAACATCATGGTCAGGCCGAGCGGGGCCACGCACAGGCCCGCGACGACCATGGACTGGCCGAGGCCGTAGCCGGTGGCGGAGGGCAGCTGGAGCAGCTGGGGCAGGACGAGCGAGACGACGTAGAAGCTGACGCCGACCATGATCGAGGCGAGGTTGGTGAGCAGCACCTCGCGGCGTGCGGTGGTGCGCAGGTCGACCAGGGGTGCCTGGACGCGCAGCTCGTACAGACCCCACAGCAGCAGGACGACGACGGACGCGGCGAACAGGCCGAGCGTCGTACCCGACGACCAGCCCCAGTCGCTGCCCTTGGTGATGGGCAGCAGGAGCAGGACCAGGCCGGTGGAGAGGCCGAGCGCGCCGAGCAGGTCGAAGGAGCCCGCGGCGCGCATCGGGGACTCGGGCACGACGAGGAGCGTGAGCGCGATCGCGAGCGCGCCGAGGCCGGCGGCGCCGTAGAAGAGGGCGTGCCAGTCCGCGTGCTGGGCGACGAGGGCCGCGGCGGGCAGCGCGAGGCCGCCGCCGACGCCGATCGAAGAGCTCATCAGGGCCATGGCCGAGCCGAGCTTCTCGCGCGGCAGCATGTCGCGCATCAGGCCGATGCCGAGCGGGATCGCGCCCATGGCGAAGCCCTGGAGGGTGCGGCCCACGATCATGGTGAGCAGTTCGCTGGTGAGCGCGCTGACCAGGGCGCCGACCACCATGACGGCGAGGCTCAGGACGAGCATGCGGCGCTTGCCGTAGAGGTCGCCGAGCCGGCCCATGATCGGGGTGGCGACGGCGCCGGACAGCAGCGTCGAGGTGAGCACCCAGGTGGCGTTGCTCGGGGCGGTGTCCAGCAGCTGGGGCAGGTCCTTGATGACCGGCACGAGCAGGGTCTGCATCACCGCGACGACGATGCCCGCGAAGGCGAGCACCGGGACCACGGCCCCGCCTGCTCTCCGGGCGGGCTGGTCGGTCGTCGTGTCTGTCATGGGTTGAGGCCTTCCGCGTGTCATGGGTGCCGGGTAAACCTCGTATGCACAGGCAACTATTCCGTTGCTTCGGGCCCCTAATGAATTCTTGACCGATCCATGGGTTTCTGAGGGAGTGTCAGGGCGGGGGAGTGTTCCTGAGGGGTTGGGAGGAGTGCCGTCGCCGCCACGGTCCATCTCGGCCGACACGGTGTCAGGAGCCTTCACGGCCGCGGAGGGCTCGGCTATGCAGGGGAGGCCGGGCTGGAACGCGTTCTGGATCGGCCCGAGGCGACCCCGGTGCGGCCGACGGTGCGGACGTCCGCGCCGGCGTCTTCTGCCGTCATCGGCCGTCATGAGTCTTATGAGCCGTCATCAGCCGTCATCAGCCGTCATCGGCCGTCATGAGCCGTTGTGGGCCGTCGTACGCCGTCACCGCCCAGGAGCCGCACGTCCTGCCGAGCTTCGTCACCGTCGCCGGCCGAGCAGTGGGTGCGGGGCACGGTGGGCGCGGTCGAGCGGGGCGACGCGCCGGTCCTCGAGGATGCCGTCGCGGAGCACCTTTGAATCCGGCGTTCGCCGGGGCCAAGGCGCCGGGGCCGCGGCGCGGCCGGGGTCCGGGCATGGAAAAGGGGGGCGCCCGCATCGCGGGCACCCCCCTGCTCACTTACCGCCAGGCGCCTGCCTCGGCCGTCTCCTGGGCCGGCTTGCGGTGCCGGCCGTGCGGAGTCGTCTCGCTTTCCTGGGCCGCGACCGGGCCCCGGTGCCGGCCGTGGCCGGCGGTCTTCTGAGAGTCGGCAGACAGCTGCTCCGTCGTGCTGGTGTCGCTCATCGGACGTATTCACCCCGTCAACATGATCTTTCGTACAGCCGGGCGAGTTTAACCGGCGCACCACGGGCCGAATCCAGGCGCACACGCCAACCGGCACTACTTCGTTACAAGACGCCCCAGAGGCGCCTGCTGCAACGGCACGGGACGCGTCATCGGCGGTACGGCAGAAGCGAGTTCACCCGCTTCGCCCGTCGGCAGCGGCACTTCGGGTGCCGCCGGGACGACGGGTTGTGCCGCCGGGACGACGGGTTGCGTCGCCGGGTGAAGCGCTTCGGCAGGGTGGGGTGCCGGGTGGGGTGTACGGGGTGCGGTCGGTGCTGCCGGTGCGACCGGTGCCGGTGGTGTGCCGTCCCCCGCCGGCCCGGTGCCGGCGCTCGCCGCTTCTCCCGGTGCCGGCACCTGCGCCACGCCGCACGGAGTCGTCGAGGTGGCGTACGGCAGGCGCAGGACGCCGTCCGCCGTCCACAGCCCGGCGCCCGCCAGCCAGCCCTCGGGCGCCGGGAGGTGCCGCAGCCGCCGTTCGGCCGGCCGCCAGGTGCCCACCCAGCTGCCGAACGCCCCGTCGACACGCAGCGCCACCCCGCAGCTCTCCGGCACCAGCACCTGCCCCGGCTGGATCGCGAAGGGAGTCACCGTGCACTCCGGCACCCGCAGGCACTCCGGGAACCGCACCGGCAGGGTGCTGCCGAGCACGCCCCAGCCCAATCGTTCCTGCCCGGGCGACGGCGCGTCGGAGGAGATCAGCAGCAGTCCGCTGTCGGGATCGGCGAGCAGCAGCCGGTCGTCGCTGCCGTCCGCGATCTGCAGCAGCGGCGAGACCTCGCCGGCGCGCCCCAGGTCCACCACGACCGTCTTGGTACGGCCGCCCAGCTGCCGGTCGAGCGCCAGCAGCCGTCCGTCCCGGTCCAGCCAGACCCCGCCCGAACAGCGCCCCGGCACCTCCGCCAGCCGCTGCGGGCCGAACGCCCCGCCCGCCACCAGCCACACCGCACTGGAACGCGGGCCGGCGGCGAGGGCGTACGCCTTCGTGCCCCCCGGCGCCGGCGGCAGCAGCCCGAGCCGGGTGCCCGGCTCCGGGCACTCCACCGAGCCCAGCGGCAGTTCTCCGGTACCGGGCCCGGTCGGGTACAGCAGCGAGAAGGCGTGCCGCCCGTCCACCAGACGGTGGATCAGCACCCGCCCGTCGCCCATCGGCTGCACCCCGGTGCCGGGCTCCTCCGGCTGGTTGCCGGGCAGCGGCACCGCGTAGGGCTCCGGTCCGTCCAGGGTCCAGCGCTCCGGGAACCAGGAGTCACCCTCCCGCGCGAGCCGGGCCGCGTACGCGCCGTCCGCCGTGATCACGCATCCCGCACCCGGCGCGCCGTCGGCCCCCCTCGTGGAGGGGGGGTCGATCGCACAGACCGTCATCGTTCGGTCACCTCCGGCGACGAAGCTAGTTTTCGCACGCACAGGCGGGGGACCGGCCGTCCACCGCTTCACACGTACGGGTGGCGCAGAAGCGATTCACCAGAGGAAACCGGGGCTTGTGTGCTGACCGGGGCCAGACCGGGCCGATGCGGTACAGCCCCGCCGATCAGCCAGGTAGCCTTGCCCCGTGCCCCGTCTGTCTGAAGTCATCGCCGCGCTGGAGAACCTGTGGCCCGCCGAGCGGGCCGAGTCCTGGGACGCGGTCGGCACGGTGGTGGGCGACCCCGAGCAGCAGGTCACTCGGGTCCTGTTCGCCGTCGACCCCGTCCAGGCGATCGTCGACGAGGCGGTGCGGCTCGGCGCCGATCTGCTGGTCACCCACCACCCGCTCTACCTGCGCGGTACGACGACGGTCGCGGCCACGCACTTCAAGGGCCGGGTCGTGCACACGCTGATCAAGAACGACATCGCGCTGCACGTCGCCCACACCAACGCCGACACCGCCGACCCGGGCGTGTCCGACGCCCTCGCCGGCGCGCTGGACCTGCGGGTCGTACGCCCCCTCGTGCCGGACCCCACCGACCCGCACGGGTGCCGGGGCCTCGGCCGGGTGTGCGAGCTCGACCACCCCCTCACCGTCCGGGAACTGGCCGCCCGCGCCGCCGAGCGGCTGCCCGCCACCGCGCAGGGCATCCGGGTGGCCGGCGACCCCGAGGCCGTCGTCCGCACGGTCGCCGTCAGCGGCGGCTCCGGAGACAGCCTCTTCGACCGGGTCCGCGAGGCCGGCGTCGACGCCTTCCTCACCGCCGACCTGCGCCACCACCCGGCGTCGGAGGCGGTCGCCCACAGTCCGCTCGCGCTGCTCGACGCGGCGCACTGGGCCACCGAGTGGCCCTGGTGCGAGCTGGCCGCGAGCCAGCTGGACGAGATTTCCGACCGTCACGGCTGGGACCTGCGCGTCCACGTCTCCAAGACGGTCACCGACCCCTGGACCGCCCACGCGGCGTCCACCCCTACCGACTAACCCCTGGGAGCCCCCAACTGAACGCCGCGCCCGCCGACCAGATCCGACTCCTCGACGTCCAGGCCCTCGACGTCCGTCTCCAGCAGCTCGCGCACAAGCGGAGGTCGCTTCCCGAGCACGCCGAGATCGAGTCGCTGACCAAGGACCTCACGCAGCTGCGCGACCTGCTCGTGGCCGCGCAGACCGAGGAGAGCGACTGCGCCCGCGAGCAGACCAAGGCCGAGCAGGACGTCGACCAGGTGCGCCAGCGCGCCGCCCGCGACCAGCAGCGCCTGGACTCCGGCGCGGTCAGCTCGCCGAAGGACCTGTCCAACCTGCAGCACGAGATCGTCTCCCTCGCCAAGCGGCAGGGCGACCTGGAGGACGTCGTCCTGGAGGTCATGGAGCGCCGCGAGGCCGCGCAGGAGCGGGTGAACGAGCTGACCGAGCGGGTCTCCTCGGTGCAGTCGAAGATCGACGACGCCACCGGCCGCCGGGACGCGGCCTTCGAGGAGATCGACACCGAGACCGCCTCGGTCACGAAGGAGCGCGAGGTCGTCGCCGCCTCCGTGCCCGCCGAACTCCTGGGTCTCTACGACAAGCTGCGCCGGCAGCAGGGCGGCATCGGAGCGGCCAAGCTGTACGCCCGCACCTGCCAGGGCTGTCGGCAGGAGCTCGCCATCACCGAGCTGAACGAGATCCGCCGGGCCGCGCCGGACACCGTCGTGCGCTGCGAGAACTGCCGCCGGATCCTGGTGCGTACGGCCGAGTCGGGTCTGTAGGGGGCTTTCGGGGTGCGGGAGTTCATCGTCGAGGCCGACGGCGGGTCACGGGGCAACCCCGGGCCCGCGGGCTACGGCAGCGTGGTCCTCGACGCGGTGACGGGTGAGACCCTGGCGGAGGCGGCGGAGTACATCGGCGTCGCCACGAACAACGTCGCCGAGTACCGCGGCCTGCTGGCCGGGCTCCGCGCGGCGCACGCCCTCGACCCCGGTGCGGCGGTCCACGTCCGGATGGACTCCAAGCTCGTCGTCGAGCAGATGTCGGGCCGCTGGAAGATCAAGCACCCCGGCATGAAGCCGCTGGCGGCCGAGGCACGCACGGTCTTCCCGCCGGAGCAGGTCACCTACGAGTGGATCCCCCGCGAGCGGAACAAGCACGCGGACCGCTTGGCCAACGAGGCGATGGACGCGGGGGCGAAGGGCCGGCAGTGGTCGCCGTCGGCGTCCCGCGCGGACCTGGACACCCCCGCCGTGCCCGAGCCGTCGGGTCCGCCCGGGGACGCGGCGGCGGGCGCGGCGAAGGCCCGCGCGGCCCTGGCGGAGGGCCGGGCCGCGGCTCCGGTACGGCCCGCGGCTCCGGTACGGCCGGTGGCCGCCCCGGCCGCGGACGACGTCGAAGCGGAAGCGGTGCGTCAGGTCGAAGCGGAGGCGGCACGTCGGGCTGAAGCGGGGGCCGTGCGTCAGGTCGAAGCGGAGGCGGCACGTCAGGCCGAAGCCGAGGCGGCACGTCAGGCTGAAGCGGGGGCAGCACGTCAGTCCGAAGCCGAGGCGGCACGTCAGGCCGAGGCGGGGGCAGCACGTCAGTCCGAAGCGGAAGCGGTGCGTCGGACGGAGGCCGCCGCGGGTGGTCGTACCGCCGGGGCGGCGTCCGTCCCGCGGGGCGCGGCACCCGCCGGGGAGCGGCCCGCCGGCCCCGACGGCGCGGCCCCGGGCGAGCAGCGCACCAGTGCGCCCGGCTGGAGCGCCGCCCCCGACCTCGGCGCCCCCGCCACCCTGGTCCTGCTGCGCCACGGCGAGACCCCGCTGACCCCCCAGAAGCGCTTCTCCGGCAGCGGCGGCACCGACCCGTCCCTGTCCGCCGCCGGCCGGGCACAGGCGCAGCGCGTCGCCGCGGCCCTGGCCAGGCGGGGCACCGTCCAGGCCGTCGTCACCTCCCCCCTCGCCCGCACCCGCGAAACCGCCGCCATCGTCGCCGGCCGCCTCGGCCTGGACGTCACCGTCGAGGACGGCCTGCGTGAAACGGACTTCGGCGCCTGGGAGGGCCTCACCTTCGGCGAGGTCCGCGAGCGCTACCCGGCCGACCTGAACGCCTGGCTCGCCGACCCGGAGGCCCACCCCACCGGCGGCGGCGAGAGTTTCGCCGAGACGGCCACCCGGATCGCCGCCACCCGCGACAAGCTGGTCGCGGCGCACGCCGGCCGCACGGTCCTGCTGGTCACCCACGTCACGCCGATCAAGACCCTGGTCCGTCTCGCGCTCGGCGCCCCGCCCGCGGCGCTGTTCCGGATGGAACTGTCGGCGGCCTCCCTGTCGGCGGTGGCGTACTACGCCGACGGCAACGCGAGCGTACGGCTCTTCAACGACACGTCCCACCTGCGGGGCTGAGCCCGGCCGCGGCCCGCGCCAGCTCCTCGATCCGGCCCCAGTCCCCGGCGGCCACCGCCTCCGCCGGGACCATCCAGCTGCCGCCCACACAGCCGACGTTGGGCAGCGCCAGGTACTCCGGCGCGGTCCGCGGGCCGATCCCGCCGGTCGGACAGAACCGGGCCTGCGGCAACGGACCGGCGAGCGACTTCAGATAAGCCGTACCGCCCGCCGCCTGCGCCGGGAAGAACTTCATCTCCCGCACCCCGCGCTCCAGCAGCGCGACGACCTCCGAGGTGGTCGACACCCCCGGCAGGAACGGCACCCCGGCCCCGCGCATCGCCGTCAGCAGGGCCTCCGTCCAGCCGGGGCTGACCAGGAAGCGCGCCCCGGCCGCCACGCACGCGCCCACCTGCTCCGGCGTGATCACCGTGCCCGCCCCGACCACGGCCCCGGGAACCTCGGCGGCGATCGCCCGTATCGCGTCCAGCGCGGCCGGGGTCCGCAAGGTCACCTCGACCGCCGGCAGCCCGCCCGCCACCAGCGCCCGCGCCAGCGGGACGGCGTCGGCCGCGTCGGCCAGCACCACCACGGGGACGACGGGCGCGAGGTCCAGCACGGAGGCGGCCGGGAAGGAGGGCAGCGGCGAGGTCATGCCCTCATCGTGCCCAGCCCCCGCACCACTCGCAATGAGCGTTGCGCATGCTGCAACGCATGGGGGCGCCGGTCGTGCCCGTCCTCAGTGCACCTCGTCCACCAGCACGTCCAGCGACCAGGCCTTGCCCGCCCTGCCCGGCGCCTCCGCCTCCACGGCGTACCCCAGCTCCCGCAGCGCCTCCACCAGCTCAGCGGGGTCCCGCGGCGCGTTCCCGGACGTCAGCAGGCCGCGGACGATCCGCCCCTTGGTCGCCTTGTTGAAGTGGCTCACGACCTTCCGCGTCGGCGCGTGCAGCACCCGCACGGTCGCCGTCCGCCCCGCCACCTCGCCCTTCGGCCGCCAGGCCGCCGCGTAGGCGGAGGACCGCAGATCCAGCACCAGTCCCTCGCCGGCCGCCTCCGGCAGCACCTCGGCCATCGGCGCCCGCCAGTGCCCGGCCAGCGCCCCGAGCCCCGGCAGCTTCACCCCCATCGAGCAGCGGTAGGAGGGGATCGGGTCCGTCACCCGCAGGGCACCCCACAGCCCCGAGAAGACCAGCAGCGACTCCGCCGCGCGCCGCCGGGCCGCCGCGTCCAGTGTGGCCAGGCCGAGGGCGTCGTACAGGACACCGGTGTAGATCTCCCCGGCGGGGCGGGTGCCGGCCGTGCGCAGCCCGGCGTTCTTCGCCACCTCGCCGCGCAGCCCCTCGCTCAGCCCGAGCACCTCGCGGGCCTTGCCCTCGTCGCCGGAACACAGCTCGACCAGCTCCCCGAGCACGGCCTCCCGCGCGGCGGTCAGCCCCGGCAGGGACAGCGACCGGAGCTCCAGCGGGGCACCCTCGCCCGAGTTCGCCTTGCCTTCGGAGGGCGGCAGCAGGACCAGCAACACGTACTCCTTACGTAGACCTCCGCGCCAGGGTACGGCGTACCACCCGCCCGCCCCCGACCCGCGCGCCCCGCAGCCCGGTCGCCCCGGCCCGGCCCCGGCATGGATGCGGGGCATCCGCGCGTTGCACCCTGAACAGGCGGTACGGCACGGGGGGAGTCGTCATGGGGGAACAGGCACGGTGGACGCGCGCCCGGCTGGGCCGCTGCGGGCCTCCGCTCGACATGCTCACCGCCAGCTTCCGCCGGCACGTCTACGCCCCGCACGCGCACGAGGAGTACACGATCGGCGTCTGCGTCGGCGGCTCCGAGATCATCGACTACCGGGGCGGCCGCATCCGCACCGGGCCCGGCACGATCGTCGTCCTGGAACCCGGCGAGACGCACACCGGCGGCCCCGGCAACGCCACCGACGGCTACGCCTACCGGGCCCTGTACGCCGAGCCGTCCCTGCTGGCCGACGGCACCCTCGGCGGCCTCCCGCACTTCCGTGAACCGGTCCTCGACGACCCCGCGCTGGCCCGCGCCCTGCGCACCGCCCACACCGAACTCAGCGCCTGCCCCGACCCGCTGGAGACCGAGTCGGTCCTGCCCTGGCTGCTGACCGCCCTGGCCCACCGCCACTCCGCGGCACGGCCGGCCCCCGGCCGCGTCCCCGGCGCGGACGCCATAGCCCGCACGGTCCGCGACCGGCTGGCCGGCGAACTCACCGACCCGCCCTCCCTCGCCCTGCTCGCCACCGACCTCGGTCTGTCCCGCTACCAGCTCCTGCGCGCCTTCCGCACGACGATGGGCCTGCCCCCCTACGCCTGGCTCGCCCAGTACCGGGTGGCCAGGGCGCGCCACCTGCTGGAGACCGGTCTGCGCCCGGCCGACATCGCCCCCCTCGTCGGCTTCGCCGACCAGGCGCACCTGACCCGCTGGTTCCGCCGGGTGCTCGGGGTGACGCCGGCGGCCTACCGCAACAGCGTTCAAGACACCCCTTGAGGCGGCGGCCGAGACTCACCGCATGACTGCACGCGGCTGGTTCCTGTTCTCCCTGATGGGAGTGGTCTGGGGCATCCCCTATCTGATGATCAAGGTGGCGGTGGACGCGGTGTCCCCGCCGGTGGTGGTGTTCACGCGCTGTGCGCTCGGCGCGGTCCTGCTGCTCCCCTTCGCCCTCCGCCAGGGCGGCTTCGCCACGACCGTACGGGTCCACTGGCGCCCCCTGCTGGCCTTCGCGTGCCTGGAGATCATCGGCCCCTGGTTCACCCTCACCGACGCCGAACGGCACCTCTCCAGCTCGACGGCGGGCCTGCTCATCGCCGGAGTGCCGATCGTGGGCGTGATCGCGGCCCGCCTCCTGGGCGACACGGAACACCTGGGCGTCCGCCGGACCGCCGGTCTGGTCCTGGGCCTCGCCGGCGTGGCGGTCCTCACCCTCCCGCACCTCACCGGCGGGGACACCCGCTCGCTGGCCGAGGTCCTGCTGACCGTCCTCGGCTACGCCACGGCCCCCCTCATCGCCGCGCGCCGCCTCAAGGAGGTTCCCTCCCTCCACCTGACGGCCGCCTGCCTCACCCTGGCCGCCCTGGTCTACGCCCCCGCGGCCGTCCTGGTCCGGCCGTCCGCCGTCCCCGCCCCCACCGTCCTGGCCGCGCTGACCGGCCTCGGGGTGATCTGCACGGCGGTGGCCTTCGTGGCCTTCCTGGAGCTGATCAAGGAGGTCGGCCCGACCCGTTCCACGGTCATCACCTACGTCAACCCGGCGGTCGCGGTGACGGCGGGCGCCCTCTTCCTCGACGAGCCGCTCACCCTTCCCGTCCTGGCCGCCTTCGCGCTCATCCTGGCGGGCTCGGTCCTGGCGACGGCCACCGGTCCACGGCGGCGCGGTCGCCCGGTACCATGGTCCACACGGCAGACGAGCCGGGCGGACGGCCGCGTGGAGTCCCCCTAGGGGGCTTCCCGAGGAACGTCCGGGCTCCACAGGGCAGGGTGGTGGCTAACGGCCACCCGGGGTGACCCGCGGGACAGTGCCACAGAAAGCAAACCGCCCAGCACCTCGGTGCTGGGTAAGGGTGAAACGGTGGTGTAAGAGACCACCAGTGCCCAGGGTGACCTGGGCAGCTAGGTAAACCCCACCCGGAGCAAGGTCAAGAGGGGCGCCGTCACAAGCGCCCTGCGCGGACGTTCGAGGGCTGCCCGCCCGAGTCCGCGGGTAGACCGCACGAGGCCGGCGGCAACGCCGGCCCTAGATGGATGGCCGTCGCCGGCGGGCCCGCGAGGACCCACCGGAACAGAACCCGGCGTACAGCCCGACTCGTCTGCCGCTTAGGGCTTCTGGCCAGCGAAAACGCAGGTCAGGGGCCCTTTGTCGCGTGCTGGCGGGCCTCGCTGCCCTCTGGTCCGCACTGGTGCGAACGGGATCGCACGGCGACGTACGCAGCCATGAAAGCAGCCAAGCCTCGGGCGCCGGAGCTGGGCGACGTGATCGTCATATGAAGAGTGCGCCGTCGTGGAGGTACAGCGGGTGGCCCGCGTCCAGTGCCTGCAGAGCGTGCTCGAACCGGCGCCGGGTGCGGTCACGGAGGCGACCGGCGGCTTCGGTGGCCGTGACGAAGGCGGCTTCGGACAGCTCGTCGTCCCGTGGCCGTAGCCGGCCGGCCTGCTCCTCGTCCAGGGTGCCGCCGTCGAAGATGAACGCGAGCTGATCGTCCCAGGGACCGTGCGGGGCCACCCAGTCCACCACCAGCAGACTGTGCAGCGTGACACGTAGGCCGAGTTCCTCCATCAGTTCACGGCGTACGGTGTCCTCTGGCGGCTCGTTGGCCTCCGCCATCCCGCCGGGCAGATCCCATCCCGGTTTGTAGGTGGGGTTCACCAGGAGCACACGGCCGGACGGGTCCCGCAGCAGCACATCGGCCGCCACGCGCTTGCGGGCCTGCTTGGCGTTGCCCTCCGCGAGGTACGCGTTCCACGCGTCGGTGTCGGCGGGATCGGGTGTCGTGGGCCTCATGCGGTGGTGCCTCCCGGGGGTGGCGGAATCAGATCGGCCAGCAGGAGCATTCTGGCGCGGCGTGCATCATTGAACCGAACCAGGTACTCCCGGACCGGCCGGTACCCCCGGTGCGGCTCCAGCAGCCGTCGTAGCCCGTCAAGCTGCTGCACCACCCGGACCGAGCCGAGGGTCGGGCTCGTACTGAGCAGGTCGTGGCCGACGCTCACCGCAGCGTCCAGGTCACCTCGGCGCACGTGGATGTCCACCAGCATGATCCGGCTGAGGGCCAGGGACCGCGCCCGCCCCGCCTCGCGCAGCGCAACAGCTTGTTCGGCGTGCGACAGGGCATCGTCGTACTGCTCCAGGTCACGCAGGACCAGAGCTGACTCGCTGGCCAGCGCGGCGGCGTCGAACGGGCTCAGCCACGGGTGATCAGCAGCGGACGAAGCCTCCAGGTCGCGGTGCGCGGCCTCCAGCGCGTGGGTGGCCGGGGTGCGCTGAGACGCGACCGCCAGTGCACGGCCCTGCATGGTGTGCAGCCGCGCCGTCAGCGCGGGAATCCGAGGCCCCTGCGCGGCGAGGTCGAGCCCGGTCCGCGCCCAGCCGACGGCCCTGGCCGCATCCCCGGTCTCAAGGGCGAGGTGGCTGCTGCTCGCTGCGACGTGCGCGGCCAATGGGAGATCACCAGAGGTGCGGGCCAGAGGGAGAGCGCGGGCGAAGTGCCGGGCCGCGCGGTCGTCATGACCGGAGTCGTGGGCCATCCAGCCCGCCATCTCGGTCAGCGCGGCTGCGGCGGCGAACACCTGCGGACCGCTGCCGATGTCGACCAGCCGGGGCGCCACCCGGTCCGACAGGTGCCGGACGACAGCCCCGTACAACCTGCCGCCGCCGGTCTGCCGGTCAGCGCTGCGGAAGTGATCCATCGCCACCAGGTCGTCACCGTCGGGCGGAGGCCGGTCCGTCCGCTCGTGCTCGGCGGTCGCCGGCGCGGGCTCCCACGAGCGTCGAGCCAGCCCCAGTAGATGGCCAGGGATGTGGAAGGCGTCGGCGATCTGCTCGAACAGGGTCAGCTTCTCCACCCGGCTCTTGCCGTTCATGTAGTCGTACAGCCGCCCCTGCGTGATGTCGACGGCGGCAGCGATGCGCCGCGTACTGACACCGCGCGCATTGAGCAACCGGAACACAGCGCCCATGTCCCGCTCGGCGCATGCACGGAGCAGACGTTCATCCCCGAGCAGACCGGCGACGACCTCACACGGATCCGGTGACAGACGGTCCATCTGCAACTCCCCCGGGTAGCGAATGGAACCGATGCTAAGGCCAACCCCGCTGACCTGACTCCGCGTTGGAGTCACCTTCTGGAGTCTCCCCATCCCCTTCTCGGCGCGTTGACTGTCAGCCGCCGGGAGGCGCACCCGTGAACGCACCTCGGCGCCGCCCCGCCCGCAGGCTTCTCCCCCGAGGCACGCGGGCGGGGCCTCCCCCCAGCCGCCCAGACCAAGGCGTGACGATGACCATGACCAACGAGCGAGTGAGACCAGGCCAATACCCGCGCCAGAGCGCCACCCTGGCGAGCGAGGCCGCCGCTGTTCCGGTGGCGCGTCAGATAGTCCGGGAGGCATGCGCGGAGTGGGGCATGGACCAGGATGCCGTAGAGACCGGCACGCTCCTGATCTCCGAAATCGTCACCAATGCAGTCCGCCACGGTCGCTCTCACAGCGTCCGGGTGATCGCCGAGCAGCCGCGCTCCGACCGGCTCCGCGTCGCCGTGGTCGACAAGTCCCGCCGCATGCCCGAGCTGAACATCGTTGGACCAGACGCCATCGGCGGCCGTGGTCTCCTCCTGGTCGACGCCCTCTCCGACCGCTGGGGAACCGATCTCTTTCCCTGGGGTAAGCGCGTCTGGGCCGAGATCGCGATCAAGGTCGGCGACCAATGACCGGCCGCCACCGCATGCTGCAAGCCGACGGGGTAACCGCCGGCACAGGGCTCCTGGGAGCCGTCGCCGTTGGGCTCGGGCTGGTGGTGTCCATGGTCTTCGACGAAGTCCACACGGATTCTGCCCCGAATACCTACTCCGTTCCCGACAAGGAGCCGCACGTGGCGACTCTCGCCACACCGGACCGCCCCCATAGCCGTCCCTGGCCGGTGTGCGCAGCGGTCCCTCAAACGCGAGGGGGACCGCAACGGCCGCCCGCCCTGTCTCCTGGGGCGGATGGCCCAACTACTGCCCCAGCCGGGGCACAACGCTCGTTCACATCCACTGCCCCGGCCGAGCCCCTCTCGCCGTCCGGAAGCTCCGGGCGGCGGCTGCCACTGTCGGATCACCTGAGAGACGAGGAGACTCATGCAACAGCCCCTGACATCACTGGACCAGGTCAAGCCCTGGGGACTCGGACGCATGCGGCCCTACCCGACTGCGGCCGTCCTCTCCGCCGCCCGGCCCGTCCTCGACCCGCACACGCAGGTCCCCGCGTGGGTCGGCCCCGACAGCGCACCGCTGACGGCGGAGGCCAAGCACAAGCGGTCGGAGACGTCGCAGGAGACGAGCACGAAGACCAGCCTGGACGGCACCCCGGACCAGGGCAGCGACCAGAACGGGGACTCTGACTGATGGCTGTGGGTGGGCCGCCCGTCCTCGTCGTCACGCGCCTGGACGACACGACCGCGGATGAAGTGATCACCGAACTGAACCGGCGTCGCGTGCCAGTGGTTCGCCTGGACCCCGGCGACTTCCCCCGCGAGGTGACTCTGTCCGGCACCTTCGACAGCATGGGGACCGGCGGCACTCTCGCCACCGCGTCCCGGAGCATCGACCTGGGGAACGTCCGCTCGGCGTACTGGCGGCGGCCCACCCCCTACACCGCCGACCTTGCCATGGACGAGCAGACCGGCCGATGGGCCGTCGAAGAAGCCTTGCTACGGGCTCGGCGGCATCCTCGCTGCTCTCGCCGGCGCGCACTACCTGAACCACCCATGGCGCAACCGGGACGCCGAGTACAAGCCGGCACAACTGGCCACGGCTGCCGCCTGCGGCTTCACCGTGCCACCCACGCTCATCACGAACGACCCCGACCGCGCCCGCGCCTTCGCCGCCGAACATGGGCCGGTCATCTACAAGCCGCTCAGGCAAACCGAGTACACCGACGACACCGGCCGCGCGCTGACCGTCTGGATCGAGGACGTCACGCCAGGCCAGATCGACAACCATCTACGCCACACCGCGCACCTGTTTCAGCAGCGCGTCCGCAAGTCCGCCGACGTCCGCCTCACCGCCGTTGGCGACCACCTCACCGCCGTCCGCATCGACGGTTCACCCGGCGTGGACTGGCGCCGTCATTACGACCGACTCACCTACACACCCGTGCCCGTCCCCCCGGCCATCGTCAAAGGCGTGCGCGCCTACCTCGATGCTTTCGGACTCACCTTCGGCGCCTTCGACTTCGGTCTGGACCGTGAGGGCGTCTGGCACTGGTATGAGTGCAACCCCAATGGTCAATGGGCCTGGTTCCCAGGCCACATCACTGCTCCCATCAAGCACGCCATCGCCGACCGCCTACAGCACGGAGCCCTCGCATGACCGACCCCGCCGAGCTGCGCCGCCAACTCGCCGCCGCCGTCCCCGTGGACGACCCGGCATGGCGCACAGCCCTCGAAACGGTGCCCGCGAACTCTTCCTTAGCAACGGCCTGTTCCAGTTCGACGGCCGCCAGTGGACCCCCGTGCACCGTGACCGGACCGATCCCGGAAAGTGGCTGGGGCTCGTTTACCAGGACACCACCTGGGTCACCCAGGTCGACGGCACCACCGCCGTCGACGCCACCGGACCCGTCACCGGCCGCCCCACCTCGTCCGGCACGCTGCCCTCCCTGATCGTGCGCATGCTCGACGTCGCCGGGATCAGCGAGGGTCACAAGGTGCTGGAGATCGGCACCGGTACGGGCTATTCCACCGCCATCCTGTGCAGCCGCCTCGGCGACAACAACGTGTACTCCATCGAGTACGACCCGGGCCTGGCCGCCGCGGCGGCCGACCACATCCACGCCGCCGGGTATCACCCCACGCTGATCACCGGCGACGGCCTAGCCGGGCACGAGGACGACGCCGAATACGACCACATCGTGGCCACCTGCGCCGTCCGCCACATCCCCCCAGCCTTGCTGTACCAAGTGCGCGCCGGCGGAACCATCACCACAACCATCAGCGGATGGATGCTCGCCTCCGGACTCGTCCGCCTCACCGTCCAGGACGACGGCACCGCCACAGGCCGCTTCCACCCCGACGAGATCGGCTACATGCTCGCCCGCCCCCACGAACGCCCTCCCCGACCCACCTTCCGCCAGTATCCCGGCCACACCCGCGCCACCCGCGTGAACCCCGCACTCCTGGACGACTGGACCGGGCAGTTCCTCGCTCAGCTCGCCGCACCGTCCGCCGAACTCATGACCACCGGCACGGGCGTGATCCTCGTGGACGTCGCCACCGGATCACAGGCGTGGACCGAACCGGACGGATACGGCTGGACGGTGCACCAGCACGGCCCTCTTCGTCTCTGGGATCAGGTGGAAGACGCTCTCACTGCCTGGCTGGACGCGGGCTCACCCCCACACTCCGACCTCGGCCTGACCGTGGACCCGGACGGTACCCAACAGGTGTGGCTCGGAGCACCCGACGGCCGCTCCTGGAACCTGCCGGTCTGACCCACCGATCGCAAGAGCGTCCGTCACAAGCTGGGGGCGGGTACCGTCCGGACGGCACCGGGGCTGGGGCCACTCGTTACGCAGCCAACAAGGTAGCCATCAAAGCGCCCTTCCTGGACGTCTGTGCAGGTCATTGCGATGTGGTGACTCTCCCCGGCGTACAGCCCGACTCGTCTGCCTCCCAGGGGCTGCGTCGGTTGACCATCAGGGCGCCGGAGGCTTCCGGTGTCTGCCCGTCCCGGGACCGAGCTTCGGTGTGATCTCAGGGGCGGGGGCAGCCTAGGTGCGGGGAAACAGGATGCGTCTTGCCTCCGCGAGGTCCGCCGCGAGGCCGTGCGGCTCCCACAGGTGTCCGATCCACCGCTGGATCGCGCGCGGCGCGTCGGGGTTCAGATGCGATGCCCTCGGGCCGTCGCCGCTCCCCAACGGTACGGCGCGGAGCTGCCCGATCCTCGTGTCCCGGCGCTCGGCCCACTGCGAGAGCGGTTCGTCGTCCATGGCCGGAGGGTAGTGCTCCGGCCGGAATCGGGAGAGCCCGGATACCGGCCCCGATCCTGTCACCGAGCGAGTTCGGCCTGGCGAAGGCTGCGGAACACCTCCGCGGTCGTCCATCCGCGCAGCGTGGCGTGGATCGACGAGCGGAACGCGGCCTCGGCCGTGGTGGCGTGGAGGGCCCCGGCCAGTTCGAGAGTCACGAGCCCGTGCAGGGTGGCCCAGATCGCCAGGGCGATCGCCGTTGCGTCGCCGGCGAGGACGGACGCCGTCAAGGCGCGATCGATCGCCGCGAGGAGCGGACGGACCGGGTCGACGGCACCGACCTCTCCCGACGGGTCGAAGGACTGCACCCCACCGAACAGCACCGTGTACAGGTGGCGGTGTCCGCACCCCCATCGGCGGTAGGCGACGGCCAGCGCGTAGAGGTCGGCGAGGGGGTCCGCGGAGGTCTGCACCGCCGACAACTCCTGGAACAGGCCGACGACGGCTCTGTCGCGCACAGCGCCGATCAGCCCGTCCTTACCGCCGAACAAGGAGTACACCGCCGTCGTCGACGCCTCGGCGGCAGCGGCCACGGCGCGGACCGTGACCGACTCTCGCGGACGGGTGGCGAGCATCTCGGTCGCGCACTCCACAAGCCGCTCTTTGACGGCCTCGTCGTTTGTTCTGGGCCTGCCCACGGTCAGCAGCCTACCTCCTCTGATAACGTCGTTTTGAAACTGCGTTCTGAAACTCTCGGAGGCCCGCCGTGCCCACGTCCGCCCTGCGCCTCGTCCGCTTCGCCGGACGCTTACTGCCGGCCCTGGCCGCCGTCGCGACGCTGGTCGTCGTCTTTCTCGCACTGATCGCCCTCACGGACGGGGCGGGGTCGGGGCTTGCCGCGTGGTCGACGACCTTCGGTGCCGGGACTGTCCTCGCGCTGTGGCGAGGCCGGCACCGCACCTGGCCGGTGCGGCTCGTGCCGTTCCTGCCGGTGATCGTCGCGGCGGCGCTGACGGCGACGGTCTGCATCCCGACCGTGCCGACGGCCCGGCACTACCCGCCCCCGCTGCCGTTCGTGTCCACTCAGCACTGGAACCTGGCCACGGGCAGCCGGGTCGCGGTGTATCACTACGCGCCCGCGAACCCCGGCACCCGGCATCCCGTCCCGCTCGTGTACCTCCACGGAGGACCCGTCCGCGGCATCTCGGTGCAAGACCACCGGTTCCTGCGACTCCTGGCACGCCAGGGCCACGACGTCTACGCCTACGAACAGGCCGGCGGCGGACGAAGCGACCTGCTCCCGATGGACCAGTACACGATCTCCAGGTCGGTCCGTGACCTCGCCGCCTTCGTCGACCGCCTGGACAAGGGAAAGGCCGACATCCTCGGATTCTCCGGAGGCGCGGTCGTGCTCACCCGGGCCCTGGCCGACCCTGGAGTCGCCGCTCGCCTGCACCGGGTGGTCATCGCCGAGCCAGGGCCCATGGACGGCCCCACCGCACACCTCGGCGGGCACAAGGGCCGAGCGTCCGCACGGGGCCTCGCGCCGGACCCGACCGGACCGCGATCGACGCACGTTCCCCGGTACGCCGTGGCGTTCGGCCTCATGCGACTCGGACTTCTCACCCCCGACACCGGACTGATCGGACAGGCCGAAGGCGACAACGCCTTCACCGCCGCCGACCTCGGCAGCGACACCGCATCCGCCTACTGTGCGCGCGACGCGCACCGCATCCCCACCGAGGACACCGTACGGAACTTCTCCTTCAGCCCCGCCGCCAGCCTCCGCGTCCAGCAGACAGTCAAGGATTCGCCCTCCATAGCCCCGCAACTGAGGCAGGCCCGGACCCCCGCGATGCTGATGATCGCCGAGTGCTCCTCCCAGGTCCGTCAATGGGCGACCGCCGTCCTTGCCAACGCCCCCGCCATCCAGCGCACGCAGTACATGCCCGGGGTCGGACACCACATGTGGAACGGTCTCGACGACAACAACGACCGGGCCGCCGCCGTGATCACTGCGTTCCTCCAGGACAAGCCGGCCCCCCTGCCGAACCACCCGACCCGCGACGAGATCCCTGCCTTTCTGCGCGACCACGAATGAAGACGTGGCAGGCCATCCACACCAGGGCGCCGAACGCCAGGGTGGTCCTCATGGGCTGCCCGCAGCTGGTGGAGGACGACCACGGCTGTCTGCCCGGCGCCTGCGAGGACGTCGAGGCCCAGTGGGTCGTGACGCTGGGGAACACCCTCGCGGCCGAGATGAAGGGAGCCACCGAGGGGCTGTGAGCAGCATGTGATGTGTCCGAGGGGCCTGAGTACCCGTGCTCAGGCCCCTGCTGCCGGCGCTTGAAAGGCTTACCGGCATGGAACCCCCCACCACCGGACCCCGGCCGGTGATCACGCAGGCGGCCGGAGCGGCCGTCACCGGCGCGGTGCTGTCCTTCGCCGCCTGCCGGGCACTGGACGCGACCGCGCGCCACCGCGAACAGGCGTGCGCGACGACCGACGGCATGTGCTTCACCTGGTGGGACGTGGCCGTCCTCCCCCTCCTCTTCGCGGTGGCCGCGGTCGTCCTGGCGCTCGTCTGCAAGCGCCTGGGCACCGGCCCCAGGATCGCGGTCGTCCCGCCGAGCCTGCTGCTCGCGCCGCTGCCTCTCGCCGCCGCGCAGTCGGCCGGCGGCTGGGCGGCCGCCACGGTGGCGGGCGGAGCATGGGCCTGCTCCCTCACGCTGGCCGCGCGGGACCGCCACCGGGCGCTCGGCCTCATCCTGGCGGCCGCGCTCCTGCTGGCCTCCCTGATCGTCCTGTACCGCCCGGGCGGGTGATCCGCGCCCTCCTCCCCGGCGGTGTGGCGGTTGCCCCGGGGCGAGCCCGGCTCGCCCGCCTTCACCACCCCGTCCGCCGTCACCACCCCGTCCGCCGTCACCACCCCGTCAGGGCAGGCGCCCCGGCCAGGCGTTGGCGCGGAGGCGCCCGCTACTCCTCGAACAGCACTTCCTGTTCGCCCTCCCGGCCGGCCCGTAGCCGCTTGTTGCGGGCGCCGATGACCACGGCCGTCGCCGCCGCCGTCACGCCCAGGGCGACCGGGACCATCCAGCCGCGGTCGAGGACATGGCCGAGAGCGTGGTCGAGGGAGAGGCGGCCGGGGCCCGCGACCGCGAGGCCGGCCGCGGTCAGGCCCAGGCTCGCCGCGTGCTCGTAGCCGCCCTCCTGGGCGAAGAAACCGCTCGGCAGGTGGACCGCCGCCGCCCCCGCCATCGCGCCGGCCGCCGCCGCGCCCGCCGCCGGGGTCGCCAGGCCCAGCGCGAGCAGCACACCGCCGCCCGTCTCCGCCAGTCCCGCCGCCGTCGCGCTCGCCTTGCCGGGCGCGTAGCCGACGGACTCCATGAACTGGCCGGTGCCCGTGAGGCCGTGGCCGCCGAACCAGCCGAACAGTTTCTGCGCGCCGTGAGCCGCCAGTACCCCGCCGGTGCCCAGCCGGAGCAGCAGCAGGCCCAGATCACGTCGGTCGTAACAGCTCACGGTGACTCCCATGCGGCAGGCGGACGGACAGACCCCCTGCTCCCACTCTGGCACCCGGGGCCCCGTCCGGCCCCTTCTGGCTGCCGTTCGGGTGGCGGGCGCGCGGGGGCGGTGTGAGCCTGGCGCCATGACGATTCAGCCAGCCAAGCTCAGCGATCCGGCCGTCCGGGCCTTCGTCCACGCCGTCAACTCGCACGACCGCGAGGGGTTCATGTCCCTGCTGGCGCCCGGCGCCACCATGTCCGACGACGGCTCCGACCGTGACCTCGCCGACTGGATCGACCGCGAGATCTTCTCGTCCCACGGCCACATGCAGGTCGACAACGAGTCCGACGGCGGCCGCACCGTCCTCGCCCGTTACAGCAACGACACCTGGGGCGAGATGCGCACCAAGTGGCGCTTCACCGTGGACGACGACGGCCGGATCTCGCGGTTCGAGACCGGGCAGGCGTGAATCCGGCCCGGTCCCGCCCCCCGTCCCGCCGGCGGCTCCCCCGCGGTTCCCGGGTGGTTCCCGGCGCCCGCCGCGGGCGCGGGCACGGGTTGCGGAGGAACCGGTGAGCGGCCCTGGGGGAGAGGGGTGCGGGAGCTGAGGGAAGGGGGGTGACTCATCGGATTCTCATCACGCGGCAAATTCCGCGCCGTACCGGCCCACGAAGCGCGAAACCCCTGCTCGGCGCGGTGTACGGTCCCCGAGTGCGTGAATGTTCCCGGCTCAGCCGACGTGCCGTCCTCGGGCTGACGGCCGCCGCCCTGCCCCTGTCCGCGGCCACCGGAGCCGCCGTCGCGTCCCCCCGGCTCCCGGCTCCGCCCGAGCGGGGAAGCGCCCGCATCGGCGGCGAGCGCCTGGCCCGCCCCGGCGTCCAGGTACGGGGCGCCGCCCGACCGCCCGAGAAGCTCACCGCCCGCGCCTGGCTGGTCGCGGACTGCGTGAGCGGGGAGGTGCTCGCCTCCTTCGGCGCGCACCGGCGCCTCGCGCCCGCGTCCACGCTGAAGATGCTGTTCGCGGACACCCTGCTGACGAGGTTCGACCTGACCCGGCGTCACCGGGTCACCGACGCCGATCTCGCCGACGTCCCGGCCGGCTCCAGCCTGGTCGGCATCAAGCCCGGCATCACCTACACCGTCGAGCAGTTGTGGCAGGGCGTGTTCCTGCGCTCCGGCAACGACGCCGTGCACGTGCTGTCCCGCATGAACGGCGGCATCGCCAGGACGGTCGCCGAGATGCAGGCCCAGGCGGTGAGCCTGCAGGCCCTGGACACCCACGTGGTCAGCCCGGACGGTTTCGACCACAAGGGGCAGCTCTCCTCGGCGTACGACCTCACGCTGTTCGCCCGGCACGGCCTGAAGGACGCCGACTTCCGCCGCTACTGCGGCATGAGGACCGCCGACTTCCCGGCCGGCGGCAAGAAGACCTTCCAGATCCAGAACACCGACCGCCTGCTGACCGGGGCGTGGGGCCTGGAGCCGTACGACGGGCTCTTCGGCGTCAAGAACGGCTACACCAGCCACGCCGGCAACACCTTCACCGGCGCCGCGACCCGCGGCGGGCGCACCCTGCTGGTCACCGTGATGCACCCCGACTCCGGCGGCAACGCCGTCTACGAGGAGACCGCCGCGCTGCTCGACTGGGGCTTCGCAGCCGGGCGTTCGGCGCGGGCGGTGGGCACCCTGGCCGAACCGCTCGGCGAGGGCGGGGCGGGCGGGAGTCCGGCGTCGCCCGCGGGCGGGACCGTGCAGGCCGCGGCCGGGCCGCCCGGCGCGGCGTCCGCGGGCGGCTCGGGGTGGCACGCGGTCGAGGGCGCCGCCGGGGCGCTGGCGCTGCTCGGCGCGGGTGCCTGGGCCCTGCGCCGCCGGGCGCGGACGGCGGGCGTGCCGCAGGAGGAGGGCCCTGCCGCCGGATCCGGACGCCGTCACTGAACGGAGCCTGTCCCGGGCGCCGTGCCCGACGGCCGGTGCCGTGCCCGACAGTCGGCGTCCTGCCCGTCGTACGGCGTCCTGCCCGTCGTGCGAGGGCGTGCCCGTCGTACGACGTCGTGCGGCGGCCGTCGCACCGGCCGGCGTGTACCGCGCGGTCAGCCGCGAGGTCCACCCCCTACTCCGGCCCGGTGGAACGGCCGCCGCTCCCCCCTCGGAATGGTCGCGGAACCTTTGTGCTCCAACTGTGAAGCTGTGGTGGAGGGAAGTTGAGCACAGGTCCGTGACTGGCCGCAATAGTGCGGATGTTGGAGTTCCGCTTGTGCGGCCCGGAACCCGCGGCTCAGCCCCGCCCGATGTACGGCATCGTCGTCGCCAGTACCGTCGCGAACTGCACGTTCGCCTCCAGCGGCAGCTCGGCCATGTGCCGGACGGTGCGCGCCACGTCGGCCACGTCCATCACCGGTTCCGGGGCTACCTCCCCGTTTGCCTGGAGGGCACCCGTCTGCATCCGGGCCGTCATGTCGGTCGCCGCGTTGCCGATGTCGATCTGCCCCACCGCGATGCGGTACGGCCGCCCGTCCAGGGACAGCGACTTGGTCAGCCCGGTCAGCGCGTGCTTGGTCGCGGTGTAGGCGGCCGAGTGCGGGCGGGGGGTGTGGGCCGAGACGGAACCGTTGTTGATGATCCGGCCGCCCTGCGGGTCCTGCTCCTTCATCCGCCGGTAGGCCGCCCGCGCGCACAGGAACGCCCCGTTGAGGTTGGTGTCCACCACGTGCCGCCAGGCGTCGTAGGACAGCTCCTCGACCGGCACCCCGCCGGGCCCGAAGGTGCCCGCGTTGTTGAACAGCAGGTCCACCCGGCCGAACCGCTCCGCGGCCGCGGCGAACAGGGCGTCCACGTCGTCGGGCACGGACACGTCGGTGCGCACGGCGAGCGCGGCCCCCTCCGGCGCCAGGGCCGCCGTCTCCTCCAGCGTCTCGGGGCGCCGGCCGGCCAGCGCCACCGACCAGCCGTGGCGCAGCAGCTCCACGGCGACGGCCCGGCCGACACCGGAGCCGGCGCCGGTCACCACCGCGGTCTTCGATTGCCTGTCAGTCATGGCTCCGCAGCCTAGGTGCGGAGTCCGTCATGCGGAATCAGATGTCCGCCATACGGTTACCTGGTGAGAGCGGCCGCGTCCTCACCCGGGTAGCGCACTCCGATCCGCTCCCGCACCGCGTCCAGCGTGCGCATCACCGCGAGCGTGCCCTCCAGCGGCACCAGCGCGGACTCCTTCTCGCCCGCCCGCAGCGCCCGCATGACCTCCAGCGCCTCGTGCCGCAGGCTGGTCCGCGGCCCGTCGGCCGGGTCGGCGGTGAACTCCTCCGGGTCGCGGCCGTCCCGGTGCAGCACGAACCGGTCCGGGTGGAAGAAACCGGCCGGGACGTCGATGCGGCCCCGCGTGCCGGTGACCGAGGCGGTGACGGCCGTACCGCCCACGATCGAGCAGTGCACCGAGGCCAGCGCGCCGCTCTCCCATGACAGCACGGCACCGGTCTGCAGGTCGACGCCCTCCGGGGACAGCACCGCGCTCGCCGCGACCCCGTCCGGCTCGCCCAGCAGCAGCTGCGCGAACGACACCGGGTACACGCCCAGATCCAGCAGCGCCCCGCCGCCCAGCGCGGGGTCCCGCAGCCGGTGCGCCGCCGGGAAGGGACCCGCGAGACCGAAGTCCGCGTGCACACTGCGCACCTCGCCGACGGCCCCGTCCGACACCAGCGCCTTCAGCCGCCGGACCAGCGGATTGCAGTACATCCACATCGCCTCCATCAGGAAGCGGTCCCGCTCCCGGGCCAGCGCGACGAGCTCCTCCGCCTCCCGCAGGTTCAGCGTGAACGGCTTCTCGCACAGCACGTTGCGCCCCGCCTCCAGGCACAGCCCGGCCGCCGCCCGGTGCGCGACATGAGGAGTGGCGACGTACACCACGTCGACGTCCTCGTCCGCCGCCAGCGACTCCCAGTCGCCGTACGCCCGCGGCACCCCGAACCGCTCCGCGAACGCCTCCGCCGACTCCCGGCGGCGGGAGGCCACCGCCACGATCTCCGCGTCCGGCAGATCGACCAGATCCGCCGCGAACGCGGCCGCGATCCCGCCTGTGGCCAGGATCCCCCACCGCACGCTCCGCTCCGCCATCGCGCCCCGCCCTCGCTCGTGTGTGCCTCGGCAGTGTGTACGAGCTGAGAGCATAGGGGCCCGGTCCAGTACGAGAGGGAGGGACGACCCATGCCCGAGCACCGGGCGGCATCGACACCGCAGACGGAGCACGAGTCCGGCGCCGCGCGGCCCCCGGCCACCACCCGCCGTACCGGCCTGCTCGTCGTCCTCGTCCTCGGCGGCCTCACCGCCACACCGCCGCTCGCGATGGACATGTACCTCCCGGCCCTGCCGGAGGTGACCCGCTCGCTGCACGCCCCCGCCGCCACCGTCCAGCTCACCCTCACCGCATGCCTGCTGGGCATGGCCCTGGGGCAGCTGGTGGTCGGCCCGATGAGCGACCGCTGGGGCCGCCGCCGGCCGCTGCTGACCGGCCTCGCCGTCTACCTCCTCGCCACCGCCCTGTGCGCGGTGGCGCCGGACGTCGAGACCCTGGTCGCCCTCCGGCTGGCCCAGGGCCTCGCCGGCGCGGCCGGCATCGTCATCGCGCGGGCCGTCGTACGCGACCTCTACGACGGCGTGGCCATGGCCCGCTTCTTCTCCACCCTGATGCTCGTCTCCGGGGTCGCCCCGATCGTGGCGCCGCTGATCGGCGGACAGGTCCTCCGGGTGACCGACTGGCGCGGCGTGTTCGTCGTCCTCACCGTCGTCGGAGTCCTGCTCGGCGCCCTGGTCTGGCTGCGGCTGCCCGAGACGCTGCCGCCCGCCGACCGGCACGGCGGGGGAGTGGGGCAGGCCCTGCGGTCGATGCGCGCGCTCCTCGCCGACCTGCCGTTCACCGGCTACATGCTCGCGGGCGGCTTCGCCTTCGCCGCGCTCTTCGCCTACATATCCGCCTCCCCCTTCGTCGTCCAGGAGATCTACGGCGCCTCCCCGCAGACCTTCAGCCTGCTGTTCGGGCTCAACTCCGTCGGCCTGGTGGTCGCCGGCCAGGTCAACGGCAAGCTGCTGGTCGGCCGGGTCAGCCTGGACAAGGTGCTCGCCACCGGCCTGACCGTGATCGTGCTCGCCGCGACCGCCCTGCTGCTGATGACCTCCGGCGTCCTCGGCGAGCCCGGTCTCGCCCCCGTCGCCGCGGCCCTGTTCGTGCTGATGTCCGCCATGGGCATCACGCTGCCCAACGCCCAGTCCCTCGCCCTGCTGCGCACCCGGCACGCCGCCGGCTCCGCCTCCGCGCTGCTCGGCACCTCCTCCTTCCTCGTCGGCGCGGTGGCCTCCCCGCTCGTCGGCGTCGCCGGGGAGGCCACCGCCGTGCCCATGGCCCTCGTCCAGCTGGTGGGAGCACTGGTCGCCGCGGCCTGCTTCGTGGGAATGTGCCGTCCCTGGACACCACGGGGAACCATCCGTGCCGGCTCGGAGGGAGACGAGAGCTGAGCGCCCCGCGACTGCGCGCCGGCACACCGGAACGCGCCGGGCTGGACCCCGGCGAACTCGGGCGGCTGGTCGGCGCGGCACACGCCCTGACCGCCGGCGAGCGCCCCTGGGCGGCCGGTGCCGTCGTGCTGGCCGGCCGCGGCCCCGTGATCGCCGTGGCCGAGGCCGCGGGCTGGGCCGTGCGCTACGCCTCCTACGACCCGGAGACCGACAACGGTGTCGAGCTGCCGCCCGACGCCCGCGTCCCGGCCACCCTCGACACCCGCTTCGACCTGGCCTCGCTCACCAAGCTGTTCACCTCCGTCGCCGCCGTGCAGCAGATCGAGCGCGGCACCCTCGGGATGGACGCCCGGGTCGGCTACTACCTGCCCGAGTTCGTCGGCGCCGCCGCCTACGGGGTCACCGTGCGGCAGCTGCTCACGCACACCTCCGGCCTGCGCCCGGAGCTCCCGCTGTACGCCTGCCCGGACGACCGGGCCCGGCTCGCCCTGTTGCGGGCCGAGGCGCCGACGGCGGAGCCGGGCACCTACCGGTACTCCGACCTGAACATGCTGCTGCTCCAGTTCGTCCTGGAGCGCATCACCGGCCGGACCCTCGACGTCCTCGTCCACGACGGCATCACCCGGCCGCTCGGCATGACCGCCACCGCGTTCGGGCCCTGCCCCGGCGCCGCGGCCACCGAGGACCAGCGGCGGCCGTGGGCCAAGGCCGACCGCGGCATGCTGCGGGGCGTGGTCCACGACGAGAACGCCTGGGCGCTCGGCGGGGTCGCCGGGCACGCGGGCCTCTTCTCCACCGGGCCCGACCTGGCCGTCTTCTGCCGCGCCCTGCTCGCGGGCGGCTCCTACGGCCCCGCGCGCATCCTCGGCCCCGACTTCGTGGAGCTGCTCCTCACCCCGCCCGGGCTGGGCTTCGCCCTGGACCAGCCGTACTTCATGGGCGAGCTGGCGGGGCGGGGCGCGGCCGGTCACACGGGCTTCACCGGCACCTCCCTGGTCCTGGACCCGGCCACCGACACCTTCCTGATCCTGCTGGCCAACACCGTCCACCCCCGCCGCCGCCCGCCGGACAGCGGACCGCGCGCGGCGCTGGCGACCCGGCTCGCGCGGGCGGTGATCTGAGCACGGCCTCTTACAATCGGCAGGTGAACCACCCCGCACCCCCGGCCGAAACCCTGCGCGCCGCCCTCGCCGACCTGCTCGCCGGGCTGCCGCCCACCCAGGTCGCCGGAGCCGTGGACCGGCTGATCGCCAACTACCGGGGCGACACCCCGACCCACGCGCCGATCCTCCGCGACCGCGCCGACGTCGCCGCCTACGCCGCCTACCGGATGCCCGCCACGTTCGAGGCCGTCCGCTCGGCGCTGGCCGCCTTCGCCGACGCCGTGCCCGGCTGGACCCCCGGCAGCCACGTCGACGTCGGTGGCGGAACCGGCGCCGCCACCTGGGCCGTCACCGCGACCTGGCCCGGCGAGCGCGCCGTCACCGTGCTGGACTGGGCCGAGCCCGCCCTCGCCCTCGGCCGGGAGCTCGCCGCCGCCCACCCGGCCCTGAAGGACGCCCGCTGGCGGCGCGCCCGGATCGGGACGGACCTCACCCTGGACGCCACCGACCTCGTCACCGTGTCCTACGTCCTCAACGAGCTGGCCGAGCCCGACCGCGCCGCCCTGGTCGACGCCGCCGCCGGCGCCGCGCGGGCCGTGGTCGTCGTCGAGGCCGGCACCCCGGCCGGCTACGAGCGGGTGATCGAGGCCCGCGACCGGCTGATCCGGGCCGGCTTCCACATCGCCGCGCCCTGCCCGCACAGCGCCGCCTGCCCCATCGCGCCCGGCACGGACTGGTGCCACTTCTCCGCCCGGGTCGGCCGCTCCTCCCTGCACCGCCAGGTCAAGGGCGGCTCACTGGCGTACGAGGACGAGAAGTTCGCCTACGTCGCCGCCACCCGGCTGCCCGCCGAACCGGCCACCGCCCGGGTGGTCCGGCGCCCGCAGATCCGCAAGGGCCAGGTGCTGCTCGACCTGTGCGAGGCGGAGGAGCGGCTGCGCCGTACGACGGTCACCAAGCGCCACGGCGACCTGTACAAGGCGGCCCGGGACGCCGACTGGGGCGACCCCTGGCCGCCGGACGACTCCGCGTCGTAGACCGCCGTCGCCCGCTTGTTACTTTCGTGTCCATGGTCGACAAGCCCGCCCCCGACGCCACCCGCCGCAGCGAGAAGTCCCGCCGGGCGATCTACGCCGCCGCCCTCGCCCTGGTCGGAGAGGTCGGCTACCCGAGGACCACCGTCGAGGCGATCGCCGCCCGGGCCGGGGTGGGCAAGCAGACCATCTACCGCTGGTGGTCGTCCAAGGCGGACGTCCTGCTGGAGGCGTTCCTGGACCTCGCCGAACAGGCGGCCCAGGCGGCGGGGCACGAGCCGGACGCCATCCCGGACACCGGCGACCTGGCCGCCGACCTGAAGGCGGTGCTGCGGGCCACGGTGGACGAGCTGCTCGACCCGCGCTTCGAGGCGCCGTCGCGGGCGCTGGCCGCGGAGGGCGTGGTCAACGAGCAGCTCGGCCGCGAGTTCGTCACCAAGCTCCTCGAACCCCAGCTCCGGCTGTACGCGGCCCGCCTGCGCGCGGCACAGGCCACGGGCGCGGTACGGGCCGACGTCGACCCCCGCATCGCGCTGGAGCTGTTCGTCTCCCCGCTCGCGCAGCGCTGGCTGCAGCGGACCGGGCCGGTCTCCTACGCCTACACGGACACCCTCGTCGAGTACGCCCTGCACGGGATCGCACCCCGCTGAACCGGCCGCCGGCCCGTCCGGGACGGCCGTCCTTCCCTTCGGCGACCCCCGGAGCACCGGAAGATGGGACGATGAGGCATGCTGTCCGCACAGCAGCGAGGCGACCAGCGGACCGAGGGGATAGATGAGCGCGACGTTCGGCGGCCGGTCCGGCCGGCAGGGCAAACTCTCCCAGTGGCTGCTCGGACGCCGCCCGAAGGAGGCCGCCGCCGACGAAGGCGGCCGTGAGGCCCTGCTGCTCGCCGCCGCCGGTGCGGGCCTGCCGCTCGCCCCCGCGGCGCACCCCGCCCCCGGCTACCGCTGCTCCTGCGACCGCGTCGGCTGCCCCACCCCGGCCCGGCACCCGGTGTCGTTCGCCTGGCAGACGCAGTCCACCACCGACCGCGCCCAGATCGAGCGCTGGGCCCGGAACCAGCCGCAGGCCAACTTCATCACCGCCACCGGCATGGTGCACGACGTCCTGGACGTGCCCCTGGAGGCCGGGCGCGAGGCGCTGGAACGGCTGCTCGGCTCCGGCGTGGAGGTCGGCCCGGTCGCCGAGAGCGACGACGGGCGGATGCTGTTCTTCACCCTCACCCGCGGCACCCCCGAGGACGAGGACGAGTGGTGGCCCTGCGAGCTGGACTGCCACCCCGAGACCATGGACGAGCACCCCGGCCTGCGCTGGCACTGCCGTGGCTCCTACGTCCTCGTGCCGCCCGCCCGGCTGCCCGGCGACGACCAGCGGGTGCGCTGGGTGCACGGCCCGGAGCACCCGCTCCCGGACCCGCTGAGCCTGCTGGAGGCGCTCACCGACGCCTGTGCCCGGCACGTGGGCACCGAGGCCGGCCAGGACGGCGCGGCCTGGCCCCTGCGGCACTGAGCCGGGCGGTCACCCGGCCCGCGGCACCCAGCCGGGCGGTCACTCGCCCTGCGCGGACGTCAGTCCCTGGATCCGCCCCAGCATCCGCACCGGCCCGCTGCCGGCCGGGTCCAGCACGGCCTCGTTGGCGATCGACTCCAGCGTCAGGGACTGCTTCACCTCGCCCTTGACGAGCGCCTGCACGTCCTTCTTCGGGGCCGGCACGGTGGCGCCCGCGGAGGCGGTCTGCTTCTCGAAGTGGTGCGTGGTGAAGAAGACCAGGGCGCCGCCGTCGGCCGTGCGCAGCGCGAGCGGCGCGTAGTCGCCGTGGGTGAGCGGCTCGTCGATGAACTGCCGGACCAGACCGGGCTTCTCGGCCGCCTTCGCGCGGTCCGCGCGCAGCCCGCTGGTGTCGCGGCCGTCCGCGAAGGTCCGCCCGCCGCTCTTCAGGTAGGCGGCGTACGTCCTGCTCAGGTCCGCGGGCCGGACCGCCAGTTGCGTGGTGTCGGCCGGAACGGCCTCGGCCCAGCCGTCCTCGTCCGTCCTGAACTCGGGGACCGTGCCGGGCGTCATGAGGGTCAGGTACGTCACCTGCCACCGCTCGCCCAGGCCGTTGCGGGTGAAGACCAGCACCCAGCGGAAGTCGCCGCCCTTGTTGCCCTTGGCGTCGGCGACGAACCAGCGCGGCCAGCCGGCCTTCGCGGGGATCGTGTACTTCACGTCCGTCAGCGTCAGCGGGGTGTGGGCGGCGTTCCCCGACGGGCTGTTGACGTGGCCGGCCTTCAGCCGGGCGGCGTCGATGTCGGCGAGGGCGCCGGTGACGTAGGGCGCGTCCAGCGAGCTGTCGTAGGCCTTGTCGGCCTTGTTGTACGCGTCCGTGAACGCGGACAGTGCCCTGGCGGCCTCGGCGCGGGTGGCCGCGGGGAGCACCACGCGCTCCCCGTGCACCACCACGCATCCGCTCGCGGTGAGCGACAAAGCGGTCAGCGCGGCCGCTATGAGTGCTTTCCGGTCACGCCTGCGAAGCCGTCGACGGCTGCGTTCCCTGGTCATCGGGCTCCTTCACCTTCCCCTTTCCGGAGGCGAACCCTACCGGGGAGAGGAACAGTGCGAGCACGGGGACCAGATACAGCGCCCACACCGTGATCTGAACGACCGTCGGGTCCGGCTGGAAGTTGAACACGCCCTTCAGCAGGGTGCCGTACCAGCTGTCCGGCGGGATGGTGCCGCTGATGTCGAAGGCCAGCTCGTTGATGCCCGGGACCCAGCCGGCCTCCTGGAGGTCGTGGAAGCCGTACGCCAGCACGCCGGCCGCGACCACGACCAGCATCCCGCCGGTCCAGGTGAAGAACCTGGCCAGGTTGATCCGCAGGGCGCCCCGGTAGAACAGCCAGCCCAGGAGGACGGCCGTGGCCAGGCCCAGGGCGACGCCGACCAGCGGGCGCGGGGTGCCGTCGGAGGCCGCGTGCACCGAGGCCCACACGAACAGCGCGGTCTCCAGCCCCTCCCGGCCGACCGCCAGGAACGCGGTGGCGACCAGCGCGCCCGTGCCCAGGGCGAGGGCCGCGTCCAGCTTGCCGTGCAGCTCGGACCTCAGGTGCCGGGCGGTGCGCCGCATCCAGAACACCATCCAGGTCACCAGGACGACGGCGACGATCGACAGGGAGCCGCCGAGGGCCTCCTGCGCCTGGAAGGTCAGCTCCTGGGAGCCGAACTCCAGCGCGCAGCCGAACCCCATGGCGATGGCGATCGCGATGCCGATGCCCGCCCAGATCGGCTTCAGGGCGTCCCTGCGGCCGGTCTTGACCAGGTAGGCGATCAGGATGCAGACGACGAGCGACGCCTCCAGGCCCTCGCGCAGGCCGATCAGGTAGTTGGAGAACACGGGTCACGCCTCCTTCGAGAACAGCGTGCGGCCCCACCAGTCGTGCGCGTCCCGGATGCCCGGGGGCACCGCGAAGACGGCCGAACCGACGTGCTGGATGTACTCGTTGAGCGAGTCGTGCGCGGCGAGGTTGCGCTGCAGCGGGATGAAGCCCTTGCGCACGTCCCGCTGGTAGGCGAGGAAGAACAGGCCCGCGTCCAGGCGGCCCATGCCGTCGGTGCCGTCGGTGAAGGAGTAACCGCGGCGCAGGATGGTGATCCCGTTGTTGGAGTCGGGGTGCGCGAGGCGTACGTGCGCGTCCGGCTTCATCGCCTTCAGGAACGGCTCGTCGTGCTCCTTGGCCTTGCCGACCGGCGCGCCCTCGCCCTTGTCCCGGCCGAAGATGTCCTCCTGCTCCTGCAGCGAGGTGCGGTCCCAGGTCTCGATGTGCATGCGGATGCGCCGGGCGACCAGGTACGAGCCGCCGGTCATCCAGTCGGGCCCGTCGCCGTCGCCGACCCACACGAACTTCTTCAGCCGGTCGGTCTCGGTGCCCGCGATGTTGCGGGTGCCGTCCTTGAAGCCCATCAGGTTGCGCGGGGTCTGCGCGTCCGGGGTGGTCGAGGACGTCTTGCCGAAGCCGAGCTGCGACCAGCGGATGGCGACCTTGCCGAAGCCGATCCGGGCGAGGTTGCGGATCGCGTGCACCGCGACCTGCGGGTCGTCGGCGCACGCCTGGACGCACAGGTCGCCGCCGGTGCGGCCGGGGTCCAGGTTGTCGCCGGGGAACTTGGGCAGGTCGACCAGCGCCTCGGGCCGCTCGTCCGCGAGCCCGAACTTGTCGAAGAGCGACGGCCCGAAGCCGATCGTCAGCGTCAGCCGTGACGGCTTGAGCCCGAGCGCCTCGCCGGTGTCGTCCGGCGGGGCCTCGGCGAGCCCTCCGAAGGCGCCCTCGCCGACCGCCTTGCCCGCCGTCATCCGGCGGGCCGCCGCCGTCCAGTCCTTCAGCATCCGGACGAACTCTTCGCGGTCCCCGGTCTTCACGTCGAACGCGGCGAAGTGCAGCCTGTCCTGCACCGGCGTGGCGATGCCGGCCTGGTGGGCGCCGTGGAACTCCACCGCGCCGCCCGTCTCGGCGGCCACCGGGTCCACGTCGTTGCCCGCCCGCGCCATCGCCACCGCGCCGCCGGCCGCCGCGGCACCGAGCGCGAGCCCGGCACCGCCCCAGCCGATCAGCGAGCGGCGCGACGGGTTGGCCCCCTGGGTGCCACCGGTCTGCGTCTCGGTCATCGCTCAGCCCCTCCGTACTACTTCACGACCGCGGCGGCGAGCTTGGACAGCGGCTCGGCGAGCGCGTTCACCGCGTCCGACAGCTCCTTGCGCTGGTCCTTGGCGACCTTGTCGTAGGAGACGAACTCGTACGACGTCGTGTCCGAGCGGTACTTGTCGAGCAGTGTGTTCAGCGCGGTGAACTGCTTGTCCAGTTCCTTGGTCAGCGCCGGGTCGTTCTTCGCGGCGACCGGCTTCAGCAGTTCGTACGCCTTCTGGGCGCCCTCGACGTTGCCCTTGAAGTCGACCAGGTCGGTGTGCGCGTAGCGGTCCTCCTCGCCGGTGACCTTGCCGGTGGCGACCTCGTCCAGCAGCTCCTTGGCGCCGTTGGCCATGGAGGTCGGGGTGATCTCGGCCTTGCCGACCCGCTTCTGCCAGTCCTTGAGGTCCTTCACCAGCTGGTCGGCGAGGGCCTTCTCCTCGGCGCCGATCTTCTTGTCGTGCCAGAGGGCCTTCTCCAGCCGGTGCCAGCCGGTCCACTTCTGGCCGTCCTCCAGGCCGTCCTCGCGGAAGTCGACCTTCGGGTCGATGTCACCGAAGGACTCGGCGACCGGCTCGGTGCGCTCCCAGCCGAGGCGGGAGACGCCGTACGCCTTCTTCGCGGCCTCCAGGTCGCCGTCCTTGATCGCCTTCGCGAAGGCCTCGACCCGCGGCACCGTCTCGTCGGCCTGGTCCTGCGCGTACATGCGGTACTGGGCGACGGCCGTGTCCAGCTTCGGGTCCCGCTTGGCGGTCGTGCCGCCGCCGGTGACGGTCAGCTTCTGCCGGACACCGTGGCCCTTCATGCCGGGCCGGCAGGCGATCTCGTACGAGCCGGCCTTCACCTCGGCCGTGAGCGTGTACTTGGTGCCCGGTCCGATGTTCTCCTTCTCGGAGACGATCCGGTCGTCCGGGAAGAGGATCTCGACCTCGGTCGCCTTCGAGCCCTTGTTCTCGATCTTCAGCGTGACCCGGCCGGCCGGGACGGACCCGGTGGAGGTGTCGCACGTGGAGTCGGCCGCGGTCACCTGGATGGCGTCACCGTCCTTGGCGTCGCTCTTCGAGGTGCAGGCCGAGAGGGCGGTCAGAGCCGCCACGGTAGCGGCGGCGGTGACGGTCAGTCGGACGGCTCGCATGCGTGCTCCAAGCGGGTCAGGTCTGGTGAGGCTGCCCTAACTTACATGAGCCTTACCTCACCCATACCCTCACGGGTGGTGATTCAGCTCTCACCCGCCGGACACGGAAACGGCTCGATCTCGATGGCTCAAATGTGACGCCAAGCGATGGTCAAGGAACGGTCAACGGCTGTCGTGGCGTGCCACGGGACGCCGCACCGGCGTCCGGTCCGGCGCACGGTGTTTCAATTCCGGAGTGACTGATTACGACGTACTCCGCGTCTTCTGCGGGCCGAACGGCGGCTACGGCAACGAGCTGGGGGTCGTGCGAGACGGCTCGCGGATCCCGGAGCGGGCCGAGCGGCAGGAGTTCGCCGCCAAACTCGGCTTCAGCGAGACCGTGTTCGTGGACGACCCCGAGCGCGGAGTGATCGACATCTACACGCCCACCCTGCGGCTGCCCTTCGCCGGCCACCCCTGCGTGGGCGCGGCCTGGCTGCTCGACGTGCCCGAGCTGGTCACGCCGGCCGGGATCGTCGGGGCCCGGCAGGACGGCGAGTTCAGCTGGATCGAGGCCCGCGCGGAGTGGGCACCCCCGCGCACCCTGCGCCGCTTCGACGGTGCCGCCGAGGTCGACGCCCTCGCCGTGCCGCCGCGAGGGGAGTGGGTCTACGCCTGGGCCTGGGAGGACGAGGCGGCCGGACGGATCCGGGCCCGCGGCTTCCCCGGCCGGGACGACGGCATCGAGGAGGACGAGGCGACGGGTGCGGCGGCCCTGCTGCTCACCGACCGGCTCGGCCGCGCCCTCAACATCATCCAGGGCCGGGGCTCGCAGATCCTCACCGCCCCGCAGCCGCACGGGTGGGTGGAGATCGGCGGCCGGGTCGTCCTGGAACGCTGATGCCTGCGGCGTCCGGGTGACGGTCCGTGCCCCCGTCCGGGTGGATTCGCGTGTGCGCGCGCGGGCGAACGGGGACCACTGGGCGTGACCACTCCGCCTCCCTGTAAGGAGCACCATGCGCATCGGATCAGTCCTGGCCGCGACCGCCCTCGCCGCCGCGCTCGCCGCCGTCGGTGCGACGACGGCAAGCGCGCACACCCACGACGACAAGGGCGACGACGGGGCCGTCTGCAGCCCGTACGCCGGCGAACTGGACTCGCTGGAGAACCACATCGCCTGGGCCGGCGCCCACTGCCGCGACTACCTGCGCTGATGCGAACCGGGTCCCCCCTGCCGCACGCGGCCGGGGGGACCCGGTCGTCCGGGGCTCACGCGCTCAGCGGGAACTCCTCGCCCAGGGCCCGCAGGACCTCGGTGTTCAGCGCGAACGCCCGCCGGCACTCGGCCACCACCCGCTGCCGCTCCAGCTCGTCCACCGCGAGCGCGTCCAGCAGCTCCCGGTAATCCCGCTTGAACGCCGCCGGGTTGGGGATCTCCTCGAAGACGTAGAAGCGGACCCCGTCGCCCTTGCGGGTGAAGCCCCAGGTCCGCTCCGCCCGGTCCCGGATGATCTGTCCGCCGGAGAGGTCGCCGAGGTACCGGGTGTAGTGGTGGGCGACGTACCCGCCGGGCCAGCGCCGGGCGCACTCCCGCACCCGGTCCGCGTAGGCCCGGGTCGCCGGCAGGGCGCGCAGGCCCGTCCGCCAGCCGGGGCCGCGCAGGTGCGCCAGGTCCCGCTCCAGCGCGGCCAGCCGGAACAGCTCGGGGCGGACGAAGGGCCCCGCCACCGGATCCGCCGCCAGCCTCCCGGTCCCGCCCTCCAGGGCGTCGTACACGAACCACAGCTGCTCGGTGTAGCGCGCGTACGCCGCCACGCCGAGCCGGCCGGCGATCAGACCGCTCATGAACGTCGACGTCTGCACCGCCTCGTGCTGCTCGTGCGACGCCCTGCGGATGACGGCTGAGAACGGCTCCATGGACACTCCCCGGTCGGCCGGCCTGGTGCCGGCCAGTTTACCGACAGTGTGTCGGAAAAACATCAGGACCGGGCGCGGGCAGCGGAAAGCCCGCCCCGGGGCGCCGGGGCGGGCTCGTGGGCGGGCGGGGTCACGGCAGGGTCAGGATCTCCGCGCCGGTCTCCGTCACCACCAGCGTGTGCTCGAACTGGGCGGTCCGCTTGCGGTCCTTGGTGACGACCGTCCAGCCGTCCTCCCACATGTCGTACTCGTGGGTGCCCAGCGTCAGCATCGGCTCGATCGTGAAGGTCATGCCGGGCTGCATCACCGTCGTGGCGTGCGGGCTGTCGTAGTGCGGGATGATCAGCCCGGAGTGGAAGGACGAGTTGATGCCGTGGCCGGTGAAGTCCCGCACGACGCCGTAACCGAAGCGCTTGGCGTACGACTCGATGACCCGGCCGATGACGTTGATCTGCCGGCCGGGCTTGACCGCCTTGATCGCCCGGTTCAGCGCCTCGCGGGTGCGCTCCACCAGCAGCCGCGACTCCTCGTCGACCTCACCGACCAGGTAGGTGGCGTTGTTGTCACCGTGCACCCCGCCGAAGTACGCGGTCACGTCCAGGTTGACGATGTCGCCGTCGCGCAGCACCGTCGAGTCCGGGATGCCGTGGCAGATGACCTCGTTGACCGACGTGCACAGCGACTTCGGGAAGCCGCGGTAGCCGAGCGTGGACGGGTAGGCCCCGTGGTCGCACATGTACTCGTGGGCGACCTTGTCGAGCCGGTCCGTGGTGACCCCCGGCGCGATGATCTTCGCGGCCTCCGCCATCGCCTGCGCGGCGATACGGCCGGCGGTCCGCATCGCCTCGATGGTCTCCGGGGTCTGCACCTCGGGCCCGGTGTACGGCGCCGGCGCGGGTTTGCCGACGTACTCGGGGCGGCGGATGTTTCCGGGGACCGAACGGGTGGGGGACAGCTCCCCTGGTACGAGCAGCGACTGGCCAGACATGCCAGCGAGTCTATCCAGCGGACATGGGGGAACATGTCGGTGGCGAGAGGAGCTGCCCATGGCCCTGTTCAAGAAGCGCACCGCCGGCAAGCCGGGCGAGTGGTACTACTGCCTGGAGCACAAGAAGGTCGAGGAGGGCCCGGACTGCCCGGGCAAGGACCGCTTCGGGCCGTACGCCTCCCGGGACGAGGCCCGGCACGCCATGGAGAGCGCCGCCGAACGCAACCTCCAGTGGGAGAACGACCCGCGCTGGCACGACGCGCCGGCCGGCGGCGACACCACGGAGAGCTGACCGGAGGGCGCTGGTGGCCGCCGGCCCGCCGGGTCCGTCGGGCCGCGGCGTCCAGCGCGGGCACCGCCGATCCCGAGGCCACGGTGATCCCCCGGGCGTGTGCCCGCGAGCTCACCACCGACCGGCCGGTGCGCCACGGGGCGGCCGGCCGGTCACCAGGGGGCCGGGGGCGGTGCCGTCAGGGCGTCGGTCAGTCGCGACAGGCGGTCCCGGAGCGTCCGCCGGCCCCGTGCGGAGACGCCGGGAACCCCCGCGTTCTCCCCGGCGGCCGCGCTGACCAGGTGCTGCACGGTGTCCAGGTCCAGCTCCGGCACGGCCAGCGTGTCGTGCGCCAGGGCGGCCAGATCGCCCCCGCCCGCGCCCAGCGCCAGCACCGTCACCCCGGCCCGCCGCGCGTCGTGCACCCGCTCCAGCAGCGGTGCCGGCTCCCGCGGCGCCACCACCAGCAGGGTCTCCCCGCGCCGCGCCGCCGCGAGCCGGCCAGGCCCGACCGCCAGGTGCGCGGGATCGGCCGGGCGCGCGTGGTGCCGGACCAGCGTCGGCGCCAGTTCGGGCGTGCCCGACCAGGCCGCCTCGTCCACCAGGTGCGCGGCCAGGTGCCAGGGCTCGTACTCCGGCGTGCCCACCAGCAGCAGCCCGCCCCCGTGCGCCACCACCGACCCGCGCAGCAGCCCCGCGAACCGCCGGGTGGCCCCCAGCCACTCGGTCCCGGCGAGCACTTCCCGCAGCAACGCGACCCGTACGGCGTCCATGCGACCGCATCCTGCCGCAACCTGCCACTCGTGACCCGCCGTTCACCCGGAATTCGCCCGTCCTGGGGAGGGGCACCGACCAACCCCGTCCGAGGAGCCGCCCGATGACCGACGTCACCGTCCCCTTCCGCGCGGGCCGCGAGGGATACGCCAGCTTCCGCATACCCGCCGTCGTCGCGAGCCGGTCCGGCACCCTGCTCGCCTTCTGCGAGGGCCGGGTCGCCTCCGCGGCCGACCACGGGCACATCGACATCGTGCTGAAACGTTCGACCGACGGCGGCCGCACCTGGGGGCCGCTCAAGGTGGCGGCGAGCAACGGGCGCGACCTCGCCGGCAACCCCGCCCCCGTCGTCCTGGACACCGGCCGGATCCTGCTCGTGCACATCCGCGCCGCCGCCTCCGCCACCGAGGCGGCCATCGTGCGCGGCCGGGTCGCGGACGGCGACGGACGCCGGGTCTGGGTGCAGCACAGCGACGACGACGGCGTGAGCTGGTCCAGGCCCAGGGAGATCACCCGGCAGGTGAAGAAGCCCGGCTGGCGCTGGTACGCCACCACCCCCGGCCACGCCCTCCAGCTGACCTCGGGCCGCGTCCTCGTCCCGGCCAACCACACCCTGCCGCCCACCGGCAGCGACACCGGCGCCGAGGCCCGGTACAACAGCGGTCACTGCCTGCTGAGCGACGACCGCGGCGAGAGCTGGTACCTCGGCTACCTGGACGAGAACACCGACGGCTACGTCAACGTCAACGAGACCACCGCCGCCGAACTCCCCGACGGCCGCGTCTACCTCAACACCCGCAACGACTCCCCGTCCCCGGGCAACCGCGCCGACGCCCACTCCCGGGACGGCGGGAAGACGCTCGTGAAGCCCTTCCGGCCCCAGGCCGGGCTCACCGCGCCGGTCTGCGAGGCCTCCGTGCTCCAGCTGCGCGACCCCGACCTGCTGCTCTTCGCCGCCCCGGCCGACCCCGCCTCCCGCGCCCTGATGACGATCCGCGCCTCCGGCGACGGCGGCACCACCTGGCGGCCGGCGTTCACCGTCGACGGGCTGCCCGCCGCCTACTCCGACCTCGTCCGCGTCGACCCGCGCACGGTCGGGCTGCTGTACGAGACGGGCGACTTCGGCGCCTACGAGACGATCACCTTCCGCCGGGTGCCGGTGCACCGGCTGACCTGAGCCGCCGGGGGTCCGCGCGCGCACGTAGAGTCGGGCCATGACCTCTACCGACAGCGCACAGAAGGCTCCCGCCAAGGACCCCTGGGACCTGCCCGACGTCTCCGGGCACGTCGTCGGCGTGCTCGGCGGCACCGGCCCGCAGGGCAAGGGCCTCGCCTACCGGCTCGCCCGGGCCGGGCAGAAGGTGATCATCGGCTCCCGTGCCGCCGAGCGCGCCCGTGCCGCCGCCGGCGAACTCGGCCACGGCATCGAGGGCGCCGACAACGCCGAGGCCGCGCGCCGCAGCGACATCGTGATCGTCGCCGTACCGTGGGACGGCCACGGCGACACGCTGGCGTCGCTGCGCGAGGAACTGGCCGGGAAGCTCGTCGTGGACTGCGTCAACCCGCTCGGCTTCGACAAGAAGGGCGCCTACGCCCTCAAGCCGGAGGAGGGAAGCGCCGCCGAGCAGGCCGCCGCCCTGCTGCCGGACTCCCGGGTCACCGCCGCCTTCCACCACCTGTCGGCCGTCCTGCTCCAGGACCCGCGGACCGAGCGCATCGACACCGACGTGATGGTGCTGGGCGAGGCGCGCGCCGACGTGGAGATCGTGCAGGCGCTGGCCGGCCGCATCCCCGGCATGCGCGGCGTCTTCGCCGGCCGGCTGCGCAACGCCCACCAGGTGGAGTCGCTGGTGGCGAACCTGATCTCGGTCAACCGCCGGTACAAGGCGCACGCCGGGCTGCGGGTCACCGACGTGTGAGCCGTCCGCGGCGATGGGGGACACTGGTCGGCGTAGCAGTGTCCCCCGACAGGAGCCCGGTCCCATGCCCCGCATCGCCTACTACCCGCTCGTCGTCTGCCTCCTCGCCGTGGCCGCGGCGGTCGTCTCCTTCACCCGCGGCAGCTGGCTGGGGATCGTCTGGGTGCTGCTGGCGGGCCTGTCCTCCAACATGACCTGGTACTACGTCAAGCGCGGCCGGACCGGCGGGCAGGGCGGCTCCGTCACGAGCTGAGCGAGCAGATCTCCGGGGTCTCCTGCCAGAAGCGGTAGTCCGCCTCGCCGCAGTACCGGGAGAAGTCGTCGACGTCCAGTGCGCGCATGACCGCGTCGATCACGTCGAAGAACGCGTCGTTGACCGACGGCACCCACAGCAGCGCGAACACGAACAGCAGCCCGAACGGCGCGTACGGCTCCACCTGCCGCTTCACCCGGTACGACAGCCACGGCTCGATGACGCCGTAGCCGTCCAGACCCGGAACCGGCAGGAAGTTCAGGAGCGCCGCCGTCACCTGCAGCAGCGCCAGGAACGCCAGCGCGTACCGGAAGTCCGCGGGCACGCCGTCCAGGGCGTCCAGCCAGAAGGGCGCCGTGCACACCGCGGCGAACAGCACGTTCGTCAGCGGACCCGCCGCCGAGATCAGGCTGTGCCGCCAGCGGCCCCGGATCCGGCCGCGCTCGATGAACACCGCGCCACCGGGCAGACCGATCCCGCCCATGATCACGAACAGCACCGGGAGCACGATGCTCAGCAGGGCGTGCGTGTACTTCAGCGGGTTCAGCGTGAGATAGCCCTTCGCGCCCACCGTGATGTCCCCGCCGTGCAGGGCGGTGCGCGCGTGCGCGTACTCGTGCAGGCACAGGGAGACGATCCAGGCCGCGGTCACGAACAGGAACACCGCTATGCCCGGCTGCACGGCGAAGCCGGTCCAGGTGGCCCAGCCGGTCACCGCCGTCACGGCGAGGATCCCGACGAACACGGGACTGACCTGCCGGTCGCCGTGGCGGGTGGTGGCGGTCGTCATGGGCGGACTCCTGTACGGCCGGAAACGGTCAAGACTGCGACCGTACCGGCCGCCGACGCGTGGGGAAAACGCCTCGCGACGGCCGTCCGGTTCCTGGAAGGTGGGGGAATGGCTCGGACGAGGGTGTTCTACGAGGACTGGCAGCTCCAGTGCTGCGGCACGCCGTTCGCCGTCGGGGACGAGGTCGCCTGGCGGCTCGTCGCCGTCGACGGGCGGGAGCCGCCGGACGGGCACCACGGCGCCGCGGCCTGGGTGGAGAACCACGGCGGACCCGGCCGGGCGACCACCGGCCGGGTCCGCGCCATCGAGCTGGTCCACCAGGAGCACACCGTCCACCCGCGACCCGTCCCGCCCGTCCCCGACGACGTGGAGCCCGGCACGGTGGTCTTCCGCAAACCCCCGTACACGCTCGAGGCGGTGCCCGGCGCGGTCACCCTGGAGTCCGTCGACCGCTGCCCGAGGTGGTTCGAGGAGGAGGAGCCGGACCCTGGCGCCGGCCCCGGCCGGGTGCGCCGGACCCGCGGCGCCCTCGTCACCCTGGACATACCGGATGTCCCGAACGTCCCGGACGTTCCGGATGTTCCGCCGGCCGGGGCCGGTGAGCGGCCCTGACGGCGTTCGGACCGCGGGCCGCACCGGAGACAATGGACCCCGTGCGCTATCGGCTGCTCGGCACCACCCAGGCGATCCGCCCCGACGGCACGGCCGTCCCGGTCGGCGGGGCGCGGCTGCGTGCCCTGCTCAGCGTGCTCGCGCTCAGAGCCGGCCGGACCGTGCCGGCCGGCGTGCTCGTGGACGAGGTGTGGGGCGCCGACCCGCCCGCCGACGCCGCCGGCGCGCTCCAGGCACTCGTCGGCCGGCTGCGCCGCGCCCTCGGGGCCGACGCCGTCGCCTCCGCCGACGGCGGCTACCGGCTCACCGCCGCGCCCGAGGACGTGGACGTCACCCGCTTCGACCGGCTGACCGGCGACGGCCTCGCCGCCCTCGCCGACGGTGACCCGGACAAGGCCGCGGCCGTCCTCGACGACGCCCTCGCCCTGTGGCGCGGGGCCGCCCTCGCCGACCTGCCCGGCCACACCGCCGAGGCGGCCCGCTGGGAGAGCCGCCGCCTGGACGCCCTGCGCGCCCGGTACACCGCCGCCCTCGCCCTCGGCCGGGCCGAGGAGGCGCTGCCCGAGCTGACCGCCCTGTGCGACGGCCACCCGCTGGACGAACCGCTCCAGGTGCTGCGGCTGCGCGCCCTGCGCGACGCCGGCCGCCCGGCCCAGGCACTCGCCGCCTACGAGGACGTACGGCGGCTGCTCGCGGACCGGCTCGGCTCCGATCCCGGCCCCGAACTGCGCGCCCTGCACGCCGAGCTGCTGCACGAGGAACCCGTGGACGCGCGCCCCCCGGCCCACCCGGGCAACCTGCCCGCCCGGCTCACCTCCTTCGTCGGCCGGGAAGCCGACATCCGGGCCATCGGCGCCGACCTGGCGGCGGCCCGCCTGGTCACCCTGCTCGGGCCCGGCGGCGCCGGGAAGACCCGGCTGTCGCAGGAGGCCGCCGAGGCGGTACGGCACACCGTCCGGGACGGCGTGTGGCTCGCCGAGCTGGCCCCCGTGGACGAACCGGAGGCCGTGCCGCAGGCCGTCCTCACCGCCATCGGCGCCCGCGAGACCGTGCTGCACGGCGCCGGCGTGGAGACCATGCGCGCGGTCGCCGACCGGCACGGCGACCCCCTCGAACGGCTCGTGGAACACTGCGCCCGGCGCCGGATGCTGCTCGTCCTGGACAACTGCGAGCACGTCGTGGACGCCGCCGCCCGGCTCACCGAGCGCCTGCTGGCCCGCTGCCCCGGGCTGACCGTCCTCGCCACCAGCCGGGAGCCGCTGGGCGTGCCGGGGGAGCGGGTGCGGCCCGTGGAGCCGCTGCCCGAGCCGGTCGCGCTGCGGCTGCTCGCCGACCGGGGCGCGGCGGCCCGCCCCGGCTTCCGGGTGGACGACGACCGCGAGGCGTGCGCCGAGATCTGCCGCCGCCTGGACGGACTGCCCCTCGCGATCGAGCTGGCGGCGGCCCGGCTGCGCATGCTGACGCCCCGCCAGATAGCGGACCGGCTGGACGACCGCTTCCGGCTGCTCACCTCGGGCAGCCGCACGGTGCTGCCCCGCCAGCAGACCCTGCGCGCCGTCGTCGACTGGTCCTGGGACCTGCTGGACGCCGACGAGCGGGACGTCCTCGCCCGGCTGTCGGTCTTCGCCGGCGGCTGCGACCTGGCCGCCGCCGAGGCCGTGTGCGGTCCGGCCGCCCTGGAGGCCCTCGGCTCCCTGGTCGACAAGTCCCTGGTGGTGGCGGCCCCCGCCGCCGACGGCGGCATGCGCTACCGGCTGCTGGAGACCGTCGCCGAGTACGCCGCCGAACGGCTCGCCGAGAACGGACGCCGCGCCGGGGCCGAACGCGCCCACCTGACGTACTACCGCGAACTCGCCCGCACCACCGACCCGCTGCTGCGCGGCCCCGACCAGCGCGCCGCCATCGACCGCTTCCAGCTGGAGTACGAGAACCTGCGCACCGCGTTCCGGCACGCCATCGCCCTGCGCGACGAGCAGGAGGCGCTGTGCCTGGTGCTGTCCCTCCAGTGGTTCTGGCAGATGCGCAACCAGGAGGCCGAGGTCCGCACCTGGTCCCAGGAGGTCATGGCGCTCGGCCCCGACCCGTTCGCCGAGCCGGTCCGCCGGGCCCGCCCGGTGTGGCAGCGCACGACCGCCGCCCCGCCGCCGTACGAGGGCGAGGTGCTGCTGGAGGCGCGGCGCGGTGTCCACCTGGCCCACCTCGCGGTCATGGACACGGAGCTGGACGCCTGGCAGACCCCGCAGGCGCAGGCGAAGCTGCGCGCCGTGACGCGGGTGTACGAGCCCGGCCTGCCCCAGGTCTGCCGCGCCCCCGGCATGCTGTGGTTCTTCGCCGAGATGCTGACCGGCGGTGTCGACCGGCTGCGGCCCATCATCGAGGCCGCCGTGCAGACCTGCCGGGACACCCCCGGCTACGAGTGGGAACTGGCCGGCGCCCTGCAGATGCGCGCCAACCTGCTGTCCAACCGCACCGAGTGGGCCGGTGACGCCGCCCGTGACGCCGACGAGGCGCTGGAGATCTTCCGCGGGATCGGGGACGCCTGGGGGACCGCGGAGGCGCTGTCGGCGCGGGGCGAGGCCCATGAGCGCAAGGGCGCCTACCGGGAGGCCGCGGCCGACTACCGGGCCGCCATCGAGCACGCCGAACACCTCGGTGCCCGCGCCCAGGTCGCCGTGCTGCGTTCCCGGCTGGGCAGCGTCCTGATGGAGGCGGGCGACATCGAACGCGGCGAGCGGATGCTGCGGGAGGTCATCGCCGACCAGCAGGGCACGCACGGCGAGGCGATGCCCGCCGCCCGGCTCTTCCTGTCGTCCTGGCTCGGGCTGACCGGCCGTACCGCCGAGGCCCGTGAGCACCTCAGGCGGCTGCGCGAGGAGTTCAAGATCGCGCACTTCGTCGTCTTCGACGCCCTGCTCGCCTGCCAGGAGGCATGCCTCGACGCCCTGGACGAGCGGGGCGAGGAGGCGCTGGTCAGCACGCGCAAGGCGTTGGCGCTGGCCACCGACCCGCTGGCCCGGCTGGTCATCCCGCACCTGCACTCCGTCTGCCTGACCGTGGCCGCCATGGCCCTCACCGGCGTCGACGGCGGGCGCCGTGCCGGCGCCGCCGCCCGCTGCCTGGCCGCCGCAGAGGCCATGCTGCCGCCCGGACACGTGTCCTCCGGCATCGAGCGCCGGATGCTGGACCTGACCGAGGCCCGGATCCGCGAGCACCTCGACGGCCCGGCCTACGACGCCGCGTACGCCGCGGGCGGTGGCCTCTCCCTCGCGGAGGCCACCGCCCTGGTGTGAGCGTCCCGGAACGTCAGCTCTTGGTGCGGAACTTGTGGATCGCGACCGGCGCCATGACCGCCGTGAGCCCCACCGACCAGATGAGCGTCACCCACAGCGCGTGCGCCACCGGGCCGCCCTCCATCAGTCCGCGCGCGCAGTCGGCCAGCGCGGAGAGCGGGTTGTAGTCGGTGAACGCCTGCAGCCAGCCCGGCATCGACGCGGTCGGCGCGAAGATCGACGAGCCGAACTGGAGCGGCATCAGCACCAGGAAGCCCATCGCCTGCACCGACTGGGCGTTCTTCATCACCACGCCGAGGGTCAGGAACACCCACATCAGCGCCGAGCCGAACAGCGCGGACAGGCCGACGGAGGCCAGCAGGCCGAGCCAGCTGCCGACGTCGTAACCCACCAGCAGGGCGACCACCAGCAGCACCACGGTGGCGAACAGCATCCGCAGCAGCTCCACCGCGATCTTCGCGAAGAGGACGGAGCCGCGCCCGATGGGCAGCGAGCGGAAACGGTCCATGACCCCGGAGTTGAAGTCCTGGTTGAAGCCGGTGCCCACGCCCTGGGCCATGTTCATGCCCATCATGGCGAGGAGTCCGGGCACCACGTACTGGACGTACTGGTCCTGGCCGCCGCCCAGCGACTGCCCGATGGAGCCGCCGAAGACGTACACGAACAGCAGCGTGAAGACGACCGGGAACAGGACGGCGTCGAACATCGACTCCGGGTCCTGCCGGATCCACAGCAGGTTGCGCCGGACCAGCGCGCCGGTGTGCCGCAGGTGGGACCGCAGCGGGATGGGGGTGTCGGCCTTCGCGGCCGGGGACAGGGTGGCGGAACTCATACGGCGACCTCCTGGCGGTCGTCGGCGGGCACGGTGTCCTGCGGGGCACTGGCACGGTGGCCGGTGAGGGACAGGAACACCTCGTCCAGGCTGGGCAGTTCGGTGGTGATGGAGGAGATCGTGATGCCGCGCGCGGTGACCGCCCCGACCACCGCGGTCAGCTGCTCGTCGCTGAGGATCGGCACCAGCAGGGTGCCGGTCTCGGTGTCCACGGTGGTGGCCGCCAGGCCGGTGATGCCCAGCTCGTCCAGCATGGCGGCGAGCGGGCGCAGCTGGAGCGGGTCGACCGGCCGCACCCGCAGGGTGCGCCCGCCGACGCGGGCCTTCAGTTCCTCGATGCCGCCGGTGGCGATGACCTTGCCGCGGTCCACGACGGTCAGCTCGGAGGCGAGCTGTTCGGCCTCCTCCATGTACTGGGTGGTGAGCAGCACGGTGACGCCGTCGCCGACCATCGCCTTCACCTCGTCCCAGACCTCGTTGCGGGTGCGCGGGTCGAGTCCGGTGGTCGGCTCGTCCAGGTACAGCACGGCCGGCCGGCCGATCATCGAGGCGGCCAGGTCCAGCCGGCGCCGCATACCGCCGGAGTACGTGCTCGCCGGGCGCCGGGCGGCCTCCGTCAGCGAGAACCGCTCCAGCAGTTCGTCGGCGCGGGACCGGGCGTCCTTGCGGGGCAGGTCCAGCAGCCGGCCGATCAGGTAGAGGTTCTCCCAGCCCGGGAGCTTCTCGTCCACGGAGGCGTACTGTCCGGTCAGCCCTATCACCCGGCGCAGCTGACGCGGCTGCCGTACCACGTCGTAGCCGGCCACGGTGGCCCGGCCGGCGTCCGGGGTGATCAGGGTGGACAGGATGCGTACGAGAGTGGTCTTGCCGGCGCCGTTCGGCCCGAGCACACCCATCACGGTGCCCTCGCGCACGTCCAGGTCGACACCGTCCAGCGCCTTGGTCTCGCCGTAGTGCTTGACCAGTCCCCGTACCTGTACGGCGTGGCCCACGCCGGCGGGGTTGTCGTCGATGCGTGTCATGGCGAAGACGATGCCAGGGCGCACCGACAAACCACCGACAGACGGCCGACAGCCCGCCGACACCCTGCCCACCCGGCCCACCCGGCCCACCGGGCCCACCGGGCCCACCCTGCCCACCCGGCCCGCCGGCTCGCCCGGCCCGCTGGCCCGCCGACTCGCTCGGCCGGGACGGGAGCGGCCACGGCGCGGGGTCCGGGGCGTGTACGACGGCAGCCCCGTCGACGGGGGAAGATCGACGGGGCTGCCGGGGTGTTGCCGCTGTGGCCTAGTGGACGGAGTGCTCCTCCAGCGGGAACGTCCCGCCGACGACGTCCTCCGCGAACTCCTTGACCGCCGCGCCCATGACCGCGCGCAGGTCGGCGTACTTCTTGACGAACTTCGGCACCCGGCCGGTGGTGAGCCCGAGCATGTCCGTCCAGACGAGGACCTGCGCGTCCGTCTCCGGGCCCGCGCCGATGCCCACCGTCGGAATGTGCAGCACCCGCGTCACCTCGGCGGCCAGCTCCGCCGGCACCAGCTCCAGGACGACCGCGAACGCACCCGCGTCCTGCACGGCCTTCGCGTCCCGCAGCAGCTGCTGCGCCGCCTCCTCGCCGCGCCCCTGCACGCGGTAGCCCATCGCGTTGACGGACTGCGGGGTCAGGCCGATGTGGGCCATGACCGGGATGCCGGACTCCACCAGCAGCCGGATCTGCTCGTGCGAGCGCTCGCCGCCCTCCAGCTTGACCGCGCCGACCCCGGCGTCCTTCACCAGCCGGGTCGCCGAACGCAGCGCCTGGACCGGACCCTCCTGGTAGGAGCCGAAGGGGAGGTCGCCGACGACGAGGGCGCGCTGCGTGCCGCGTACGACGGCGGCCGACAGCATGGTCATCTCGTCGAGGGTGACGGGCACGGTCGTCTCGTACCCGAGGTGGCAGTTGCCCGCCGAGTCGCCGACCAGGATCACCGGGATCCCGGCCTCGTCGAAGACGGACGCGGTCATCGCGTCGTAGGCGGTGAGCATGGGCCACTTCTCGCCCCGCTCCTTGGCGAGGGCGATGTCGCGGACGGTGATGCGGCGGGTGCCCTTCCCCCCGTACAGCGTCTTGCTGCCGTCGGAAGGCTTGTTCTGGGCAGCCGAAAGCTGCGTCATGGCAACGGCTCCTTCATGTCATCTCGAGGCGCCCTGACGGCGTCCCCGGACCGTATCCATGGTGGCACCTCGTGCCAGTCAGGAACAGGGGGACCCCTGTGATCCTCGCCCGTGACCCCGACACCAGGGCCGCGCACGTAATTCCTTCGTAAAGAAAATAAGATACGAGACGGTTCCGTATCGAAATGATCGTAGGCTCGGACGCATGACAAGTCCCGTCCCTGCCTCCCGTATACCGGAAGCGGTGCACCGGCGCCGCTGGGCGATCCTCGGCGTCCTGATGCTGAGCCTGCTCATCGTGGTGCTCGACAACTCCATCCTGAACGTCGCCATCAAGACCATCTCGACCCCGGCGCCGACCGGCCTCGGCGCCACCCAGAGCGAGATCGAGTGGGCGATCAACGCCTACACCCTCGTCTTCGCGGGCCTGCTGTTCACCGCCGGACTCATCGGCGACCGGCTCGGCCGCAAGAAGGTGCTGCTCGGCGGCATCGCCGTGTTCGGCATCGGCTCCGCGCTCGCCGCCGAGTCCGGCTCGCCGGGCCAGCTGATCGCCTTCCGCGCGCTCATGGCCGTCGGCGCCGCCTTCGTCATGCCCGCCACCCTCGCCGTCCTCATGAACGTCTTCGAGCGCGAGGAGCAGCCCAAGGCCATCGGCATCTGGGCCGGCGGCGTCGGCCTCGCCATCGCCATCGGCCCGATCACCGGCGGCGCGCTCCTGGACCACTTCTGGTGGGGCTCGGTCTTCTTCGTCAACGTGCCCATCGTGATCATCGCGCTGATCCTGATGGCCTGGCTGGTGCCCGACTCGCGCGACCCCAGGCCCGGCCGCCTCGACCCGGTCGGCGTGGTCCTGTCCGTCGTCGGTCTGATCCTGCTCGTCTACGGCATCATCAAGGGCGGCGAGCTGGCCGACTTCACCGACGCCAAGGTGCTGGCGACCATCGTCGCCGGACTCGCCGTGCTGACCGCGTTCGTCCTCTTCGAGAAGCGCAGCGACCACCCGTCACTGGATGTGAGCTACTTCAAGAACAAGGTCTTCTCGGCCGCGATGAGCGCCATCGCGCTGGTCTTCTTCGCGCTGATGGGCGTCACGTTCTTCGGCATCTTCTACACCCAGAGCGTGCGCGGCTACTCGCCGCTGGAGTCCGGCGTGCTGATGCTGCCGCTCGCCGTCGCCCAGCTGGTCTTCGCGCCGCGCGCCCGGCTGATGGTCGACCGGTTCGGCAACAGGGCCACCACCACCGCCGGTCTGCTGGTGATCGCGGGCACCCTGGCCGCGTTCGCCGGCTTCGAGGCCGACACGCCCATCTGGCTGCTGGAGGTCGTCTTCTTCTTCATGGGCACCGGCATGGCGCACATCATGACGCCGACCTCGGTCGTCATCATGCAGGCCCTGCCGCGGGAGAAGGCCGGCTCCGCCTCCGCGCTCAGCAACACCTTCCGCCAGGTCGGCGGCGCCCTCGGCATCGCCGTCCTCGGCTCGGTGCTCGCCACCTCGTACCGCAACGGCATCGAGGACAAGCTCGGCCTGCTGCCGCCCGGCCTGCGCGACACGGCGGGCGACTCCATCGAGGCCACGCTCGGCATCGCCGAGAAGCTCGGCCCGCGGGGCGAGGCCCTGATCACTCCCGCCAACGACGCGTTCCTGCACGCCATGCACATCACCGCCCTGTGCGGCACGGGTGTCGCGCTGATCGGCGCGGTGGTCACCGCCCTGTTCCTGCCGGGCAAGCCCCCGGCCGGCCGGCAGGACGAACGGGAACCTGAACTGGTCGCCGCGGCGGACTGAGGTCCGCGGCGGGTCCACGGGGGAAGGAGGCGGCTGCGGGACAATTCCCGCAGCACAGTGAGAGGACGGATCGACGTGAGTCTTGCCGACAGCCGGCCACGCCCGGACGGCCCGGCGCGGGGCCGCCCGCGCAGCGAAGCCGTGGAGCGCGCCATCATCGAGGGCGTGATGAAGCTCCTGGAGGAGGGCGTGCCCCTCGCCGAGCTCTCCATCGAGCGGGTCGCGCGCACGGCCGGGGTCGGCAAGGCCACCATCTACCGCCGCTGGAGCGGCAAGGAGGAACTCTTCGTCGACGTCGTACGCGCCGCCGAGCCCCCCGACCCCGAACTGCCCGGCACCTCCCTGCGCGACGACCTCGTCGTGCTGCTGGAATCCCTGCGCCAGCGCGGTCTGTTCACCCGCTCGTCGGCCATCCTGCACAACGTGTACGCGCAGATGAAGAGCAGCCCGCGGATCTGGTCGGCGTACCACAACTGCGTGATAGGGCCCCGCCGCGAGCTCGTCCTGGACGTGCTGCGCCGCGGGCGGGACAACGGCGAGATCCGCGCGGACGTCGACCTGGAGCTGGCCAACGACATGTTCGTCGGCCCCATGGTCGTCCGCGCGGTCATGCGCCCGGACGCGGACCTGCCCGAGGACCTGGCGGTGCAGATCGTCGACATGGTCCTCGACGGCCTGCGCCCGGCCGGCTCGACAGCCTCGTAGCACTTGTGTGCGCGTTTCGTCACAGACCCCGCCCGAGCCGGGACGGCCGGAACTCCCGTGCCCGGCCCGCTCGTCCTCGTCTTCCGTACGGCCGTCATGGGACGGCGGGAACGGAGCCGATCATCCCCTAGGGTCGGAAGCGTACGGGGGGACGAACGGTGTGCACGGCAGGCAGTGAGGCAGACGGTATGGCGCAGCAGGCGTACATGACGGAGACGGCGGGCGGCGGTTCGGAGCCCGAGCGACCGGGATCCCGGCTTCGACGTCTCGCGCACCGCCTGCTCGCCGGCTGGCGGAACGATCCTCGCGTCTGGCGCCGCGGCACGGTGCTCGCCGTGCTGGCGCTGCTCCTCGCCCTGGTGATGCTGGTGCACTCCCGCATCCCGAACCGGGTGGGCAACCTGGGCAGTCTCACCGAGACCTTCCTGCCCTGGCTGGGCGTGGCCATCCCGGTCCTGCTGGTGCTCGGTCTGGTCCGCAGGTCGGCGACCGCGCTCATCGCCGTACTGCTGCCGGCGATCGTGTGGCTCAACCTCTTCGGCGGACTGCTCACCCACAAGTCGGGCGGCGGCGGCGACTTCATGGTGGCCACCCACAACGTCAACGCCGACAACCCCGACCCGGCCGCGACCGCGCAGGACGTGGCGTCCTCGGGCGCCGACGTGCTGGCCCTGGAGGAGCTCCCGGCCTCCGCCGTGCCCGTCTACGAGCAGGCGCTCGCGCCGACGTACAAGTACCACGCGGTGGTCGGCACGGTCGGCCTGTGGAGCAGGTACCCGATGACCGGCGTCGAGGCCGTCGACATCAAGCTCGGCTGGAAGCGGGCGATGCGCGCCACGGTCGCCGCGCCCGAGGGCCCGGTCGCGGTCTACGTCGCCCATCTGCCCTCGGTCCGGGTGAAGATGAAGGCCGGGTTCACCGCCCGGCAGCGGGACAAGAGCGCCGACGCGCTCGGCGAGGCCATCGCCGACGAGCCCCTGCGGCGGGTCGTCCTGCTCGGCGACCTCAACGGCACGATGAACGACCGCTCGCTCAACGCCGTCACCTCGCAGCTGCGCTCCACGCAGGGCGCGGCCGGCAGCGGCTTCGGGTTCAGCTGGCCGGCGTCGTTCCCGATGGCGCGCATCGACCAGATCATGGTCAAGGGCGTCGAGCCGGAGAGCTCCTGGACGCTGCCGCGCACCAACAGCGACCACCTGCCGGTGGCGGCTCGTGTGAAGCTCGACACGTCGTCGTAACCTGCTGGAATACCGCGCCCGGGAGACTTTGTTCCGTAGCTGAACTTATCTGTACGGACCTCCGCTCCCCCTGAAAGGCACAGGCTCTTCATGCCCCTGGCCCTGCTCGCCCTGGCCGTCGGCGCTTTCGGTATCGGCACCACCGAGTTCGTGATGATGGGGCTGCTCCCCGACGTCGCGGACGACCTGCACATCTCCGTCCCCGGCGCCGGGCACCTGGTCTCGGCGTACGCGCTGGGCGTCGTCATCGGCGCCCCGCTGCTGGCCGCCGTGACCGCGCGCATGTCCCGCCGCACGGTCCTCATCGCGCTGATGGCCCTGTTCGTCGTCGGCAACGCGCTCTCCGCGTTCGCGCCCGGCAACGGCTCCCTGCTGGCCGCCCGCTTCCTCAGCGGCCTGCCGCACGGCGCCTTCTTCGGGGTGGGCGCGGTCGTCGCCACGGCGATGGTCCCGCCGGAGCGCAAGGCCCGCTCGGTGTCCCTGATGTTCCTGGGCCTGACCGTCGCCAACATCGCCGGCGTGCCGGCCGCCACCCTGATGGGCCAGCACCTCGGCTGGCGGGCGACCTTCCTCGCGGTGAGCGTGATCGGCCTGGCGGCCATCGCCTCCCTGGCCCTGCTCGTCCCCCACGACCGCGATCACGCGGCGGCCCCGGCGGGCCTGCGCGGCGAGCTGGCGGCCCTGAGGTCCCTGCCGGTCTGGCTGGCCCTCGGCACCACGGTGGCCGGCTTCGGCGCCCTCTTCGCCGCCTACAGCTACGTCACCCCCATGCTGACGGACGCGGCCGGTTTCGCCGAGACGAACGTCACCCTGCTCCTGGCCCTCTTCGGCGTCGGCGCCACGGCCGGCAACCTGCTGGGCGGCCGCCTCGCGGACCACTCGCTGCGCGCCACCCTGTTCGGCGGCCTGGCGTCGCTGGTCGCGGTGCTCGCACTGTTCCCGCTGCTGATGCGCGCCGAGTGGAGCGCGGCCCTCGCGGTCGCGCTGCTGGGCACGGCGGCGTTCGTCACCGGTTCCCCGCTCCAGCTGATGGTGATGGAGAAGGCCGCCGCGGCCCCCTCCCTGGCCTCCTCGGCCAACCAGGCGGCCTTCAACCTGGCCAACGCCGGCGGTGCCTGGATCGGCGGCCTGGCCCTCGCGGCGGGCTTCGGCACGACCTCCCCGGCCCTCGCCGGTGCGGCCCTGGCGGTCCTCGGCCTGGGCGTGGCGAGTGTGGCGTACGCGGTGGACCGGCGCCGGGAGACTCCGTCGGCGGGCCGGGTGATCGCCGCGCACGTACCCGAACAGCCGGGCGCCCTGCGCCCCTGACGGCGACCGGGGGCACCGGCCCGCCGCGCACCGGCGTGCGGGGACCGGCCCGGCCGGGTCCGCCACCCACCGGCGTGCGGGTGCCGGCCCCGGCCGGGCCGGACCGGCGGGCTACGCGAGGCGCCGGACCAGCGCTCCGACGAGGTCGGTGCGGGCGACGCGCAGGGCGACGTCCCCGCTCCCGGCGGGAGCCGGCTCGGCGTGCCAGGGCAGTCCGCGTCGGCGCCATTGCGCAGGAGGCAGGGTCTCCGGGAGCTGCGGCAGGGGCCATCGCCAGGGCCCGAGCCGGAGGTGACCGCTCCACAGTCCGGCGGCGAGGACGGTGACGGGGATCCGTACGACGAAATGCCCCTCCCGGCCTGGCACCGGACGGACAGGGCAGTCGCAGGTGTCACCCTGGCTGCCGACGAGGACGGCCTTCAGTTCGCCTTCGGGGTACTCGGCCAGCGTGCAGCGTCCGGTGAGCTCCAGCTCGGTGGGCGCGTCGACGGCCCACCGGACCCCCGGGTCCATGCCGACGTGAGGCGCCACCGCGTGCTTGACCTCACCGAGGTCCAGGGTGAAGTTGCCGTGCGGCCTGGTGGCATAGAGGGTGACGGCACGCAGGCCCTCACCGGTGGCGACGACGCGGGTACTCGCCTCCCCGGAGACGCCGTCGGCCCGCTTGCTGCCGATCCGCACCTCCTTCGACAGCCCCTGGGCACCGACGGCGAGGGAGATGTCCCACAGGCCGTCGCCGAGGGGCTCGCCGCCGGCGGCGGTGGCGACGTCGACGGCCGCCTCGAACCCCGCGAGGTCGTAGGTGAACGTCCCTTCGTCCTCCTCGGCCCCGAGTCCGGGCGTCGCGGTGTGCGTGACCGGCAGCACGTACTCGACGCCGCTGTCGCGCTCGCGCAGCACGAGCCGCGTGCCGACGTCGCGGGTCTCGACCCGGTGGAGGTGGGCGTGACCGGCGAGGCGGAGTGTGGTGCCCCGCACCTCGGCCCGGGTGAGGTGGTGGCGGACACCGAGCTGGGCGGTGACGTCGTAGCAGGAGTCGGGGATGGCGCGGCCCGGATCGCGGAGGTAGGGGTAGCGGGCGAGTGCGCGGCCCCCGTCGACGAGAACGGGCGTCGCCGTCTTCGTCCGGGCGATCCGCCGCTCGAACTCCACGAGCTCCAGCAGCTCGTCGAGCATCCGGTGGCGCACGAGGTGCAGGCGCAGCCGGGCCATCGCCGACAGCCGGTCGTCCATCCCCTCGTGCCACAACGGCTCGACGGCCTCGGCGAGCCGGTCGAGCGTCTTCTCCTGGATGGCGCGCGGCTCGAAGGCGAGCTGGTCGGCGAGGATCTCCTTGACCTCCACCGTCAGGTGGCGGTGGGCGAGGTGATCGCGGCCGGGGCCGGGCGGCACGTGCTCCAGTATCTGGTCCACCACGCGCGGCAGGAACCGCAGGCGGTGTTCCGAGCCCGTCAGCCGGCGGGTGATGTTGCCCTCGTCCTCGCGCAGCACCCAGTACAGGCAGTCGTGGTCGGCGACCACGGAGACGCCGGAGGCGTGCAGGTAGGCCGCGCCGACGAAGAGCTGGTCCTCCCCGATGGCCAGATCCGTGGGGAACCGCAGGCCGTGGCGCTCCAGCAGCTCCCGCCTGAAGAGCTTCATCGGGTTGAGCGTCCAGTACACGCGGGACGAGAAGACGTCGGTGCGCGGCTGGTTGCGCCGGAACATGGAGGCCGGCGCCACGCGTCCGCCGACGCCGACCGTCTTGCCGAGCACGACGTCCGTTCCGTTGTCCTCGGCCATCCGCACCATGCGCTCCAGCGCTTCCGGACCGAGGTGGTCGTCGGCGTCCAGGAAGAAGACGAATGTCCCGGTGGCGTGCCGCAGTCCGAGGTTGCGCGGAGCGGACGGCCCGCCGGAGTTCTCCTGGTGGTACACCCGCAGCAGATCCGGGTAGCGGCGCTCCAGACGGTCCAGTTCGGCCGCCGTGCCGTCCGTCGACCCGTCGTTCACCACGATGACCTCGAGCCGGTCACGGCCGATGGTCTGCCCGGCGACCGATTCGACGCACCGCGTCAGATAGGGCATCGCGTCGTAGGCGGCGACGATCACCGAGACTGCGGGGTCAGGCATGCTCATGTGCTCCAACGTCCGTGCGTTCACCTCGTCATGACTCATCTCCACTGAGTACGCGTACTCATCACAGATCTTTCAGGCCACGGTGAGACTTGCCGCACCACAGGACACGAAAGGCCGGGCGACCATGCCGCAGCACCGCCGCACCCCACTCCTTCTCCTCGCCCTCGCCGGCGGTATCGCGGCATCCCTGCTGACCGGCTGCGCCGAGTGGCGGGAGCGGGTCTGCCAGGCCGGTCAGGACCCGGTGCTCGCCGTGAACGACTCCGGCGGCGACTGCGTGCCCGAGGGGGAGGAACCGGCTCCCGGCTGGGCCCGCCACCCCCGGGGCAAGGTGCCCGTGTACCTGGACGACGAGTGGGACCGGTACTGGTCCGACAAGACCCTCGACGCCAAGGGCCGGATCGTGCCGCAGCCGCGGCCGCGGTGACGCCGCCCGGCAAGCCGAAGGGGTGTGGGGCCCGGACGGCCGCACACCCCCTGCCGCTCGGTACGGCGGCTCAGTGCCGCCGGAACGACCTCACGTACCCGTTCGCCGGCGAACCGACGCCCGTCACGTCGTCGTAGCCCTTCACCGCGGCCAGCGAGCTGTCCCGGCCCAGGCTGCGGACGGAGGTCAGCAGGCCGTCCGCCGCGTCGAAGCCGTTGGCGAAGTCGACCCGCGCGACCGCCAGACCGGAGCCCGTCGGGTCGTCCGTGACGTCGTGGAAGACGCCCTTCTTCCCGTACTTGGCGTAGATCGACGGGTTGGCGAAGCCGATGGCCCTGCCGCCGCGGGCCTCCTGCGCCAGGGCCTGGACCGCCGCGATCACCGGGGCGGCCAGCGAGGTGCCGCCGATGCGGTACTCGCCGTACCGTTCGGAGCCGTCGGGGAAGGTCTGCGTCTGGCCCACCAGGAAGCCGGTGTTCGGGTCGGCGATCGCCGCGATGTCCGGCACGACGCGGTTGCCGGCGGCGTTGTTGGCCGTGGCCAGCGCCTTCGGCACGACGCCCTGCTGGTAGTACGGCTGCGGCACCGTCCGGCTGGTGCCGCCGCCCGCGCCCGAGGTGAACGTGCCGGGGAAGCCCTCCCAGCTCTCGCCGTCGGCCGACAGCGAGGCCTTCCGGGTGCCCCAGCCGGTCTCCCACAGATACTTCCCACCCTTGCCGACGGCCAGCGAGGTGCCGCCGACCGCCGTCACCCACGCCGAGTCGGCCGGGGTGTCGACCTGCTTCACGCCGGTGTTGGCGACCTGGTCGCCGTCGTCGCCTGAGGAGAAGTAGAAGCCGATGCCCTGCACCGCGCCCAGCTGGAAGACCTGGTCGTAGGCGGCGGCGAGGTCCGGCGTCTGGTTGGCCTCGACGTCGCCCCAGGAGTTGGAGACGATGTCGGCCAGGTGGTTGTCGACGATCTTGCCGAGCGCGTCCAGCAGGTCGTCGTCGTAGCAGGACGAGGCGCCCACGTAGGTGACGTCGGCGGCCGGGGCCACCGCGTGCACGGCCTCGACGTCCAGGGTCTCCTCGCCGTACCAGCCGGCCGCGCCGCACTCCTCGGTCCTGGTGTAGTTCTTCGGCAGCACCTGGTGCAGCCGGCCGGTCTTCCAGGCCGCGTCACCGTTCTTCAGCGCGTACGTGCCCGCGTCGTAGGCGATCGTCGGAGAGGCGTAGGCGTCGGTGATGGCGATGCGGACGCCGCGGCCGGTGTACGTGCCCGCGCCGTACGCGGCGCGCAGCTGCCTGCCGGTGTACCCCTTGACCGCGTACGGGATCTTCGAGCCGTACGCGTCCGGCAGCGTGGTCGCGGTGTTCGAGCCGTAGTACGAGGAGAACGGCCCGGAGTTCCTGAACACCGCGTCGGGCGGCGGCAGCCGGTCCGCGTGACTCGCCTTGTGCGGGGCGTTGTCCAGGCCGGTGACGGTGAGGACGGCGCCGTTCAGGGCGGCCGGGACGGAGGCCGGCCGCGCCGGGGCGCGGTAGGTCTTCGCGCCCTTGGCGAAGTCGTGCAGCCGGGTGCCGAACGCCTTCTCGGCGGCGGGCACGGCACCGGAGACGGCGACGTAGCGCGGGGTGACCGCGGTGACGGTCAGACCGGCCGACTTCAGCCAGGACGTGACCGCGGCGACCTGGGCCTTCGTGGCCCCGAAGCGGGCCTGCGCCTTCTTCGCGCTCAGGTAGGCGCCGTACAGCGGCGAACCGGGGTCGGAGACCGCCTCGGCGTAGGCGGCGAGGCCGGCCGCGTCCTTGCCGGCCAGGTAGACCCGGGCCTCGACCCGGGCGCTGTCCGGGGTCGCGCCCCTGTCCGCCGTGGCCGTGGCCCACAGCGGCCTGGTGCCCTTCAGTACGTCACGGGCCGGGCTGTCCGCGGCGTGTGCCGTGGGTACGCCCAGCACCAGCGCCCCGGCGATCATCGGCAGTGTCGCTGCCATGCTTACGCCGGCGCGCAGGCGCACGGTGGCGCGGTCGGATCTCATAGAACCCCCTGCGATGCGGTTCGCATGCACGTAGTGGTGGTCGGTACGCCGTGGACGCGCACGCCGGCCCGCGGCGGCGTCGGCCGGCGCGTGGATCACACGATGGGGGCCACTCTCTCGGTGAACCGTTCATGTCAGGGGAACGCAGGGGTCAAGAGACGCTCAAGTAACCGCCGTCCGGGGCGAATCGGCGGTGCCGCAGCACGGCGGTGGCCGCCGCACTGCGGTGTCACCGCGGCCGGTGCCGCGGCGGGTGGTCGCGGCGGGTGGTGCAGCGGCGGCCGGGCGCGGCGGGCGGTGCCGCGGACGGTGTGTCACGAACGGGGCCCGGCGCCCCGTTCCCGGAGCATCCCGGTCATCAGCTCGATCTCCGACCGCTGCGCCTCGACCATCCCCCGCGCCAGCCGCTTCTCCACGCCGACGGCGCACCTGGCGACGCACCCCTCGGCCATGTGGACGCCACCCTTGTGGTGGTCCGTCATCAGCTGGAGGTAGAAGACCTCGGCGCGCTCGCCGCTCAGCGACCCGAGCTTCTTCAGCTCCGTGTTCGTCGCCATGCCCGGCATCAGCGCGCCGTCCTCGCCGGAGGCCATGCGGCCCATGCCCATCCAGGTCATCGGCGGCTCGGCCGACACCTTCGGCAGCCCCCACAGGTCCAGCCAGCCCAGCAGCATGCCGCGCTGGTTGGCCTGCGTCTGCGCGATGTCGTACGCGAGCCGCCGCACCTCCTCGTTCTTCGTGCGGTCCCGCACGATGTACGACATCTCGACGGCCTGCTGGTGGTGGACGGCCATGTCCCGCGCGAACCCGGCGTCGGCCGACTCCGCGCCCGGCGTTCGCGTCCGCGGCCCGCCGGTGTCCTCGGCGACCGCGTACGTGATCGCGCCCGCCGCGACCAGCGCCGCCGCCGCGGCCCCCGCGGCCCAGCCGATGTGCCGCCGCCTCACTTCATGACCCCGCCGGTGCACGAGGCGCCCGGCTCGGGCGTCTGCTTGCCCTGCACGTAGGCGGCGAAGAACTTGTCCACCTCCGGGTCCTTCGCGCTCTTCACCGCCACCTGGTGGCCCCACGCCGACAGGATCAGCGGGGCCTGCTGGTTGTCGTAGGGGCTCATCAGCGAGTACGGCGTCTTCTTCACCTTCGCCGCGAGCGCGTCCACGTCGGCCTTGGGCGCCTTGCCGGTGTACGTCACCCAGACCGCGCCGTGCTCCAGCGAGTGCACCGCGTTCTCGTCCGGCACCGCCTCGGTGTAGACGTCGCCGTTGCAGTTCAGCCAGACCGGGTTGTGGTTGCCGCCGACCGGCGGGTGCATGGGGTAGGACACCTTGGTCGTCACGTGCGTCCGGGCCAGCTTCCCCGACCAGGTCTTCACGCCGTCCTTTCCGGTGGTGAAGTGCCCGGAGTTCCCGGAGCTCTTGGCGTCGCCGCTCGGCGACGACAGGTCCTTGCCGGAGTCGCGCTGCGTGTTCACCAGGACCACACCGCCCACCACGAGACCGGTGACGACCACGGCACTCGCGGCGATGACGAGGACCCGGTTACGGTGCTCCCGGGCACGCTCCGCGCGCCGCATCTCCTCTATGCGCGCCTTGCGCGCCGCGGTGCTGCTGTTCTTGCCGGAACCCATGAGACGTGTCCTTCTGGAAGGGAAAGAGCATGGACGGTGGGGCCCGCTGATCGTAATGCGGCGGAGGTGCTCTTCCGTAGGGCGGGCACGGAACCGGTTAATTTGAAGCGACCATGCGTATTACCTACGCTCGCGGTATGCGGCTGCTGCGCTCCACCGACCTGGCCCTGCGCGTCCTGATGCGACTCGCCGTCGTCGCCGACGCCACGCCCACCACCCGCCAGGTCGCCGCCGACATGGGCGTGCCCTACACGCACGCCGCGAAGGTCGTCGCCGAACTCCAGCACCTGGGCCTGGTCCACGCCCGGCGCGGCCGGGGCGGGGGGCTGGCGCTGACGGAGCGGGGCCGTACGGCGTCCGTGGGCGCGGTGGTGCGCACCTTCGAGGGCGACGGCGACGTGGTGGACTGCGAGGGGACGCAGGGCACGCCGGCCTGCCCGCTGCGCTCGGGCTGCCGCCTGCGGGGCTCCCTGCGCCGGGCCCAGGAGGCGTTCTACGCCGCGCTGGACCCGGTCACGATCGCCGACATCGTGGCGGAGCCGACGGGGCCGCTGCTGCTGGGCATCTCCCGGGGGCCCGGGCCGGCCTGAGCGCACGGCGGGGTGCCGCGGCCGGCCGTCCGGCGTCCGCCGCGCCGCCGTGGCTGGTCGCGCGGCTCCCCGCACCCCTTACGGGGCGCTGCCGCTCAGCCCTGTGCCAGCCACAGGTCCGGGCCGAAGACCTCGTAGTGGATGTCGGCCGGGGCCACGCCCTTGCCGATCAGCTGGGTGCGCACCGCGCGCATGAACGGCAGCGGGCCGCACAGGTAGGCGCGCGTGCCGGGCCGTACGGCGATGTCCGTGAGGTCGACCAGGCCGGTCCTGGTCCCGGGCTCGGCGTCCCGCTCGTAGAAGAAGTGCACGGAGGCGTCCGGCAGCTTGCCGGCGCAGGCCGTCTGGTCGGCGCGCAGGGCGTGGTCGGCGGGGGAGCGGTCGCCGTGCACGACGGTGACCGGGGCGCGGTGGCCGCCGGCCGCGAGGTCGGCCAGCATCGCGGCCATCGGGGTCACGCCGATGCCCGCCGAGGCGAGCAGCAGGGGCCGGTCCGGCTCGCCGGCCAGGACCAGGTCGCCGTACGGCTCGGACAGCTCCAGGAGGTCACCGGCCCGTACGCGCGCGTGGAGGTGGTTCGAGACCTCGCCGTCGGGCGTGGCCCCGCCGTGCACCCGCTTGACGCTGATCTGGCGCACCGCCTCGCCGGGGGCCCCGGACAGGCTGTACTGCCGGATCTGCCGGGCGCCGTCGGGCAGGGTGACCCGGACGGAGACGTACTGTCCGGCGCGGAAGCCGGCCACCGGGGCGCCGTCGGCCGGCCGCAGCCGGAAGGTGACGACGTCCGGGGTCTCCTCGACGCGCTCCTCGACCCGGAAGGCGCGGTAACCCGGCCCGCCGCTCTCCTCGTACAGCCGCTTCTCGATCGCGACGAGCGCGTTCGCCATCAGCCAGTACACCTCGTCCCAGGCGGCGGCCACCTCGGGCGTGACGGCCTCGCCGAGGACCTCGGCGATGGCGGCGAAGAGGTGCTCGTGGACGACCCGGTACTGCTCGGGGGCCACGCCCAGGGAGGCGTGCTTGTGCGCGATGCGGGCGAGCATCGCGTCGGGCCGCTGGTCCGGGTGGTCCAGCAGGTGCGTGGCGAAGGCGGCGATCGAGCCGGCGAGGGCCTGCCGCTGGGTGCCTGCGGCCTGGTTGCCGCGGTTGAAGAGGTCGCGCAGCAGGTCGGGGTGGGCGGCGAAGAGGCGCGAGTAGAAGCGCTCGGTGATCTCGCCGATGGCCGCTGCGACGGCGGGCAGGGTGGCACGGACGGTGGCTGCGGACTGCTCGGTCAGCATCGGGACTCCTCGGAGAACTCGGCTGACCGGCACGCTATGAAAACTTGCATCTGAAATGCAAATTAAAGGGGCGTGGTGTCGCTCACCGCCGTCCGGCGCCGCTCACCGGGCGGAGAAGCGGAGGAAGAAGAGGGGTCATGACGGATGAGGCGCCGAGCAGGCAAGATGGGGCGAGAGCGCAGTACACCTGCGGTACGAGAGGCGTTCAGCACGGGGTCGCTCGGGCGATCCGGCTCCGCAACGCGCGTGAAATGGTGTTGTGGTGGGATGCTCAGGTGCCCGACCGCCTCCCGTGGTTCGGGAGACAGGCGGCCTGACCAGCAAGGATGGGGAAGCGGAAGATGGACAAGCAGCAGGAGTTCGTGCTCCGGACGTTGGAGGAGCGCGACATCCGGTTCGTACGCCTGTGGTTCACGGACGTGCTGGGCTTCCTCAAGTCCGTCGCCGTGGCCCCCGCCGAGCTGGAGCAGGCCTTCGACGAGGGCATCGGTTTCGACGGCTCCGCGATCGAGGGCTTCGCCCGGGTCTACGAGTCCGACATGATCGCCAAGCCGGACCCCTCCACCTTCCAGGTCCTGCCGTGGCGCGCGGAGACCCCCGGCACGGCCCGCATGTTCTGCGACATCCTCATGCCGGACGGCTCCCCGTCCTTCGCCGACCCGCGCTACGTCCTCAAGCGCGCCCTCGCCCGCACCTCCGACCTGGGTTTCACCTTCTACACCCACCCGGAGATCGAGTTCTTCCTGCTGAAGGACCGCCCGCTGGACGGCTCCCGCCCCACCCCGGCCGACAACTCGGGCTACTTCGACCACACCCCCACCAACGTCGGCATGGACTTCCGCCGCCAGGCGATCACCATGCTGGAATCGATGGGCATCTCGGTGGAGTTCTCCCACCACGAGGGCGCTCCGGGCCAGCAGGAGATCGACCTGCGCTACGCCGACGCGCTGTCCACGGCCGACAACATCATGACCTTCCGCCTGGTCATGAAGCAGGTGGCCCTGGAGCAGGGCGTCCAGGCGACCTTCATGCCGAAGCCCTTCTCCGAGCACCCCGGCAGCGGCATGCACACCCACCTGTCCCTCTTCGAGGGCGACCGCAACGCCTTCTACGAGTCCGGCGCCGAGTACCAGCTGTCGAAGGTCGGGCGCTCCTTCATCGCGGGCCTGCTGCGGCACGCGGCGGAGATCTCCGCCGTCACCAACCAGTGGGTGAACTCCTACAAGCGCATCTGGGGCGGCTCGGAGCGCACGGCCGGCGCCGGCGGCGAGGCCCCCTCGTACATCTGCTGGGGCCACAACAACCGCAGCGCCCTGGTCCGCGTCCCGATGTACAAGCCCGGCAAGACCGGCTCGGCCCGGGTGGAGGTCCGCTCCCTGGACTCGGGCGCCAACCCGTACCTGGCGTACGCGGTGCTGCTGGCCGCCGGCCTCAAGGGCATCGAGGAGGGCTACGAGCTCCCGCCGGGCGCCGAGGACGACGTCTGGGCCCTGTCCAACGCCGAGCGGCGGGCCATGGGCATCGAGCCCCTCCCGCAGAACCTCGGCGAGGCCCTGACCCTCATGGAGAGCAGCGACCTGGTCGCCGAGACCCTCGGCGAGCACGTCTTCGACTTCTTCCTGCGCAACAAGAAGTCGGAGTGGGAGGAGTACCGCTCGGAGGTCACCGCGTTCGAGCTGCGGAAGAACCTGCCGGTGCTGTAAGGGCAGGTCAGGGTGGGTCTCCGGCCGAACGATCCGCTAGGGCCGACGGTCACGGACCATCGGCCCGGCTGCGTCTCACTCTCCCTGGGCCGTCCCTGGGCCGTCATGCCGCGAGTCTCTCTATCGAGAGCCGTAACGGTCACTCTGCCGCATGCGCAGCGGGAGGCCTAAGGCCAGATGGTCGTCTTCACGGGAGCGACCAGCCGGACCACCCGTGACCGGATGCCGCGCGGCGAAGCAGAGCACTACCGGGAGCGGGCCCTGGAACTCGGGGTGCCGGCGGACGCCATCCTTGTCGAACCGAAAGCCCGGAACACCGGAGAGAACATTGAGTTCTCGCGAGCGCTGCTTGCAGACCAGGGCATTGCAGTGTCGTCTGTCCTGCTCGTCTGCAAGCCATATGAGGAGCGTCGAGTGTACGCAACGGCGCGGAAGCTATGGCCCGATGTGGAGTGGGTTTGTGCTTCCGCGCCAATGAGCTTCGCGGAGTACATCGCCTCAATTGGTGACGAGTACTTGGTCATTGACATGTTGGTCGGAGCGCAGCAGCGACTCATGATCTACCCGGATGAAGGATTTATGATCCGTCAGGACATCCCGGTGGGAGTTGAGACGGCATATCGCCGTCTTGTCGCGGACGGCTTCACGAGCCGCCTCGTTCCAACCGCTGCTCACTAGCCTTCTGGCGTCGCGCGATCGCGATCGCGGCGCTGCTTCAACTGCCCGAGTGCCATGATCCGACGATTCTCAATCGTGTCCGCATAATGGTGCATGCGCGGCAGTGGGATGTCCTCGCTCATCAAAGCTTCTAGTTCGGCATAGAAGTAATTCAGACCGATGACTTCATCGAGTACGTCGAAATGCAGTTCCGACAGCGACTCAGCCCTTCCACTGACCACAACTCCGACACACCTTGCGGCGAAATCCAAAGCGCTCCATCTGCCGTCGAGTAGCGCTTGTCGCAGTCGTGGGTCAGCGACATCCTTTCCTGCTGTGATGCGCCAGTGATAAACATGCCGAAAGTCGTGTGATGATACTTCCGTAAGAGGGCGTCGCGTAAGCGCGTCAACGCGCTCTTCCAGGATTCTCGCGATGCAGGAAATTAGATCAGGCTGGAGGGGAGTCTCAGTATTTTTCAAAGTGGACAAGGCGCTAGAAAGCATGATAGCTCCGAAAGCCCGGCCATTGACTGCGTTGACAGTCTCCGCAACTTTATCTGGCTCTACTTCCGTGATGGCGAGACTTGCTAGCTGCTCGACATGAAGAAGTGCGCTGCCATCCACCGAGAAGAGTTCGTGGTCGGCTACGGCATACGCATCAGCGAGTACAGGCAGGAGGGCGGTGGAGGCGCTGGGTTTTCCGGCGAGAAGTTGTTGCATCTTGCGGCATGTTCGCTGCGTATCGTTCAATAGCGCCTCGCGGATGATGTTGAGTGACGTTGCCTCACTGGCTTCCTCCAGCTGGTTGATGTATCGCTGCAGAGAAACGTCGGAGATGTCGTCATCGGGAACCCCGAAGTTGAAATAACGGTCGAAGTAGTCTCGGTTGCCAATGCCTTGACTTTCCGTTAGGCGTTGTCGGGCGGTCAATGACCCCCCATCCGGGTGAAGTCGTGGAAACAGGGAGAGAAGTACTTTGTAAATGCCAGGGATGTTAGTGCGGGCGACATGCGCGTCTGCTAGCATTTCGTGCCAACGTTTCTCTTTATCTGAAACGCTCTCCTTTGTTCGCGAGAAGTGCAACTCAATGGCCTCGCCCAGTAGTTCATCTCGCCAAGCGCCAGTCAGGTTCTTGTAAGCGCCTGGCTCAAACGTGCGAATAAATGTTACTAGAGCAAAGTCGATAAAGTTGACCTCATCGTTGAGTGAATCGTAAAATGCGTCAACCTGTGCAAAGTATCGATTGATCGCGCGAGGAGTCGTTAGATAGTGGCGAAGGCAGTTCCTGTATAGGCTGCCAAAGGTTTCACTGTCTGTCTTGCTGAGTTCAATGCTGTAAGTGGCTAGAAGCTCATTGATTGCGGAGTCGACTAGATTAGCTTTTTGGCGTGGCCGCAGATCAGGTACATCGAAACGTACCTGAATAATTTTCTCCATGTAATCGCGGGCCCGCGCTCTGTTGCCGGATGCGATACTGGTTTGCTGAATGAGATCGAGTAGTGTCTTCTCGTCGTAAGAGAGCAGATAGTAGATGTTGGGGAGGCGGCCGACCAGCCTTACGAGCTTGAAGACCATAAGCAGTTCTTCTGGTGTCAGCCTGTCGAGATCGTCCATCACGAAGAGAATAGGCTTTTCTAGCTCCTCCAAAGCCTCCTCAGCCTTTTTCTTCAGGGCGTTAGCGCTTACGTCCCCGGCGATTTTCTCTCCGAGTGATTCGAGTGCCGAACTAGCGTCGACGCCCGCAAGTCCGTTAACTTTTCCCATGGGGGAAATGGCGGTAAAAAAATTGCCTACGCGCTCTCTCTTTCTGCTCCACCTTTGCTCTCTAGGTAGGGCCTCTCTTAGTGCGACGAAGAATCCAAGCTGCAGGGCGTCGACATCGCTGTAGAGCCACGGATTGAGGTCTACAACGGTCCAGGGTGAAGAGTTATGCTGCTCAAGTCCATCGACAATCATCTGTAGAGTAGTGGATTTCCCTGCGCCCCAAGGAGCAATTAGCCCGGATACACTGCTCTTGCTCTGTTTCCGAATTTCCCCGAGTGTGTTGATCGTCCGGGCGGCAAAATTTTCCCGCTCAAGACGGTCGTTGTCCGGGTCCGGGTCATCGCGGAAGTAACTGCGTTGGCTCATGGTCGGAGCGTAGCTAGTAGCAGTGGTACGTCTGCCGAACTTCACGAAAGTGGCCAAGTGCCAGCTCTTACAGGGCAAGCCCCTGGCTCATGGCCGGCGAGCCGATGTGAGCAGTCCGACGCTTGCATGCGGGACACGTGGGCGGAAGGCCTGGGCCGTCTGTGGGCCGTCGGAGGTCGGCCCAAGGTGGCCAACAACGACCGACAACAACCCTTCAAGCTGAGGCCAACGCCTTGTCGATGTCGGTTGCGTGAGGTCACTCAGCGTCGACGCCACTTCCTGCGAGTGGGAGGAGTACCGCTCGGAGGTCACCGCGTTCGAGCTGCGGAAGAACCTGCCGGTGCTGTAGGGCGGTCGCCGGCGCGTGCGGCGCTGAATCGGTTTTGTGGGGCCGGCGGTCGAGGACCGCCGGCCCCGTCGCGTCCGGTCAGCGCTTGAAGGAGTCCTGGGCCCCTTCCTTCGCGCCCCGCAGCCTGCCCCGCGCCTCCAGGGCGGCTCCCTTCGCCGCGAGGGTCTCCTTGTGCATCGCGTGGGCCGCCTTCCGCACGGTCTTCCCGACCACCTGCTCGGCCTTCGCCTTGGCCTTCTCTCCGGCACTCATCTCCGTACCTCCGCGCAGTCCTGCCGGCCGTGTGCCCTGGGCGGAACGAGGCGAAACGGGGCCTACTTCCAGGTGATGGCCTTGCCGAAGGTGTCGTTGATCCGGGTGGCCACGTCCTTCTGGGCCGCCACCAGGGAGAGCACGCCCGCCACGACGAGGGACCAGCGCAGGCTCTGCGCCGCCGCGTTCGAGGAGATCGCCGGGATCAGGGGGAGCAGGATGCCCGCGGAGATCAGCAGGGCCGGGGGCAGGACCCACAGGAAGAACCTGCGGATCCGGTTGGACCGGGGGATCTCCTCCGGGGCGTTGGCGAGCAGCGCCTCCCGGTCGCCCGTCGCCAGCGCTTCGACACCGGCCAGCATCGACTCCACCAGCCGGTCGAGGTCGTCGTGGTTGCCGATCCGCAGCAGCGCCGCCTTGTGCGCCCGGAAGACCTCCGAGATCCTGAGGGACTCGGTGCGGATCTCGGCCTTCTGGTGGGGTTCGAGCAGGTGCAGCACGTCGCTCGAACGGGCCGCGCTCTCGGCGCTCCGGGCGGCCCGCTCGATGCTCACGGCGCACATGGTCGACACCTTCGGATGGTGGATCCGGCCCCGGTGGAACCAGACCAGCGCGGTCGCGTCGACCCACCTCAGGAGCGCGGCGTCGTAGCGGTGCGTGCGCCTGGTCCGCCTGCGGCTGTAGGAGACGAGATAGGCGAGCAGGGTCATGAACCAGACCCAGCAGCCCGCCACGACGAGCCCGAGGGCCAGTCCGTCGACCGCGGACCGGGCGTAGGAGGGACGACCGCCCAGGTACGGCGAACCGAACCACAGGGCGGCCGACGCGGCGATGATCTGCACCGAAGTGGCGAGCAGCAGGTGGGACAGCAGGTACACGCGGGTGTCGCCGCGGGAGAACCGGAACAGGACGATGAGGACGAGGGTGACGCCGAGCCCCGCGCAGACCGCCGCGAGCAGCCCCTGCACGGCGCCGTCGGGCCGGACACCGGCGAAGTACAGGCTCGCGGCGCAGGCGGCCAGCAGCGCCGCCCCGCTCGTGAACGTCATGACGTCCGCGAAGGGCAGCTCGGCGTAGTTCCTGCGCACCGCCGCGTATATCAGCCGCGGGCGCAGGTCTGCGCGCCGCCGCGCGTCGCCGAACGGGAGGGAGTCGAAATCGCTCACCGTGTCCCTGACCCGCGCCCGGGCTCTGCCCAGAGACCTCTCGTACGCCACGTCCCGCCCCCCGTTCGCCTCGCAGCAAGCGTAGTCAGGCCCCGCGTCACTCCGGGCGCAGGCACTCGATCTCGTAGTCCCCGCTGTCCTCGTCGATCGTCACGCCGTGGGTCTCGCTGCGGAAGCCCGGGAAGCGGCGGTCGAAGGTCTCCAGGGCGGTGAGGTAGCGCAGGAGGGGGCCGTCCGGGGCGCCGGTGGACTCGCCCGGCATGAGGACCGGGATCCCGGGCGGGGTGACCGTCACCATCGCCGCCGCCACCCGGTGCGCCGCGTCGGCGACGCGGACCCGCTCCGTGCCGCCCCGCACCAGCCGCTGGTAGCAGTGCTGGGGCGGGTGGACCGGCTCCGGAAGCCGCTGGAAGGCGGTGTCCAGCAGTTCCACCAGGCGTGCCGAGCGCAGCTGGTCGTGCATCTGCCGGCACAGCTCGCGCAGGGTCAGGTCCGCGTAGCGGCGGGGGTGCGCGGCGACCGCCGCCGGAAGGACACGGCCGAGCGGGGCGTCCGAGTCGTACAGGGCCTTGAAGTCCATCAGGGCGTCCAGCAGCGTGCCCCACTTGCCCTTGGTGATGCCCATGGAGAACAGGATCAGGGTGGTGTAGCTGTCGGTCTTCTCGACCACGATGTTGCGGGTCGCCAGGTAGGCGGTCAGGATCCGCGCCGGGATGCCCTCCTCGGCCATCTCCCCGGTGGCGGTGATGCCGGGGCAGGTCAGCGTGACCTTGACCGGGTCCAGCATGCAGTGGCCCTCGGTCAGTCCGGGGAAGCCGTGCCAGGCGGCGCCGGGCTCCAGCAGCCAGCAGGACTGCTCGGTGCGCAGCAGCTCCGGCGGGGCCTGGTCGAAGGGCAGGCGTTCGCCCGTCGCCGGGTCGGTGACCTCCTCGGGCTGCCACACGCCGAAGAACCACGGCGGGCGGTCCCCGGCGCTCTCCACCCGCCGGCGCAGCCGCACCATCTCCTGCCGGAAGCGGACCGCCTCGGTCACCGCCTCGTCCAGCAGCCACTCGCCCTGCGGGCCGTCCATCATGGCCGTCGCCACGTCCAGCGAGGCGATCATCGGGTACAGGGGCGAGGTGGTGCCGTGCATCATCAGGGCCTCGTTGAAGCGGTCGGGTTCGACCGGGGCCCGGGGCGCGGGCCGTACGTGCACCATCGCCGACTGGGAGAGCGCGGCCAGCAGCTTGTGCGTGGACTGGGTCGCGAAGACGGTCGGCCGGTCCGGGCCGGGGAAGGCCTCGGCGTCCACCGACATGCCGTACCGGCCCGCGTACAGCGGGTGGAAGCGGGCGTAGGCGAACCACGCCTCGTCGAAGTGCACCCGCGGCGTGCTCGCGGCGAGCGCCCGCGCGGTCGGTACGGCGTCGTAACTCAGCCCGTCGTAGGTGGAGTTGGTGAAGACGGCGTACTGGGCGTCCGGCGACGCGGCGCCCGCGGCGAGCGGGTGCGCGGCGATGCGGGCCGCGATGGAGTCCGCCGCCAGCTCGGCCGGGGGCAGCGGCCCGGCGAGGCCGTAGCCGTTGCGGGTCGGCACGAGGTAGACCGGCCGGGCGCCGGAGACCACCAGGCCGTGCAGCACGGACTTGTGGCAGTTGCGGTCCACCAGGGCCAGTTCGTCACGCGTGACGCTGAAGTGGCCGACCAGGCGGTTGCAGGTGGAGTCGCCGTGCAGCACGAAGTAGGTCAGGTCGGAGCCGAAGACGCGGGCCGCGTTGCGCTCGGCCGCGCCGATGGGGCCGGTGTGCTCGAACAGCGAGCCCAGCTCCTCCACCGAGATCGACAGGTCGGAGCGGAGCAGCCGCTCGCCGAAGTAGTCGTGGAAGGCGCGCCCGGCGGCCGACTTGAGGAAGGCGACGCCACCGGAGTGGGCCGGGGTGTGCCAGGAGTACTCGTGGGCGTCGTCGAAGCGGCGCAGCGCCCGGAAGAACGGCGGCAGCACGTCCTCGCGGTAGGCGCGGGCCGCGGTGGTGATCCGGCCGGCGATGAACCCCGGTGTGTCCTCCAGCGGCCACACGTACCCGACGACCGTCTCGGACACCCACAGCGGCAGCTCGCGCACGCCTTCGTCGGCCATGACCAGGAAGACCGGCAGGTCCCGGAAGCGCCGTCCGATCCGGCGCAGTACGGCGGCCCCGCCGGGGGCGTCCTCGACCCGCCCCCCGGGCGCGGCGAGCGCGGCCCCGGGCCCGTCGCCCACCACCCGTGCGCTGCCGGACCCGTCGCCCCCGGCCCGTCCGCCCCCGGATCCGTCACCCGCGGCCCGTCCGTCCCCGGGCAGGTCCCAGGCGACCAGGGCCGCGGCCAGCCCCGCCTCGGTCCGCAGCACCGCTTCGGCGTCCTCGGCGGTGACCGCCCAGCGCACCTCGAAGCCGCCCGCCTCCACCGCGTCCCGGATCGCGCGCAGCTGCTCGGCTCCGGCGCCCTCGGCGCGCGGGTGCTGCGGTACCGCGACCAGGATCCTGCTGTCGGCCATCCCGTGCCCTCGCCTTCCCGGCGACCGCCCGGCCGCCACCCCGGGAAGTCTCGGGGGACGCCCGCCGGGACACGGGCGCCCGCGCCGGTGAACCACCGTGATGACGGAATGCGCGGGCCGCCGCGTTGACCCGGGGTCGGCTGTCCGGGGTACGCCCGTGACCCGGGACCGTCACCCGAGGTAGGCCGGGGACACGGCGGCCGGGCTGATCCGCCGCGGCCGTCCCGACCCGTCCGCCGGCACCTCGTACAGGTCGGCGCCGTAGTCCCCGGGCAGCGCGTACACGACCGTACGGCCGTCTCGCCACACCGCCTGGTCGTCCACGCTCCGCGACTCGGCGAGCGGGGTCTCCCGCAGCGTGCGCAGGTCGAGCACGTACAGCCGCCAGGGGGCGTCCGCGGGCAGGCCCTCGACCCGCTTCTTGTACGCGACCCGGGTGCCGTCGGGGGAGAGGGAGGGGCACTCCACGTTCCGGTGCAGCGTGGTGACCGTACGGCTGCGCAGGTCGCCGCGGACCAGGTACGTCCGCCCCTGCGTGGCCAGCGTCGCGTAGAACGTGCGGTCGTCGGCCGCGAACGTCACCCCCCAGAAGTTGACGTCCGCCGCCCGGTGGCGCCGCCCGTCCTTGACGATCCGGAAGGTCTCCAGGGACGGGATGAGCGCGCCGCTGCGGGTGTCCACGACGGCCGTGCGGGTGGAGAAGGACGTCCCGGCGTACGAGTCCCCGCCCACGAACGCCGTCCAGGCGGCGAAGCGCCCGCTGGGGGAGACCCGCGCCCGGGACGGGATGCCCGGGACGTCGTAGCGGTCCACGGTCCGCAGGCGCGCGTCCAGGATCAGCGCGCGGTAGGTGTCCGAGACCGGCCCGTGCACGGCTTGCAGGCACACTCCGGTGCCCGCGGCGGCGTGGAAGCGCAGGCACCGGAGGCCGGCGGCGGTGCGCGGACCGCCCGGGTCGCCCGCCGGGACGGACGTCAGCTCGTCCCGGTGCGGCCCCCAGGCCATGTTCCGGAACACCAGCCGCCCGGGGTCCCGCAACGTCACCGTGCCCGGGGCGACGCTCGGCCCGCCCGCCCGCGGGTGATCGCGGCGGTCCGCCCGCGCGGAGGCGTGCAGCACGGAGGCCAGCCCGACCGCCGCCAGCACGGCGACGGCCGAGACGAGGATCAGCACGCGGTGGCGTACGGTCATGCGGTCACGGACCCCTTCGGACGCAGGGTGAGGGAGAACGCGGTACACGCGGCGAGCGCCACCGCGGCCCCCGCCAGCGCCGCCCGGTCGCCCCAGAGCGTCCAGGCCGCGCCGAACAGCAGCGAGCAGGCGAACCGGGTCAGCGCCTGCCCGGTCTGGACGACGGCCAGGCCCGAGGAGCGCAGTGCCCCCGGCACGCTCTCCGAGGCGGCGGCCATCAGCACCCCGTCGGTGGCCGCGTAGAAGCCGCCGTGCAGGGCGAGCACGAGATACGGCAGGGCCGCGCCGTGCCAGGAGGTGAGCAGCAGCGCGTACACGGCGAGCAGGGCGCCGTGCCCGGCGACGAAGACCGTCCAGCGGCCCACCCGGTCGGCGAGCCGGCCGAGCACCACCGCCAGCAGCAGGAACGCGGCCGCCGTCCCCAGGGGCAGCAGTGCGAAGAAGCGGTCGGGGACGCCCAGGCGGCGCTGGAGCAGCAGGTAGACGAAGGAGTCGCCGACCGTGGCGAGGCCCAGCAGCAGCGCGCAGACGGTGATCCGGCGCAGCGCGCGGCCGCGCAGCAGCCCCACGGCGGCCCGCAGGGTGGGCCGCTCCGCCCGCGCCGCCGCACCCCGCCCGCCCGGCACGAAGAGCACGAGCACCAGCAGGCCCAGCACCGCCACGCAGAAGCTGACGGTGAACACCGCGTCGTAGCCGTCCACGGTGGCGCGCAGGATCAGGAAGGCCACCAGCGGCCCGAGCAGGGCCCCGGCCGTGTCCATCGCCCGGTGCACCCCGAAGGCGCGCCCGCGCGCCTCGGGCGCGCTCGACAGCGAGATGAGGGCGTCCCGGGGCGCGGTACGCAGGCCCTTCCCGGTGCGGTCCGCGGCGAGCACCAGCCCGATCGGCGTCAGCGTGTGCGCCACCAGCAGCAGCGGCTTGCACACGGCCGAGATGCCGTAGCCCAGCCCGGCCACCCACTTGTGCCGCCCGCCGCCCCGGTCGGCGAAGTGCCCGCCCACCAGGCGTACGAGCGCCGAGAACCCGTTGTAGACGCCGTCCAGCAGCCCGAATCCCAGCGGTGACAGCCCCAGTCCGCCGACCAGGTACAGCGGCAGGACCGCCGTCACCATCTCCGACGACACGTCGGTGACCAGACTGACCGTCCCCAGCGCGAGGACCGTGGGGGCGACCGCGGTACGGCGCCGGCCGGCCGGGGGCCGGACGGCGCCGTGCGCGGACGTACCGGCGCGGCTGTCCGCTACGTACACGTCAGGGCGCCCAGATGCCGGTGATGTCCTTGGCGGTGGCCGCGTTGCCCGCGTGCGTGGTCAGGCCCTGGGTGTCCTCCAGGGTGCGCAGCAGGTCGTAGTGGTTGTACGTCGTGGAGGACGTGGACCCGGCGGCCACGGGCTGCCCGTAGAAGACGGTCGGGATCCGGTTGCCGCTCAGCCGGTTGTCCTCGTCGAAGGTGACGACGAGCAGGCTGTTGTGGGTCTTGGCCCAGGTCGCGTAGGCGCCCAGCTTGTTCTTCAGCCAGGTGTCGCCGGTGGACACCGAGCAGTCGTGCATGTCGCTGCACAGGTTCGGCACGACGAACGACAGCTGGGGCAGCGTCGAGTAGTCCGTCGGGAACTGCGCGAGCGTCTTCGCGGTGGACGTCGGCACGTTGGCGAAGCCGAACCAGGGGTTGTGCTTGCGGGCGTAGTCACCGCTGCTGCACGTGGTGGAACCCTGGCTCGGCAGCGACTCGTTGTAGCTGGCCCAGGTGCGCCCGGCGGCGATCAGCTCGGACGCGAGGTTGGGCTTCGACGAGAAGCCCGGGGTGTAGCAGCTGTCGTCGGTGATGCCCTGCGTGGAACCGGAGAACATCGCGAAGTAGTTGGGCTGGCTCGGGTGCGTCTCGGCGTACGACTGCGTGAGACTGGCGCCCCCGGCCTTCAGCGAGTTGATGTACGGCGCGCTGGAGGACCCGATGACCTGGCTGTACGCGTGGTTCTCGAAGACCACGACCACCACGTGGTCGGGGCTGGGCACGGCGCCCGCGGCGTGGGCGGACTCGCCGCCGAGCCCGGTCCACAGCCCGATCGCGGCCGCGGCGAGGGCCGTTGCGGCCGCGACGGCGGTACGGGCACGGCGGTACGCCGAACGGGCAGGACTGCCGGACACATCAACCTCCGGGAATGGATGGACGGCTGGCGGTGCGGACAGAGCATGCACACGCCAACAATCCCGTGGCCCACGCGGGCCGACCTCCCGGGTGAAGACCGGATGAACGCCGGGTACTCACGCCCCCATGGCGGAGATCCTGATCGGCACCTGCGGCTGGACCGACCCCGAACTGCTCCGGAGCGGCTGGTACCCACCCGGCCACCGCGACGCGGAGAAACGCCTGCGCCACTACGCCACCCGCTTCCCCGTGGTCGAGGCCGACTCGCCCTACTACGCGCTGCCCAGCCCCCGCACCACCACCCTCTGGGCGGACCGCACGCCCCCCGGCTTCCGCTTCGACGTCAAGGCGTTCTCCCTCCTCACCGGCCACCCCACCCGCCCCGCCGCGCTCCCCCCGGACCTGCGCGGCCGCCCCCGCGACGAGGCACTGCGCGCGGAGGTCTGGACCCGTTACGCCGAAGCGCTGGCCCCCCTGCGCGACTCCGGCCGCCTGGGCACCCTCCTCTTCCAGTACCCGCCCTCCCTCACCCCCGGCCCGGCCGCCGAGGCCTTCGTCCGCACCGCCCGGGAACGCGCCCACGGCTGGCCGTTCGCCGTCGAGTTCCGCGACCCCGCGTGGTGGCACCCCGGCCGGGCCGCCCGCACCACCGCCTTCCTCAGGGACCTGGACGCCACCGCCGTGGCCGTCGACACCGCGCAGGGCTTACCGACGTCCATGCCCGGCGTCACGCCCGTCACCACGCCCCGCCTGGCCGTCGTCCGCTTCCACGGCCGCAGCCCCCACTGGGGCACGGGCACCAAGGAGGAGCGCTTCCGCCACACCTACGGCGAGCCGGAGCTCATGGAGTGGCTGCCGCGCGTCCGGGCGCTGGCGGCGGACACGGCCGAGCTGCACATCCTCTTCAACAACTGCTGCGGCGACGCGGCGGCGCGGGCGGCCGGGACGATGCGCGGCCTCCTGACGCCGGCGCTCCCGCACCAGCACGGCTGCCCGCGCACCACGACCTGACCACCACAGCCCCGCGGCCGCCCACGGCGGGAAGGGACGCGGCGGCGGCCCGCACCCCCCGCCGAGGGCACCCGCGGCGAGCCCTCCGGCCGCCGACCACCGGGGGGAGGGGACACCGCACCCGCACCCCCCGCCGCGGGCGTCCGCGGCGAGCCCCACCCGCAGCCGCCACGGCGGGCAGCGGACACCGCACCCGCACGCCCGCCCGTCGGCGCGCGCGGCGAGCCCCACCCGTCGGCGGAGCCGCTCCCGTCCCCTCCGGTTAGGCTCTGGCCAGGACGACGAAAGATCCGAGGGGAGGCCACGGAGATGACGCCGGGGCGCAGGAGCAGCACGTTCACCCGCCTGCTGCGGCACGGCTTCACCGACCCCTCCGCCGCCGAGCGCCTCCTGGACGGCCCCGAGCTGGCCCCCGTCCGCGACGACCCGGTCCTGCTGGAAGCGCTGGGCGCCACCGCCGACCCCGACCTCGCCCTGCACGGCCTGGTCCGCCTCCTGGAGGCGCAGAACGGCCCCACCCACCGCCGGCTGCTGGACACCCTCATCGCGGCCAAGCCCCTGCGCGACCGCCTCCTCGGCGTCCTCGGCGCCTCCGCCGCCCTCGCCGACCACCTGGCCCGCCACCCCGACGACTGGCAGGCCCTGGTCACGTACGAGCCGTACGACCTCCACCCGGGCGTCGCCGAGTTCGAACGCGGCCTGGCCGAGGCCACCGACCCGGTCTCCCTCCGCGTCGCCTACCGCCGCTGCCTGCTGTCCATCGCCGCCCGGGACGTCTGCGGCACCACGGACGTCGCCGAGACCGCGGCGGAACTGGCCGACCTGGCCACCGCCACCCTCCGCGCGGCCCTGGCCCTGGCCGAGCGCGCGGCCCCGCAGGACGCCGCCGCCTGCCGCCTCGCGGTCATCGCGATGGGCAAGTGCGGCGGCCACGAGCTGAACTACGTCTCCGACGTGGACGTCATCTTCGTGGCGGAGCCGGCCGAGGGCACCCCCGAACCCAAGGCCCTCGGCTCCGCGACGCGACTCGCCTCCCACCTCATGCGGATCTGCTCCGAGGCCACCGTCGAGGGCTCCATCTGGCCGGTGGACGCCAACCTGCGCCCCGAGGGCCGCAACGGCCCCCTCGTCCGCACCCTCAGCAGCCACCTCGCCTACTACCAGCGCTGGGCGAAGACGTGGGAGTTCCAGGCCCTGCTCAAGGCCCGCCCGGTGGCGGGCGACGCGGACCTGGGCCGGGCGTACGTCGAGGCGCTGGAACCCATGGTCTGGCAGGCCGCCGAGCGCGAGAACTTCGTGGCGGACGTGCAGAAGATGCGCCGCCGGGTGGTGGAGAACATCCCCGCGGCCGAGATCGAACGGGAACTCAAGCTCGGCCCCGGCGGCCTGCGCGACGTCGAATTCGCCGTCCAGCTCCTCCAGTTGGTGCACGGCCGCACCGACCCCGCGCTGCGCAGCGGCACCACCCTGGACGCCCTCCAGGCCCTCGCCGCCGGCGGCTACGTCGGCCGCGAGGACGCCGCCCGCCTGGACGAGGCGTACCGCTTCCTGCGCTCCATGGAGCACCGCATCCAGCTGTACCGCCTGCGCCGCACCCACCTCGTCCCCGAGGCGGCGGCCGACCAGCGCCGCCTCGGCCGCTCCCTGGGCCTGCGCACCGACCCGGCGGCCGAGCTGATCCGCGAGTGGAAGCGGCACACCGGCGTCGTACGCCGGCTGCACGAGAAGCTCTTCTACCGCCCGCTGCTCGACGCGGTCGCCCAGCTCGCCCCAGGCGAGGCCCGGCTGCGCCCGGAGGCCGCCCGCGAACGCCTGGAGGCACTCGGCTACGCCGACCCGGCCGCCGCCCTGCGCCACCTGGAGGCCCTGGCGTCCGGCGTGAGCCGCAAGGCGGCGATCCAGCGCACCCTCCTGCCGGTCCTCCTCGGCTGGTTCGCCGACTCCGCCGACCCGGACGCCGGCCTGCTGAACTTCCGCAAGGTCTCCGACGCCCTCGGCAAGACCCCCTGGTACCTGCGCCTGCTCCGCGACGAGGGCGCGGCGGCCGAGAACCTGGCCCGCGTGCTGTCCGCGGGCCGCCTCGCCCCGGACCTCCTGCTGCGCGCCCCCGAGGCGGTCGCCCTCCTCGGCGACGGCACCGGCGCGGGCCCCACGGCCGCCGGCGGCGGCCTGGCCCCCCGCGACAGCGCCCAGCTGGAGCAGGAGATCCTGGCCGCCGTCGGCCGCGCGGAGAACGCCGCGCACGGCGTCACCGCCGCTCGCGGCGTCCGCCGCCGCGAGCTGTTCCGCACCGCCGCCGCCGACATCCTCGGCTCCTACGGCACCGAGACCAGCCCCGCCGAGGCCGACCAGGGCGCCCTGGTGGACCGGGTCGGCGCGGCCGTCTCCGACCTCACCGCGGCCACCCTCGCCGGCACCCTGCGCGCGGTCGTCCGGGAGGGCTGGGGCGACACCCTGCCCACCCGGTTCGCGATCATCGGGATGGGCCGCTTCGGCGGGCACGAGCTGGGCTACGGCTCCGACGCGGACGTGCTGTTCGTGCACGAGCCCCAGGACGGCGTGGACGAGCACGAGGCGGCGGCCGCCGCGAACAAGGTCGTGGCCGAGATGCGCCGCCTGCTCCAGCTGCCCAGCACCGACCCGCCCCTGCTCATCGACGCCGACCTGCGCCCGGAGGGCAAGTCGGGGCCGCTGGTGCGCACCCTGAAGTCGTACGAGGCGTACTACCGCCGCTGGTCCCTGGTCTGGGAGTCACAGGCGCTGCTGCGGGCCGAGCCGGTCGCCGGCGACGCGGAGCTGGGCCGCCGGTTCATCGAGCTGATCGACCCGCTGCGCTACCGGGCCGAGGGCCTCGGCGAGGAGGCGGTCCGCGAGATCCGCCGGCTGAAGGCGCGGATGGAGTCGGAGCGGCTGCCGCGCGGCGCCGACCCCAAGCTGCACACCAAGCTCGGACCGGGCGGCCTGTCCGACGTCGAGTGGACCGTCCAGCTGATCCAGCTGCGCCACGGCCACCGGGAGGCGGGCCTGCGCACCCCGCGCACCCGCCGGGCCCTGGCCGCGGCCCGCGAGGCGGGGCTGCTGGCGGCCGAGGACGCGGCGATCCTGGACGAGGCGTGGGTGCTGGCCACCCGGGTGCGCAACGCGGTCATGCTGGTGCGCGGCCGGGCCGGGGACACCTTCCCCACCGAGCCGCGCGAGCTGGCCGCCGTCGGCCGCTACCTGGGCTACGGCGCCGGGCACGCCGGGGACATGCTGGACGCCTACCGCCGTACCACCCGCCGGGCGCGCACGGTGGTGGAGGAGCTGTTCTACGCCGACTGAGCGGAGCGCAGCGGCCGGGCCGCGGGTGCCGGGACCAGCCGGGGCAGGGCGTACGGCAGGCTGCCGTACCAGGCCCGGGCCACCGCGAACCCGAAGCAGAGGCAGAGCAGGCCGCCCACCGCGTCCAGCCAGAAGTGGTTCGCCGTGGCGACGATCACCACCAGGGTTGCCACCGGGTACAGCAGCCCCAGCACCCGCGCCCAGGGCACCGACGCCAGCGCGAATATCGTCAGTCCGCACCACAGCGACCAGCCGATGTGCATGGACGGCATCGCCGCGTACTGGTTCGACATGTGCTTGAGGTCGCCGGAGGCCATCGAGCCCCAGGTGTGGTGCACCATCACCGTGTCCACGAACCGACCGCCGTGCATCAGCCGGGGCGGTGCCAGCGGGAACAGGTAGTAACCGAGCAGGGCCACGCCGGTGGTCGCGAAGAGCACCAGACGGGTCGCCGCGTACCGCCCGGGATGCCATCGGTACAGCCACACCAGCACGCCGAGGGTGAGCACGAAGTGCAGGGTGGCGTAATAGTAGTTCATGCCCACGATGAGCCAATTGACCGAATTGACCGCGTGGTTGATGGACCGCTCCACGGCGACGCCCAGCTCGTGCTCGGTGCGCCAGATCCAGTCCGCGTTGCGCAGCGCCTTGCCGCGCTGCTCCGGCACGGCGTTGCGGATCAGCGAGTAGGTCCAGTAACTCACCGCGACGAGAAGGATCTCGAACCACAGCCGGGGCCGTCGCGCCCGGCGCGGCCCGCGCGGCGGACCCGGACGGTCCTCGCCCGTGACGGCCCGCGGAACGGCCGCCTGCGTGCGACCTTCCGGCGGTGTCACGGTCGAGTCACTCATAGGCACAGAGTCTGCCAGACAAGGCTTCCTCGCCCGATCATCCCAAGGCCGGGTCCGCGCCGCACCTCCTACGACGCGCGCAGGACGTGCGGCGCCGAAGCGGTCGAACCACGCACCACCAGCTCCGGCATGAACACGAACTCGCTGTGCGGCGCCGGCGTCCCGCCGATCTCCTCCAGCAGCGTGCGCACCGCCGCCTGCCCCATCGCCGGGACCGGCTTGCGGATCGTGGTCAGCGGCGGGTCGGTGAAGGCGATCAGCGGGGAGTCGTCGAACCCGACCACGGACACGTCCCGGGGCACCTCCAGGCCCCGCTGCCGGGCCGCCCGTATCGCGCCCAGCGCCATCATGTCGCTGGCACAGACCACCGCCGTGCAGTCCCGCTCGATCAGCGCCGTCGCGGCCGCCTGGCCGCCCTCCAGCGTGTACAGCGAGTGCTGGATCAGCTCGGTCTCGACCGTCTGCGCGGCGAACCCCAGCTGGTCCTGCATCGCCCGGACGAAGCCCTCGATCTTGCGCTGCACCGGCACGAACCGCTTCGGCCCGAGCGCCAGCCCGATCCGGGTGTGCCCCAGCGAGGCCAGGTGCGTCACCGCCAGCGTCATCGCCGCCCGGTCGTCGGGGGAGATGAACGGCGCCTGCACCTTCGGCGAGAACCCGTCCACCAGCACGTACGGCACGCCCTGCGCCCGCAGCCGCTCGTAGCGCTGCATGTCGGCGGTGGTGTCGGCGTGCAGCCCGGAGACGTAGATGATCCCGGCGACCCCGCGGTCCACCAGCATCTCGGTCAGCTCGTCCTCGGTCGACCCGCCCGGGGTCTGCGTGGCGAGCACCGGCGTGTAGCCCTGGCGGGTCAGCGCCTGGCCGATGACCTGGGCCAGGGCCGGGAATATCGGGTTCTCCAGCTCCGGCGTGATCAGCCCCACCAGGCCCTCGCTGCGCTGCCGCAGCCGTACCGGGCGCTCGTAGCCCAGCACGTCCAGGGCGGCGAGCACGGACTGGCGGGTGGTGGCGGCGACGCCCGGCTTCCCGTTGAGGACCCGGCTGACGGTCGCTTCGCTCACCCCCGCCTGCGCAGCGATGTCGGCAAGCCGTGTGGTCACGGCACTGGACTGTACCGGTCGTATGTCGCCTTGCACACCGGCCGGACGCCGGGCGCGGGCGGGCGCACGGCCGGCCGTGGGTTGCTGCGTCATCGCGCTCCCTCGGAATGATGGTGGCAAGAGCTTGCAGAGTCTTGCACAACTGTGGTCCTCGCCGCTCAGCGCCGTCATCACGGGGTTGCGGCGCGGTCGACGGCCGGTCACGACCGGGTAACCATCGTGTCCCCTTGCACTTTTTTTCTGCAAGGTCTTTCGCAACGCTTACATGGCTGTTACGTTCCCTGTCGCCCGGCCGCGGCAACGGCGCAGTCGGCAAGTCGCAGAGACGGCGGACGGGACCGCCCTCTGTACCACTCGGGCTTTAACCCTCAAGGAGAACTCATGCGGCGTGGCATAGCGGCCTCCGCGCTGGTGGCGTCCCTCGCCCTGACGGCGACGGCGTGCGGCGGGAGCGACAGCGACAGCGGGAAGTCGGACGGCCCGGTCACCATCACCTGGTGGGACACCTCCAACGCCACCAATGAGGCGCCGACGTACAAGGCCCTGGTCCAGCAGTTCGAGGCTGCCAACAAGGACATCAAGGTCAAGTACGTCAACGTCCCCTTCGACCAGGCGCAGAACAAGTTCGACACCGCGGCCGGCGCCAAGGGTGCCCCGGACATCCTCCGCTCCGAGGTCGGCTGGACCCCCGCCTTCGCCAAGAAGGGCTTCTTCCTGCCGCTGGACGGCACCGAGGCCCTCGCCGACCAGGGCAAGTTCGAGCCGAACCTGATCAAGCAGGCCCAGTACGAGGGCAAGACGTACGGCGTGCCGTTCGTCACCGACACCCTCGCGCTGGTCTACAACAAGGCGCTGTTCAAGAAGGCCGGCATCACCGAGGCCCCCAAGACCTGGGACGACCTGAAGGCCGCCGCCGCCAAGATCAAGGGCAAGACCGGGGTCGACGGCTACTGGGGCTCCACCCAGGCCTACTACGCCCAGTCCTTCCTCTACGGCGAGGGCACCGACACCGTCGACGTCGACGCCAAGAAGATCACCGTGAACTCGGCCGCCGCCAAGAAGGCCTACGGCACCTGGCTGAGCCTGTTCGACGGCAAGGGCCTGCACAAGGCCGACGCCACCGCCGACGCGTACGCCCACATCCAGGACGCGTTCGTCAACGGCAAGGTCGCCGCGATCATCCAGGGCCCGTGGGAGATCACGAACTTCTACAAGGGCAGCGCCTTCAAGGACAAGTCCAACCTGGGCATCGCCACCGTCCCGGCCGGCTCCGCCGGCAAGGCGGGCGCCCCGACCGGCGGCCACAACCTCTCGGTCTACGCCGGCTCGGACAAGGCCCACCAGGACGCGGCGCTGAAGCTGGTCAAGTTCATGACCTCCGCGCAGGCCCAGGAGACCATCGCCCTGAAGAACTCCACCCTGCCCACCCGCTCCGACGCCTACACCGAGAAGGTCAAGGCCGACCCGGGCATCGCCGGCTACCAGGGCGTCCTCGCCGCCGCCCAGCCCCGCCCGGCGCTGCCCGAGTACAGCTCCCTGTGGGGCCCGCTCGACACCGAGCTGCCCAAGGTCGCCAGCGGCAAGGAGTCGCTGGACAAGGGCCTGAGCAACGCCGAGCTGGCCATCTCCAAGCTGGTGGACGGCTTCAGCAAGTAAGTCCGCGTGGCCGTCGGATCCTCCCGCCGCGAGGAGGGGGGGAAGGATCCGGCGGCCACCGCCCTGTGCCCGGCCCAACCCCTTGAACGTTTGAAGGTGTCGAACCATGACAGTCGCCATCGACCGCGCGACCGGCAAGCGCCGCGGTGACCGCGCGCCTCGTCCCGGGCTGGGGCAGCGCGTGAAGAACGGACTCCAGAGGTACTGGTACGCCTACGCGATGATCGCCCCGGTGGTCGTCGTGCTCGGTGTCCTCGTCGGCTACCCGCTCGTGCGGGGCCTCTACCTCACCCTCACCGACGCCAACAGCCTGAACTCCGCGCGCACGATCGGCGTCAACCACATCGACGCCACCTACACGTTCATCGGCCTGGACAACTACCAGGACATCCTGTTCGGCCCGACCGCGTACGACCGCTTCTGGTCGCACTTCCTGTGGACCGTCTTCTGGACGGTCGCCTGCGTGGCCCTGCACTACACGATCGGCCTCGGCCTCGCGCTCATGCTCAACCAGAAGCTGCGCGGCCGTACCGTCTACCGGCTGCTGCTCGTCCTGCCCTGGGCCGTGCCGACCTTCGTCACCGTCTTCTCCTGGCGGATCATGCTCGCCGACTCCGGCGTGCTCAACCAGCTGCTCGGTGCCCTGCACCTGCCGCAGCCGGAATGGCTGGAGGACACCTTCTGGCAGCGCTTCGCCGCGATCATGGTCAACACCTGGTGCGGTGTGCCGTTCATGATGCTGTCCCTGCTCGGCGGCCTGCAGTCGATCGACTCCTCGCTCTACGAGGCCGCGGAGATGGACGGCGCCACCGCCTGGCAGCGCTTCCGGCACGTCACCCTGCCGGGCCTGCGCTCGGTCAGCTCCACCGTCGTCCTGCTCGGCATCATCTGGACCTTCAACCAGTTCGTCATCATCTTCCTGCTGTTCGGCAAGAACTCCGCCCCGGACGCCCAGATCCTCGTCACCTGGGCCTACGCCCTGGGCTTCGGCCAGCAGCCGCGCGACTTCGCCCAGTCGGCGGCGTACGGCGTGCTGCTGCTGTCGATCCTGACCGTCTTCACCTCCTTCTACTTCCGCTGGCTGAAGCGCAATGACCAGCTCGCCGTCTGACGCCGCAGGAGCCGCCGCCATGAGCACCACCACCCTGGACACGACCGAGACCGCCCCGGCCCCCGCCCCCGCGCCCCGGAGCCCCGGGCGCCGGCGCGGCGAGCGCGGACCGCTGGGCGCCGCCCTGCTGCACGGCGGCCTCGTCGTGGCGAGCCTGATCGCCCTGGCCCCGGTGGCCTGGCTGTGCTACCTGTCCCTCGGCCCGGACAAGGAGGACTACCTGCACCCGGGCGGGATCGCGGGCAAGGCGACCTTCTCCAACTACAGCTTCGTGCTGGAGCACACCGGGTTCCTCGACTGGTTCAAGTCGACGATGATCGTGGCCCTCGGCACCACCCTCATCGGTGTCCTGGTGGCCGCCACCACCGGCTACGCGGTCTCCCGGATGCGCTTCCCCGGCTACAAGCAGCTGATGTGGGTCCTGCTGCTCACGCAGGCCTTCCCGATCGCCATCCTGATCGTGCCGATGTACGAGATCTTCAGCGAGCTCGGTCTCATCGACACCTACTGGGCGCTGATCCTGATCAACTGCACCACCGCCGTGCCGTACAGCGCCTGGCTGCTCAAGGGGTACTTCGACACCATCCCCTTCGAGATCGACGAGGCCGGACGCGTGGACGGACTCAGCCCCTTCGGCACCTTCTTCCGGCTGATCCTCCCGCTGGCCCGCCCGGGCCTGGCCGTCGCCGCCTTCTACAACTTCATCACCGCCGTCGGCGAGGTGGCCTTCGCGACCACCTTCCTGCTGGACGACTCCAAGTACACCTTCGCCGTCGGGCTCCAGACCTTCGTCAGCGAGCACGACGCCCAGTGGAACTACATGGCCGCCACCGCGGTGCTGATCGCGATACCCGTGACCGTGTTCTTCTACCTCGTGCAGAAGAACCTCGTCACCGGCCTCACCGCGGGCGGCACCAAGGGCTGACGCCCGCACGAGGACTCCCGCGCGCCCTACCGCGCGGGCAGGCGGGCCGCGGTGCCCATCCGACCCCGCTGTCACCGCGGCCCGCCCCGCACCCCTCCACCTCCGTCCCGGCCCGCCGCCGCACCCACCGCCCGACCACATGCCCCAGTTACGTATCAAGGACGCCATGAGCCAGCAGCACACTGCCGCACCGGCCCGCCACTCCGCCGCCGCCACCGTCGCCGACCGCCGCGACTGGTGGCGGGACGCGGTCATCTACCAGGTCTACCCGCGCAGCTTCGCCGACAGCAACGGCGACGGCATGGGCGACCTGGAGGGCGTACGCTCCCGCCTGCCCTATCTGCGTGACCTCGGCGTCGACGCCGTGTGGCTCAGCCCCTTCTACGCCTCCCCGCAGGCCGACGCCGGCTACGACGTCGCCGACTACCGTGCCGTCGACCCCATGTTCGGCTCCCTGCTGGACGCCGACGCGCTGATCCGTGACGCCCACGCGCACGGCCTGCGCATCATCGTGGACCTGGTCCCCAACCACTCCTCCGACCAGCACGAGTGGTTCAAGCGCGCCCTCGCCGAGGGCCCCGGCTCCCCGCTGCGCGAGCGCTACCACTTCCGCCCCGGCAAGGGCGAGAACGGCGAACTCCCGCCCAACGACTGGGAGTCGATCTTCGGCGGCCCGGCCTGGACGCGGGTGACCGAGCCGGACGGCACCCCCGGCGAGTGGTACCTGCACCTCTTCGCCCCGGAGCAGCCCGACTTCAACTGGGAGCACCCGGCCGTCGGCGACGAGTTCCGCTCCATCCTCCGCTTCTGGCTGGACATGGGCGTCGACGGCTTCCGCATCGACGTCGCCCACGGCCTGGTCAAGGCGGCGGGCCTGCCCGACCTCGGCTCCCACGACCAGCTGAAACTGCTGGGCAACGATGTCATGCCGTTCTTCGACCAGGACGGCGTGCACGACGTCTACCGGCAGTGGCGCCTGATCCTGGACGAGTACGCGGGCGAGCGCATCTTCGTCGCCGAGGCATGGACGCCGACCGTCGAGCGCACGGCGAACTACGTCCGCCCCGACGAGCTGCACCAGGCCTTCAACTTCCAGTACCTGGGCACGGAGTGGGACGCGGAGGAGCTCCGCACGGTCATCGACCGCACCCTGGAGGCCATGCGCCCGGTCGGCGCCCCGGCCACCTGGGTGCTCTCCAACCACGACGTGACCCGGCACGCCACCCGGTTCGCCAACCCGCCCGGCCTCGGCACCCAGATCCGCACCGCGGGCGACCGCGAGCTGGGCCTGCGCCGCGCCCGCGCCGCCACCCTGCTGATGCTGGCCCTGCCCGGCTCGGCCTACATCTACCAGGGCGAGGAACTCGGTCTCCCCGACGTCGTGGACCTGCCCGACGAGGTGCGCCAGGACCCGGCGTTCTTCCGCGGCGCCGGCCAGGACGGGTTCCGCGACGGCTGCCGGGTGCCGATCCCGTGGACCCGCGAGGGCTCCTCCTACGGCTTCGGCAGCGGCGGCAGCTGGCTGCCCCAGCCGCCGGCGTGGGCCGAGCTGAGCGTCGAGGCGCAGACCGCGCAGCCCGGCTCGACGCTGGAGCTGTACCGCGCGGCGCTGCGTCTGCGCCGGGCCCGGCCCGACCTCGGCGCGGGCGACGCGGTCGAGTGGCTGCGGGCGCCCGAGGGAGTCCTGGCCTTCCGGCGCGGCGACTTCGTGTGCGTCGCGAACACCACGGGCGAGTCGGTGACGACCCCGGCCTACGGCCGGGTGCTGCTCAGCAGCGGCGAGGTGACCGAGGCCGACGGCGAGGCGAAGCTGCCGGCCGACACGACGGTGTGGTGGACGGCCGTGGCCTGACGGCCCTTCTGAAAGTTCTTGCATCAACTTCACAACGGCCCGCTGTCTTTCGGACGGCGGGCCTTTAACATCTGCGTCACCGCAAGTTTGCTGAAACATTTCAGCAAGCGCCTTCAAGGACGAAGGACCCCACATGGCACGCAGAAGCCTTCCCGTGGCGCTCGCCCTCACGGCCGCCACCCTTGTCATGAGCCCGACTGCCGCGCAGGCCTCCCCGCCCGGCACCAAGGACGTCACCGCCGTCCTCTTCGAGTGGAAGTACGCCTCGGTCGCCAAGGAGTGCACCACCGCCCTCGGCCCGGCCGGCTACGGATACGTCCAGGTCTCCCCGCCCGCCGAGCACATACAGGGCGCGCAGTGGTGGACGTCGTACCAGCCGGTGTCGTACAAGATCGCGGGCCGCCTCGGCGACCGCACGGCGTTCAAGAACATGGTCGACACCTGCCACGCGGCCGGTGTGAAGGTCGTGGTCGACACGGTCGTCAACCACATGGCGGCGGGCTCGGGCACCGGCACCGGCGGCACGTCGTACACCAAGTACGCCTACCCCGGCCTGTACTCCTCCTACGACTTCGACGACTGCACCGCGCAGGTCACGAACTACGCAGACCGCTGGAACGTCCAGCACTGCGAACTCGTCGGCCTCGCCGACCTGGACACGGGCGAGGAGTACGTCCGCAAGTCCATCGCCGGCTACATGAACGACCTGCTCACGCTGGGGGTCGACGGCTTCCGCGTGGACGCGGCCAAGCACATCCCGGCGGGCGACCTCGCCGCGATCAAGAGCCGCCTGACCAACCCGGGCGTCTACTGGAAGCAGGAGGTCATCTACGGCGCCGGCGAGGCCGTCCAGCCCACCGAGTACACCGGCAACGGCGATGTGCAGGAGTTCCGCTACGCCTACGACCTCAAGCGGGTCTTCACCAACGAGAAGCTCGCCTACCTCAACAACTTCGGCGAGGGCTGGGGCTACCTGGGCGGCGCGGGCGCCGGTGTCTTCGTGGACAACCACGACACCGAGCGCAACGGCAGCACCCTGAACTACAAGAACGGCGCCGACTACACGCTGGCCAACGTCTTCATGCTCGCCCACCCCTACGGCGCCCCGGACGTCAACTCCGGCTACGAGTGGTCCGACGCCGACGCCGGCCCGCCGAACGGCGGCTCGGTCACCGCCTGCTGGCAGGACGGCTGGAAGTGCCAGCACGCCTGGCCGGAGATCATGCGCATGGTCGCCTTCCGCAACGCGACGCGCGGCCAGGCCGTCACCGACTGGTGGGACAACGGCAACGACGCGATCGCCTTCGGCCGGGGCGCCAAGGGATACGTGGTGATCAACCACGAGACCGGCAGCCTGACCCGGACGTTCCAGACCTCGCTGCCCGCGGGCACGTACTGCAACGTCCAGAACAACACGACGGTGACGGTGAACTCCGCCGGGCAGTTCACCGCCACCCTGGGCTCGAACACGGCTCTGGCGGTCTACGCCGGAAAGCCGAGCTGCTGAGCCTGGAGGACCACCTCCAGGTGTCGTTCGCCGTGCAACCGGACGAACCGCCCGTCGCGCACGCGCGGTTCGTCCCGGACTCCCCGGTCACGTTCACGACAGTTTCACCGCCTTTGCCGGGTCCCGGCCGCCGAGCGCCGGGACCGGCCCGACGACGTACACGGTGGTGCCGGAGGGCGCGGGCGCCGACGGCAACCACCGGTGGGCGAGGGCGAGCCGAGAAGAGCGCGTCAAGGTGGAAGGTGAAACTTCTTGCCAGGGGTTTCAACCCTCTTGCTGTAAACCTTTCGTCGGCGATACGGTCGCGCGGGGTCGGACCCAAGAGAGCCGCAATCGCAAGGAGTTTCCGCCTGTGATACCGAGATGGCCGGCGCCCCGGACGCGCCGTACCGCCCACCTGAGACGGGCGGCGGCCGTCACCGCCGCCGCCCTCGCCGCCGCGCTGATCCAGCCACTGGCCGCCGAGGCGGCCACCCCGCCCGCACCGCCCTCGGACGCGGCCCTCGCAGCCCAGCCCGCCCGGCACGACGCCACGCGCGAGCAGTTCTACTTCGTCCTGCCGGACCGTTTCGCCAACGGCGACACGTCCAACGACCGCGGCGGGCTCACCGGCTCCCGGCTGAAGACCGGCTACGACCCCACCGACAAGGGCTTCTACCAGGGCGGCGACCTCAAGGGCCTGACGAAGAGGCTCGACTACATCAAGGGGCTCGGCACCACCGCCATCTGGATGGCGCCCATCTTCAAGAACCGTCCGGTCCAGGGCACCGGCAACAACGCCTCCGCCGGCTACCACGGCTACTGGATCACCGACTTCACCCAGGTCGACCCGCACTTCGGCACCAACGGCGACCTCCGGACCCTCATCTCCAAGGCCCACGCCAAGGGCATGAAGGTCTTCTTCGACGTCATCACCAACCACACGGCCGACGTCGTGGACTACGAGGAGAAGTCCTACGACTACCTCTCCAAGGGCGCCTTCCCGTACCTGACGAAGGACGGCGTGCCCTTCGACGACGCCGACTACGCCGACGGGCGGCACGGCTTCCCCGCGGTGGACCGGGACTCCTTCCCGCGCACACCGGTGGTCACCGGGAAGAACAAGGTGCCGTCGTGGCTCAACGACCCGACGATGTACCACAACCGCGGCGACTCCACCTTCGCCGGTGAGAGCTCCACCCACGGCGACTTCTCCGGGCTCGACGACCTGTGGACCGAGCGGCCCGAGGTCGTCCACGGCATGGAGAAGATCTACCAGCGCTGGGTGCGGGACTTCGACATCGACGGCTTCCGGATCGACACCGTGAAGCACGTCAACATGGAGTTCTGGACCCAGTGGGCCACCGCGCTCGACGCGTACGCCGCCAAGCGGGGCCGGGACGACTTCTTCATGTTCGGCGAGGTCTACTCGGCCGACACGGACGTCACCGCCCCCTACGTCACCCAGGGCCGGCTCGACGCCACCCTCGACTTCCCCTTCCAGGAGGCGGCCCGCCAGTACGCCTCGCAGGGCGGCAGCGCCCGGAAGCTCGCGGGCGTCTTCGGCGACGACTACAAGTACACGACCGGCAAGGCCAACGCCTACGAGCAGGTGACCTTCCTCGGCAACCACGACATGGGCCGGATCGGGTCGTTCCTGAAGCAGGACAACCCCGAGGCCACCGACGCCGAGATCCTCGCCAGGGACGAGCTCGCCAACGAGCTGATGTTCCTCAGCCGCGGCAACCCCGTCGTCTACTACGGCGACGAGCAGGGCTTCACCGGGCCCGGCGGCGACAAGGACGCGAGGCAGAGCATGTTCGCCTCACGCACCGCCGACTACCTCGACGACGACCGGATCGGCACCGACCGCACCCACGCCGAGGACGCCTACGACACGCGAGCACCGCTCTACCGGCAGATCAGCGCTCTCGCCAAGCTGCGCAAGGCCAACCCGGCCCTGACCGACGGTGTGCAGCAGGAGCGGTACGCGGCCGACGGGCCGGGCGTCTACGCCTTCTCCCGCACCGACGCCAAGACCGGCACCGAGTACGTCGTCGCGTTCAACAACGCCGGTGAGAAGCGGACCGCGACCTTCCCGACCGGCTCGGCCGGCATGGCCTTCCGCGGCGTCTACGGCACCGACGCCTCGGTGAGGAGCGACGGCGACAAGAAGCTCACCGTCACGGTCCCGGCCGGCTCGGCGATCGTCCTCAAGGCGGCGGGCAGGCTCCCGAAGCCCGCCACGGAACCGGCGATCACCCTCAAGGCCCCCGCGGCCGGCGCCACCGGCACGGTCGAGGTCACCGCGGACGTCGACGGCGGCCGGCTCGACCGGGTCGTCTTCGCCGCGCAGACCGGCAACGGGAAGTGGCGGGTCCTCGGCTCCGCCGACCACGCCCCCTACAAGGTCACCCACACCATCGGCAAGGACGTGGCACCGGGCACGGCCCTGCGCTACAAGGCCGTCGTGGTCGACTCGGCCGGCCGCACCGCGAGCGCCCTGGCCGCCTCCACCACCGGCACCCCGCCCGCCCCCCAGCCGCCCACCGCCTCCTCCCGCGACCACGTGATCGTCCACTACAAGCGCGCGGACGGCGACTACGCCGACTGGGGCCTGTACGCCTGGGGCGACCTCGCCGACGGCGAGGCCACCGAATGGCCGAAGAGCCACCCCTTCACCGGCCGGGACGCCTACGGCGCCTTCGCCTGGGTCAAGCTCAAGCCCGGCGCCTCGAACGTCGGCTTCCTCGTCATCGACAAGGACGGCACCAAGGACGTCGCCACCGACCGCACGATCGACGTCACCAAGACCGGTGAGATCTGGATCGAGCAGGGCAAGGAGACCGTCACCACCGAGCGGCCCGAGTACCCGGCGCCCGACAAGAGCAAGGCCGTCCTGCACTACCACCGGGCCGACGGGGACCACGACGGCTGGGGGCTGCACGTGTGGACCGGCGCCGCGCACCCCACCGACTGGTCGAACCCCCTCGAGCCGGTCAAGACTGACAGCTATGGCGCAGTCTTCGAGGTGCCGCTCACCGAGGGTGCCACCAGCCTCAGCTACATCATCCACAAGGGCGACGAGAAGGACCTGCCCACCGACCAGTCGCTCGACCTCAAGGCCATCGGCCACGAGGTGTGGCTGGTGAGCGGCCAGGAGAAGTACCTGCTCCCGCAGCCCGCGGGCAGCGCCGCCGCGCTCGACCTCACCACCTCCAAGGCGGTCTGGATCGACCGGAACACCGTCGCCTGGAACGGCTCCGACGCCGCCTCCACCCAGCTGCTGTACTCCCGCGACGGCTCGATCAAGGCCGAGGACGGCGCCCTGACCGGCGACGCCAAGTGGCTGCGCCTGTCGAAGGGGAAGCTGACCGACGCCCAGAAGGCGAAGTTCCCGCACCTGAGCGAGTACACCGCCTGGACCGTCGACCCCCGTGACCGCGACCGGGTCCGCGAGGCCCTGCGCGGCCAGGTCGTCGCCACCCGGCGCGCGGCTGGGGGTACCTCCCAGGCTTCCGGCTCTGGGGGAGGGGCCGTGCTCGCGGCGACCGGCGTCCAGATCGCCGGCGTCCTGGACGACCTCTACCCCGGCGCGACCGAGGCCGACCTGGGGCCGACGTTCGACAAGGGCCGCCCCACCCTGTCCGTGTGGGCGCCGACCGCGCAGTCCGTCGCCCTGGAGATCGGCGGCACCACCGCCGCGATGCGCCGCGACAACACCACCGGCGTCTGGTCCGTCACCGGCCCGGCGTCCTGGAAGGGCAAGCCCTACCGCTACGTCGTGAAGGTCTGGGCGCCCAGCGTCCGCAAGGTCGTCACCAACAAGGTCACCGACCCCTACGCCCTCGCCCTCACCGCCGACTCCGAGCGCGCACTCGTCGTCGACCTGGACGACGAGGCGCTCAAGCCCTCCGGCTGGTCGTCGTACACCAAGCCCGAGGCCGTGCCGCTGCGGGACGCCCAGATCCAGGAGCTGCACATCCGGGACTTCTCCGTCGAGGACCGCACGGCGAAGCACCCCGGCACCTACCTCGCCTTCACCGACAAGGCCGGCGACGGCAGCAGGCACCTGCGCGAACTGGCGAAGGCCGGCACCTCCTACGTCCACCTGCTGCCCGCCTTCGACATCGCCACCATCCCCGAGCGCAGGGCCGACCAGGCGAGGACCGACTGCGACCTGGCCTCCCACCCGGCGGACTCCGACAAGCAGCAGGAGTGCGTCGGCAAGACCGCCGCGAAGGACGCCTACAACTGGGGCTACGACCCGTACCACTACACGGTCCCCGAGGGCTCCTACGCCACCGACCCGGACGGCACCGCCCGCACGGTCGAGTTCCGCGAGATGGTCAAGGCCCTCAACGACGACGGCCTGCGGGTCGTCATGGACGTCGTCTACAACCACACCGCGGCGAGCGGCCAGGCGGACACCTCCGTCCTGGACCGGATCGTGCCCGGCTACTACCAGCGGCTCCTCGCCGACGGCTCGGTGGCCAACAGCACCTGCTGCGCCAACACGGCCACCGAGAACGCCATGATGGGCAAGCTGGTCGTGGACTCGGTCGTCACCTGGGCCAAGCAGTACAAGGTCGACGGCTTCCGCTTCGACCTCATGGGCCACCACCCCAAGGAGAACATCCTCGCCGTGCGCGAGGCCCTGGACGCGCTGACCATGGAGAAGGACGGCGTCGACGGCAAGAAGATCATCCTGTACGGCGAGGGCTGGAACTTCGGCGAGGTCGCGGACGACGCCCGGTTCGTGCAGGCCACGCAGGAGAACATGGCCGGTACCGGGATCGCCACCTTCTCCGACCGCGCCCGCGACGCGGTGCGCGGCGGCGGCCCCTTCGACTCCGACCCCCGCGTCCAGGGCTTCGCGTCGGGGCTGTACACCGACCCCAACACCTCCCCGGCCAACGGCACCGAGGCGGAGCAGAAGGCGCGGCTGCTGCACTACCAGGACCTGATCAAGGTGGGCCTGTCCGGCAACCTGAGGTCCTTCACCTTCACCGACACCGCCGGCCGGCGGGTCAAGGGCTCCGAGGTCGACTACAACGGCGCGCCCGCCGGCTACGCGGACGCTCCCGGCGACGCCCTCGCCTACGTGGACGCGCACGACAACGAGTCGCTCTTCGACGCCCTCGCCTTCAAGCTGCCCGCGTCGACGGGCGCCGCCGACCGGGCCCGGATGCAGGTCCTGGCCATGGCCACGGCCGCCCTCTCGCAGGGACCGGCCCTCTCCCAGGCGGGCACCGACCTGCTGCGCTCGAAGTCCCTGGACCGCAACTCCTACGACAGCGGTGACTGGTTCAACGCGATCCACTGGAACTGCGCCGACGGCAACGGCTTCGGACGCGGGCTGCCCATGGCGGCCGACAACGCGTCCAAGTGGGAGTACGCCCGGCCGCTGCTGGGCTCCGTGAAGGTCGGCTGCCCGGAGATCACCGGGGCCTCCGCCGCCTACCGGGACCTGCTGCGCATCCGTACGACCGAGGAGGCGTTCTCGCTGGGTACGGCCGCGCGGGTGCAGGAGCGGCTGTCCTTCCCGCTGTCCGGCACGGACGAGACGCCCGGCGTGATCACGATGCGCATCGGTGACCTGGTCGTCGTGTTCAACGCCACGCCCGAGCGGCAGGAGCAGCGGGTGCCCGCGCTGGCCGGCGACCGGTTCCGGCTGCACCCGGTGCAGGCGGAGGGCGCCGACGCGGTCGTGAAGACCTCCGCCTACGCGGCCGGCTCGGGCACCTTCACCGTGCCGCCGCGGACCGTGGCGGTGTTCACCCGGACCGGGAACTAGGGTGAGGCCGTTGCCGTAGAACAGGAGCGCGCCATGCCGCAGATCACCGTCGACTACTCCGACACCATGGAGAACGCCTTCGACCGCGCGGGCCTCGCGCGGGCGCTGCACGAGGCGACCGTGGAGATCGCGGCGGCCAAGCCGGAGGCGTGCAAGACGCTGTTCCGGCCGAGCACGTACACGGCGTTCGGGTACGAGGATCCCGGGGCGCGCGGGCACGCCATCGTGCACGTGACGATCGGGCTCCTCGCCGGACGCGGCGAGGAGACGAAGGCGCGGCTCACGGAGGCGGTCCTGGAGGTGCTGCGCGCGCACGTGGCGGACGCGGCGTTCACCCTGCACGCCTCGGCCGAGATCCGGGACCTCGACCCGTCGTACCGGAAGTTCGACCGGTAGCCGTCGCTCAGGACGCCAGGGACACGAGCCGGCCGGCCAGCTCCGCGAAGGGGCCGTCGGCCGGCTCGTCCCGCACCATCGTGCGCAGCAGCCCGGCCATGTCCGCGTCGTAGGCCGCGCTGACGGCGGCGAGCGCGGCGAAGTCGTGCACCAGCTGGAGCTCCAGCTCGGCGCGCGGGATGCGCCGGCCCTCCAGCCAGAGCAGCGCCGTCGACTCGGCGAGCGAGATCCAGGAGCGGACGACCAGCTCCAGCCGCGCCGACGCCTCGGTCACACCCAGGTGCGAAAGGATCTGGACATAGGCGGCCTGCCGTACGGAGTCGACGAGCGCGTTGGTCGTCGAGGACCCGACGGCCGGGCCGCCGCGCATCAGCGCCGAGAAGCCGGGGCCGTGCTCGTCCACGAAGTCGAAGAAACGGCGCATCACGCGCAGCAGCCGGGCGCCGAGCGGACCCTCGTGCGGCTCGGCGAACCGGCCCGCGAGATCCTCCGACGCGCGTTGCAACGCGGCCTCGTACAGGCTGAGTTTGCCGGGGAAGTAGTGGTAGACGAGCGGACGCGAGATGCCCGCCGCCGACGCTATCTCGTCGATGGAGACCTCGTCCGGCGAGCGGCGGCTGAACAGCTCGAGGGCGACACCGATCAGCTGCTGCCGACGTTCCTCGACACCCATCCTGCGGCGAACCCCGGTACTCATGGGCACACCTTACCGATCGGATTCGGCCGCGGCTGTTCACATGTCGAGCACCAGGCGATCACTCCGCGCCCGGGACACGCAGATCAGCATCGAGTTCTGCCGTTCCGCGTCCGTCAGCAGCTCGTCCCGGTGATCGATCTCCCCCTCCAGCACCCGCTGTTGACAGGTCCCGCAGAAGCCCTGCTCGCAGGAGTAGGCGAGGTCCGGCAGCTCACGGCGCACGGCCGCCAGCACCGTCGAGCCGGCCGGCACGGTCAGCGTGCGCCCGCTGCGGCGCAGTTCCAGCTCGAAGGCGGTGTCGCCGCCGGCCGCCGCGGGCGGCGCGAACCGCTCCAGGTGCAGGGTGGCCGTCCCGGGCAGTGCCTCCGCCACCGCCGCCGCCAGCCCGTCCGGGCCGCAGCAGTAGACCGCGGTGCCCTCTGGTATGCCGGCGAACAGGGCGGGAAGGTCCACCCGCCCGTCCTCGTCGTCGGCGACGACCGTCGCCCGGTCCCCGGCGAGCGCCCGCACCTCCTCCAGGTACGGCATCGACGCCCGCGTCCGCCCGCCGTACAGCAGCCGCCACGCGGTGCCCTCCGGCAGGGCCCGCAGCATCGGCAGGAGGGGGGTGATGCCGATGCCGCCGGCGACGAACACGTAGGCGGGCGCGTCGACCAGCGGGAAGCGGTTGCGGGGGCCGCGCACCTCCAGCTCCATGCCCTCGGCGAGCCGCTCGTGCACCTCGCGGGAGCCGCCCCGGCCGTCGGCCACCAGCCGGGTGGCGACCGTGTAGCAGGAGGTGTCCCCGGGGTCCCCGCACAGCGAGTACTGCCGGACGAGCCCCGAGGGCAGCACGAGGTCGACGTGGGCCCCCGGCTCCCAGCGCGGCAGCCCGGCGCCCGCCAGGCGGAGTTGTACGACCCCGTCGGCGATCGTCTCGTGGGCGGCGAGCCTCAGCCGCAGGGCCCGGGAGCGCGGCCGGCCGGAGACCGGCGGGTCCAGGGCGGGCAGCGGCCACAGCGGCGAGGTCCGCACCCGGCGGCGCAGGGCCCGCCGGGTGAGCAGGGCGGCACCCGTCACGAGCGCGAGGGTCAGCGGCTTCGGCATCAGGCGGCCCCCCTCTCCTCGGCGGCGAGCGCGGCGGGGGAGCCGGCCAGGTAGGCCACGGCCTGGGCCGTGGAGCACTCGTGCGAGGGGTGGTAGGCGCGGCTGAGGTAGCGCGGGACGGACTTCAGCATGTCCCCGGTGGCGGGCAGGGTGCCCTGCCGGCCGCGCCGGTGGAAGTCCCGGAGGGACGCCTTGGCGCCGACGAGCGTCGGGTCGTTCTCCAGGAAGAAGCGGATCCCGCGCTGCCACAGGAACACCAGCGCCGAGAAGGCCGTCGCCCAGGTGCGCACCCGGCGCCGGTAACCGCCGTCGACGTGCAGGAACAGGTCGAAGGCGACGGACCGGTGCTCGACCTCCTCGGCGCCGTGCCAGCGCAGCAGGTCCAGCATGGTGGGGTCGGCGCCGCGCCGGTCCAGCTCGGTGGCGTTGAGCACCCAGTCGCCGAGGAAGGCGGTGTAGTGCTCGATGGCCGCGATCAGCGCGACCCGCTCCAGCAGCCACCAGCGCCGGGCCCTGCCGGGCGGCAGGGTCCGGTCGCCGAGCAGCTTCTCGAAGAACCAGTCGACCTGCGCGGTGTACGGCGTCGGGTCCAGACCCTGTGCGCGCAGGTGCGGCAGGACCTCGTCATGGGCCTGGGAGTGCATGGCCTCCTGCCCGATGAACCCCAGGACGTCCGCGCGCAGCCGGTCGTCCCGGATCAGCGGCAGCACCTGCTTGTACACGTGCACGAACCACCGCTCACCGGCGGGCAGCAGCAGGTGCAGCACGTTGATGGTGTGCGTGGTGAACGGGTCGCCGGGCACCCAGTGCAGGGGGGTGTCCTGCCACGAGAAGGACACATTGCGGGCCTTGAGCGCGACGCGCTCGGACTCCACCGGCCGGGCCTGCGTGTGAGACATGGCGTCAATGTACTGGCGGGTAGCTGCCCTGAGAACCCCTGCGGCGGGGCTTGTTTACGCCGGTGTCAACAAGCCCTCCCGGGCCGTGGCGGTGCCGCCCCTACCGCAGCCCGTGGATCGATCCGCCGTCCGCGAGCGTCCCCGCCAGGTCGGCCCGCGCCCCCCGCGCGGCCTTCACCGCCAGCAACGGACCCTGCCCCGAGGCGGTGACCCCGCCGGTCGCCGAGATCGACGACGTCCCCTCGCCGCCCGCCGCCAGCAGGTACCAGCTCCCGGCCGCCGACTTCCACAGCACCCCGGCCAGCACGTGCGGGTCGCGCGGCCCGCAGGCCGGCACGTCCGTGCCCTTGGCGACGACCGCGCCGGCCGCCCCGCCCGGCGTACGGAACTGGGCCAGCGCCGCCGTGCCGTCCCCGCGCCAGGTCTCGGCCCGGGTGCACACCCACGCCGCGGACCCGCTGCCGTCGGGCAGGGGCTGCTCGGCGTAGGGCCAGGCGTTGACGCTGCGGACGCCCGCCGTGCGCTCGGCCGCGAGGGAGCAGGCGAACGGCGCCCAGGAGCGCAGGCCCGCCGCGCCGGACACCTCCCCGGCCGAGCCCGGCCGCCCGGCCGTCAGGTGGGCCGGCACCAGCTCGCCCAGGTCGGTGGCCAGCCGCGTCCCGGAGGCGTCGGTCAGCTGCAGCACGGTCCACGAGGTGCAGGCGCCCGGCCGCATCACGGGGCTGGCCAGCGGCGCGGTGACGCCGTCGGCCAGGGTCAGCGGGGTCGCCGCCGCCTCCGGCTTCGTCAGGTCCCGCTGGGCGGCCTTCCGCACCCAGGGGGCGGTGAGGTAACGGACGTTGCCGTCGGAGCGGCCCAGCACCAGTGCCCCGGCCTCGGCGCCGGACGCGCCGTCGGCCCGGGCGAAGTCCAGCGCCGCGCCCTGCGTGCCGCTCCTCGGTTCGGCGTAGCGGACGACGCGCAGGCCGTCGTAGAGGATCACCACACGGGCGGCGTCCACCTCGCCCGCGTACAGCAGCTGGGGCGGGCCGGCCGGGCCGCCGGTCTGGGTACCGGGAGTCGACGAGACGCGGACCGTCCCACCGGGGCGGGCCCAGACGGCGAGGGCGCGGCGCAGCAGGGCCCGGTCGCCGGTGAGCGGGCCGCGCGCGGGCCACACCGAGAAGTCGGTGCGGGCCGAGGTGCGCCAGGCGGTGGGGGAGACCCGGGTCAGCTTGCCGGGGTCGAGCGCGGCGACGGCGGCCGGGTTCTCGGCGGAGGCGGGGGCGGCGGCGCCGTCGGGGCCCCAGCCGCCGCCCGGCAGCGCGACCAGCGCGCCGCACACCGCGAGCGCGGCCGCGGCGGCGAGGGCGGCCTTGGTGTGCTGGCGGCGGCGCATCAGATCGGTGGGCCGGGCCTGCAGCGCGCACGGGTCGAACTCGGCGGAGGAGAGCAGCCCCGGCTGCGCGGGCACGCCGTTGGCCGAGGCCAGCGCGCCGCCCGGATCGGCCACCCCGGCCGCCGCGAGGAGTTCGCGGATGCCGGTGTCGGGCAGCTGCTCAAGGCCGCGCAGGACGTAGGCGGCGCGGGCCGGGCCGGACAGGGCGGACAGCCGCTGGTCCAGGGCGAGTTCGTCGGCGCCGCCCGAGCGCGGGAACAGCCGCAGGCCCCACACCTGGGGGAGCAGCGGCGGGAGCTGGGAGAGCCGGGGCAGCCCCTTGCGCGGGCGCGCGGCCTCCAAGGCCGACCGCAGGACCCGCTCGCGCAGACAGGCGTACGCCGGGTCGCCCTCCCGGCCGGTGGCCTGGGCCGGGAGCACGGACGGCCGCTTGCGGCCCCGGGGCAGGGCGCGCTGGGCGAGGGCGTGTGCGGTCAGTACGCGGCGGCCGCGGCCGAGGCCCGGCGGCAGCACCAGGTAGGCGAGCCGGACCAGCCGGGGGTAGTGCTCGACGAGCGCGGCCTCGGCCTGCTCGACGTCGACCGGGCCGGTGCTCGGGGCGGAGGCGGGCGCGTGACGCTGGTCTACATCCTGTGACTGCACGTCCGGGAGAACGAGCCAACGTCGAGTTGGTCACCGCCGTACGGGTGACGCCACGGCCCGCGGCCCGGCCGGCCGGGCGACGGTGAGCGGAACGCCGGGCACAGCCGTATCCCAGGGGGCTGGGGCATGCTTGGGCGACCGAGACCGGAGGAACAGATGAGGTTGGCAGGAGCGCTGCTCGGAGCCGCCGCCGTACTGGCGCTGGCGGGGTGCGGCGCGGGAGGGGACACCGCGTCGGTGCCGCCCACGGCGACCGGCAGCCTGGAGCACCTGGCCGCCGAGGTGAAGTGCGAGCCGGACATGCAGACCGACGCGGACGAGATCCGCCAGGCCATCTGCCGCACCGGCGAGGGCAGGTTCGTCCTCGCCACCTTCGCCACCGACCGCGGCCAGCGCGAGTGGATCGACGAGGCGAAGGACTACGGCGGTCACTACCTGGTCGGCCGCAAGTGGGTCGCCGTCGGTGACGACGGGGTGGTCGAGACGCTGCGCGGCACGCTCGGCGGCGATCTGGAGGAGGGCGTCGACCACCACGCGCACACCGGCGCGCACGGCGGCTGACACGGCCGAGGGACACGGCGAAGGCCGGTGACGGGAGGGGGATCTCGTCACCGGCCTTCTGCCGGGGGGCCCGCGGTGGGGGTCAGGCGCAGTTCTGACCGCGGTTGATGCAGTTGGCGATCTTGTTGGCCAGTCCGTTCCGCGTGACGCTGATGAAGTCGTCGTGGTCCGTGGCCGCCTTGTGCAGCTGCTCCGGGAAACCGTCCACGGCGTAGGCGTTCTTCACCTGGCCGTTCTGGATGGTCGGCGGGTTGATGTTGTAGACGAGCCGCATGGTCAGCTGCGGGATCGCCTTGAACCCGTTCGGGCAGACACCGCTCGCGGGGTCGGCGAAGGCCACGTGCGTGCGGTGGTTGGCGCTGTCGACGTTCTGCCCGTCCCAGCAGCTCTGGAAGGCGAACGTCCGCACCACCTTGCTGCCCTGCGGGCAGATCGGGTACTGCTCGGTCAGCTGCACCTTGTTCTCGAAGCCGGTGCAGCTCCAGTGCGCGTTGGCGTTGGCCAGACCGTTGGTCGTGGTCTTGGCGTCACCGGTGATGATGCGCAGGAACTGCGGCATCGCGACCACCTTGCTCGCCGGGCTGCCCACGTACTTGATCTGCGCCTGGACCGGGGTCAGGATCCGGCCGACGTTGCCTTCCTTGCCGCCGCCGTCCCGGTTCTGGTCGAAGTCCTGCGTGCCGTCCTGGACGCGGACCACCGGCCAGTAGTACGACGACAGGTCGTTGCGGTTCTGGCAGCTGGTGCCGCCCTGCAGGAACGTGTTGTTGCCGGCGAACGCGTTGATCTTCTGGTTGCCGACGTAGTCGTGCAGGTGGTGCGCGCCGTTGGTCACACCGGGCGCCACGATCACGTTGTCGGTGTTGAAGTTCTTGTTGGCGTTCACACCGCAGCGCGTGGTGAAGGTGCCGGTGGAGGCGTTGCCGGTCCGGCGCGGCTTGCCCTGGACGTTCGGCGCCACCTTGGTGATGTCGACGAAGTCGGCCGCCACGGGGCCGTTTCCGGCCTGCCCGCCGATGTTCCCCTGCTGCCCGTTCTGGCCTTGCTGCTGGCCGCCGTTCTGCTGCTGGCCGCCGTTCTGCTGCTCGCCGCCGGCGGTCGTCTGGTTCGCGGTCCGTGTCGTACAGGCGGCGAGCTGCTTGAGCGCGTTGTCGAAGGAACCGCCGGCCCGCTGGATGTCGATCCGGATGCGGTCGATCGTCGCGGCCCGCTTCTCCTTGAGGGGGCCGACGATCGAGTTCTGCACGAAGCTCGCGTCCCTGGCCTGGGCGTCCCTGGTGGAGGCGAGCCGGTTGTAGGCCTCGGTGATCTGCTTGTCGAGGTTCGCCAGCTCCGTCGCCACCCCCTGGCGGGCCGCGTTCGGCACGTTCGTCAGCTTCTGGCCGACGTCCGGGCAGGAGATGGTCGCGACCTGCGCCGTCGCGGCCTTGGTCGAGTTGCCTCCCCATGTCTGGTTGCTCGACTCGTGCGCCGAGGCGTAGAAGTTCGCCCAGATCAGCCCGCCCCCACCGAGCGCTAGGGCCGCCGATGCGGCAATGGCCTTGGCGGCCAGCGGCGTACGGCGTTTTCGTGTGTTGCGTCCCATGGAACTCCTCTGACTTCCTTGCGGGGCAGCATCGAGGCGCCCGACAGGAGTGAAGCGGCGCCCCTACATACGGACTCCGTCCCGGAGGTGTTCACCGGTCCCGCGAATTCTCCGTGGCCACACAGGAGTTGGCAGGTCAGCGGTCGCGGTCCAGATGGGCGAGCACCGCGAGGACGCGCCGGTTGTCGTCGTCCGACACCTCCAGGCCCAGCTTGCCGAAGATGTTGGAGGTGTGCTTGGCGACCGCCCGCTCCGTCACCACCAGCTGCGCCGCGATACCGGCGTTCGACCGGCCCTGCGCCATCAGCTCCAGCACCTCCCGCTCGCGCGGGGTGAGCCGGGCGAGCGGCCGGTCGCCGCCCGCGCCCCGGGACAGCAGCTGCTGGATCACCTGCGGGTCCATCGCCGTACCGCCCGCGGCGACCCGGCGTACGGCGTCCACGAACTGCTCCGCGTCGAACACCCGGTCCTTCAGCAGGTAGCCGATCCCGCCGGTGCCGTCGGCCAGCAGCTCGCGTGCGTACAGCTGCTCCACGTGCTGGGAGAGGACCAGCACCGGCAGCCCGGGCCGCGCCCGCCGGGCCGCGAGCGCGCACTGGAGGCCCTCGTCGGTGTGCGTCGGCGGCAGGCGTACGTCGACCACCGCCACGTCCGGGCTCAGCTCGGCCAGCGCCCGGGCCAGTTCGGGACCGGACTCGACGGCCGCGGCGATCTCGAAGCCGTGGGCCTCCAGCATCCGCACCAGCCCGTCGCGCAGCAGGAAGAGGTCTTCGGCTAGGACAACACGCACGGGATCTCCATGGTCACCATGGTGGGGCCGCCGACGGGGCTGCCGACGGCCAGGACTCCGTCGAATGTACCGAGCCGGCGCTCGACCCCGGCCAGCCCCGAGCCGGCTCCGACGCGGGCACCGCCCCCGCCGTTGTCGGTCACGGTGATCCGCAGCCGGCCGTCGGTGTGGTGCACGTCGATCCAGACCCGGTCGGCCCCCGCGTGCTTGACGGCGTTGGTGAGCACCTCGTTGACCGCGAAGTAGGCGGCCGACTCCACCGGCGCGTCCGCCCGGCCGGACAGCTCCACGGTCACCTCCGCGGGCAGCGGCAGCCGCAGCGCCAGCGCCCGGACGGCGTCGCCGAGGCCCCGTTCGGCGAGGACCGGCGGATGGATGCCGCGCACCAGGTCGCGCAGCTCCTCCAGGGCCTCGGCGGAGTTCCGGCGGGCCTGGGCGAGCAGCTTCTTCGCCTGGGCCGGGTCCCGCTCGACCAGCATCTCGATGGTGCCGAGGTCCATGCCCATGGCGACCAGCCGGGCCTGGGCGCCGTCGTGCAGGTCCCGCTCGATGCGGCGCAGCTCGGCGGCGGAGGTGTCCACGGCGTCGCGCCGGGTCTCGGTCAGCACCCGTACCCGTTCGGCGAGTTCCGCGTCGCCGCCGAGGACGGCCCGGGTGAGCCGGAAGTGGGCGGTCAGCAGTGCGGGGGTGTAGCGGTGGGCGACCACCAGCAGCACGGCGCCGAGGGCCGCGGCGAGGAAGGCGGTGGCCTGACCGGTGACCGGCACGAACGCGTACCAGTAGGTGTCGCCCGGGCCGGGGACGTACGCGCGCCACAGCCCGGCCGGCAGCAGGAGCCCCTCGACCGGGAAGAGCAGCAGCACCGCCGGGAGCAGCGCGGTGACGAAGCCGGCCGTCATGTCGACCAGCAGCCAGCGCACGTCCCGCCAGGTCTGCGGGTCCCGGAGCATGGTCAGGGCGCGCGTCCAGGGGGCGGCGCCCGCCGGGACCGGCCGGTACGCCGCCGGGATCCGCACCCCGCACCACTCGGCGGCCAGCCGGCGGCGCGTGTTCGCGTACTCCCTCAGCGCGCCGAGCGTCCAGGGCAGGAGGAACAGGCCGAGACCGATCGGCAGGAGTTCCAGGGAGACGACGGTCAGCACGAAGAGCAGCACCGTCACCGGCAGCATCGCCAGGGCCAGGACCAGTCCCCGTACCGCGGCCAGCACCACCTCCCGGGCGCGGGTGCGGACGTCGTACCCCTGCGTGTCGGTGTTCATGGCGCCAGTTTCTCCGACCCGCCCGTCGCCGGTCACTGGGCGCAGGCCCACGTCAGGGGGTGGTGCCGGGTACACCCCCGGCGCGGGCCAGCACCTCCGCCTCCACCGCGGGGTCCAGGCCCAGGCGGGCGCGGTCAGGCCGCCGGGGCGCGCTGCCGCCGATCTCCCTCAGCCACCGCCAGGTGTCCGCGACGGTCTCCTCCACCGGCCGGCACACCAGCCCGGTCGCCAGCGCCCGCGACACGTCCGCGCCGTGCGCCGCGTCGTACATCTCGCCGCCCGGCGGCACCCACACCGGCAGTTCGGTCCACGGCTGCACGCCCGCGTCCAGGATGACCCGCGGGTCGGTCCAGCGCAGCTCCGCGTCCGCGCCGGTGACCCGCAGGCACGCGTCCAGCAGCTCGCCCATGGTGGTGTGGCCGGGCGGGCTCACCAGGTCGTAGGGACCGCTCAACTCCCGCTCCAGCGCGCCGAGGAGCCAGTCGGCGAGATCGCGCGCGTCGATGTACTGGAGCGGCAGTCCGCGCGGCCCCGGGGCCAGCACCGGGCCGCCGCGGGCGATCCGGGTCAGCCACCAGGGCAGCCGGCCGACGTTCTCGTGGGGCCCGAGGATCAGCCCGGCCCGGACCAGCAGCGAGCCGTCGTCCCCGAAGGCCCCGGCGGCGGCCAGTTCACCGCCGCGCTTGTCGGCCGCGTACTCCGTCGCCTCCGCGTCGGCGGCGCCGTCGACCAGCGGCGCGCCGTGCGAGCTCCCGCGCGGCCAGGGCCAGGCGTACACCGACCGGCTGGAGACGTACGCGTACCGCCCGGCCCGGCCGCGCAGCGACCGGGCCGCCTCGTGCACCGCACGCGGGGCGGCCGACCAGGTGTCCACCACGGCGTCCCAGCCGCCGCCGGCCGAGGAGAGCGCGGCGAGGCCGTCGGGTGCGGTGCGGTCGCCGTGCAGCGACCGCACCCCGGCGGGGGGCCGGTGCCGTCCGCGGTGGAAGACGGTCACCTCCCAGCCGCGGCCGAGCGCGGCCCGCACGACGGCCCGCCCCACGAACTCCGTTCCGCCCAGCACGAGAAGTCTCATGCCGGCATCCTGCCCGGCCCGGACCGCCGCCGACCCGGACCTCTGCCGAGGGCAGAAGGCCCGGGGGTGTCTCGCCGGTCTCGCCGGGCTCCCGGCGCCCGGCACCGTGCCGCGCCTCGCCTCGCCGGACGAGACGGCCCCTAACGGCCGGCCGGCGGGGCGTACTTGTAGCCGACCCGGCGCACCGTCTGGATCGTCTGGCGGTGCTGGGCGCCCAGCTTGCGGCGCAGCCGGGCGATGTGCACGTCGACGGTGCGGCCGTCGCCGACATGGCCGTACCCCCACACCGTGGTGACCAGCTGGTCGCGGGTGTGCACCCGGTGCGGGTGCGCCACCAGGTGGGCGAGCAGCTCGAACTCCAGGTACGTCAGGTCGAGTTCGCGGCCGTCGACGTCGGCGGTGCGCCGCACGGTGTCGATGCGCACCAGCGGCCCGGTGCCGGGCTCCGCCGCGTCCTCCGGCCGGTCCGGCACCGCGACCGGCAGGAACGGGGGCCGCCGGTCGGCCGGGACCAGCACCAGGTAACCGACCATCGGCGGCTGGCCCGGCAGGGTGGGCAGGGTGTGCTGCGGTGCGGGCAGCCAGGTGGCGCCGGGCGGCAGGAAGTCCGTCACGTCGGCCACTTCGTCCCGGTCGACGGCGCGCAGCCGGTGCCGGGGGCCGTTCGCGACGGGGGTGGTCAGGGTGGCGGTGGAGAGGGAACGGGTGGTCGCCATGAGAGGTCAGCTCTTTCGCGCGAGAGGTTCGTCGGACGATGCGGCGGCCGCGATTCGTGGTCGGGCGCGCCGGAGGACGTACGTCGTTTCGCGCTGGCCGAAGCCGGGGGTACGGCTTTCAGAGGGCCCGCGCGTGCGTCGCGCGGCAACACACACGGTCGAAGTCGTGGTGCTGACGAGAAGGCCAGAACGGCTCCAGGTCGTGACGACCCGTCGCGGGGATGTGCTGGATACCGGCCATGGGCCCATTGAAGCAGAGGCGCGCGGCGGGCAGGAGTCTCCTCTCACTGCTTGGACGCTTCGGTGGCGTGAAAGTGCCGTGGCAACCGTGCCGTTACGCGGTGTAAGGCCCTGGTCAGCGCCTTGCGCGCGCGTTTTCGTGGCCGGAACGGCGTCTCACTCCTCGGACAGTGCGCCCGCGGCCCGGACATGCCCGAAGGGGCGCCCGCCGTGTCGGCGGGCGCCCCTTCGGGACGTCGGGCGGCTCAGACCTGGCCGGCCTTCTCCAGCGCGGAGCAGCAGGTGTCCACCAGCAGGCGGGTCACCACGTACGGGTCGACGTTGGCGTTCGGGCGGCGGTCCTCGATGTAGCCCTTACCGTCCTTCTCGACCTGCCACGGGATGCGCACCGAGGCGCCGCGGTCGGAGACGCCGTAGGAGAACTTGTCCCACGGGGCCGTCTCGTGCAGACCGGTCAGGCGGTCGTCGATGCCGGCGCCGTAGTTCTTGACGTGGTCCAGCGGCTTGGAGCCCTCACCGAGCGACTCGCACGCGGTGATGATGGCGTCGTAGCCCTCGCGCATCGCCTTGGTGGAGAAGTTGGTGTGCGCGCCCGCGCCGTTCCAGTCGCCCTTGACCGGCTTGGGGTCCAGGGTCGCGGAGACGCCGAAGTCCTCGGCGGTGCGGTACAGCAGCCAGCGCGCCACCCAGAGCTGGTCGGAGACCTCCAGCGGGGACAGCGGGCCGACCTGGAACTCCCACTGGCCCGGCATGACCTCGGCGTTGATGCCGGAGATGCCGAGACCGGCCTTGAGGCAGTGGTCCAGGTGGGCCTCGACGACGTCACGGCCGAAGATCTCGTCGGCGCCGACACCGCAGTAGTAGCCGCCCTGCGGGGCCGGGAAGCCGTTCTCCGGGAAGCCCAGCGGGCGGGAGCCGTCGAAGAAGGTGTACTCCTGCTCGATGCCGAAGATCGGCTCCTGCGCGGCGAACCGCTCGGCGACCTCGGCCAGCGCGGCCCGCGTGTTGGACCGGTGCGGGGTCATGTCGATGTCGAGGACCTCGCACAGCACCAGGATGTCGTCGCCGCCGCGGATCGGGTCCGGGCAGGTGAAGACCGGCTTGAGCACACGGTCCGAGGAGTGCCCCTCGGCCTGGTTGGTGGAGGAGCCGTCGAAGCCCCAGATCGGCAGTGCGTCGAGACCGGCCGGTGCACCCGTGATGATCTTCGTCTTGGAACGGAGCTTGGCCGTCGGCTCGGTGCCGTCGATCCAGATGTACTCAGCCTTGAAGGTCACGGGGGCCACATCCTTCGGGGGTGGGTCGGGCGCACTCGCGGGTGCTGCGGCGCTGCGGCACGGGGGCGCCGCTCGATCTGCCGGGCAGCCTGTCAACAGGCCGTTTCCCGGTCATTGCTCGTATGTGAACCCCGTGTTACCTGGTGCTTCTGTGGCGCGTCACACATGGTGAGGTGAAGGGTGGTGGGGTATGGGACGGCCGGCGACCGCCACCCCCGTAACGGTCGCCGGCCCCGCCTCATCCGACCTTCTCGATCACCGCCCGGCGGATGAGGAACTTGCCGGGCTCCCGGACCTGCTCGAAGGCGGCGTTGTTGAGCAGGACGCAGCTGCCGGAGACCGAGGTGACCTTCACCGTCGTGGACTTGTCGTTGTCCAGGTTGGTGACCTTCAGGGTGGTGCCGGCCGGGAACTGGTTGCTGGACGCGGCCGGGGCGCCGCCCTCGCCGGAGAGCGTCACGGTCGAGCCCTTGCAGACCTGCTCCCCGGAGGCCGCGGCGCCGCCGCCGTCGCCGGCGGCCTGGCCCTGCCCGGTCTTGGCGCCCCCGGCCTGCTCGCCGCCCTTCCCGCCGGCGGCGCCCTGACCGCCTGCGCCCTGCTGGCCCGCGTTGCCCTGCTCGCCGGCGGCGCCCTGCTCGCCGGCGGCGCCCTGCCCCGACTGGGAGCCCTGAGCCGACTCCCCAACGGTGCAGCCGGCCGCCTTCTGCTGGACCTTGATCTGCTCGATGACCGCCTTGCGGTTGGCGATCCGGGCCGCCGACTGGGCGTCCGGTTTCGCCTGCTGGTCCGCGATGAACCTCTCGTTGTTGCCGAGGGCGGTGGCGAGTCCCTGGCAGGTGGTCGAGTCCGCGGACAGCGTCTTGGCGTCCTTCGCGGGCTGCGCGGCGTTCGAGGTGGTGGCGAGCGCGAAGGCTCCGCCGCCCGCCACCGCCGCGGCGCTGACGAGCAGCGCGAGCTTCTTCTTCGTGCCGAGTGTTCGCCTACGCGACATGCGCGCCTCCTGAAGAGGTAGGGGAGCGTACGCCGCTATGTACGAGATGCCGAACGAGGTTACTCAGTGGTCACCGGAACCATCCGTAGTTACCTGTGTCACAAGGGAGTTGAGCTCTTCTCAGCTCCTGCTGCGGGCGAGGGCCTCCTGTACGGCCTCCTCGGTGCGGGCGACCAGGGCCGTTCCGTCGTCGGCGGTGATGATCGGGCGCTGGATCAGCTTGGGGTGCTCGGCCAGTGCGGTGATCCAGCGGTCGCGCGCGGTCTCGTCCCGCGGCCACTCCTTGAGGCCCAGCTCCTTCGCGGCCGCCTCCTGGGTGCGGGTGATGTCCCACGGTTCGAGGCCCAGCCGGTCCAGTACGGCCCTGATCTCGTCCTCGCCCGGCACGTCCTCCAGATACTGCCGGACGGTGTAATCGGCCCCCTCCGCGTCGAGCAGACCGAGCGCGCTGCGGCACTTCGAACAGGCCGGATTGATCCAGATCTCCATGCCGCACACGGTACGCCAGACCCACCCGGCACGTCTGTCACCGGCACCCCGAAAGCCCTTGTGGCCAGGGGCTTTTGTCAGTGGTGGGCCGTAGAATAGAAGCAGTGTTCGAGGACGGGCGCCGGATCCCCGGTGCTGCGTCCTGACCGCGACAGGAGGATGCCCGTGCCCGCTGCCGCCGTGAAGCCGAAGCCGTTTCCGACCCAGTCCACCGCCCACCGTTCCGTACTCTTCGACTCGCCCTACGAGCCCGTGGTGAAGCGGCCGCTGCCGGCCGGACGGCCGCGGGAGTGGTACGTCACGCACAACCGGCGCCTGAAGGCCATGCGCCTCGCCATAGCCCTGCTCGACTCCGGGGTCTACCTGCCGGGCCAGGCGCAGAACGAGACCATCCGCGGCGCCGCGGAGCGCATCGGCATGCGTCCGCCGTCCGACACCACGTGCCACATGGTCCGCGCGCTGATGCGCTACTCGCGCTGAGCCGCCGCCGGGTGGCCCGCACCGCCGCGGGGCACCCGGCACCCCAGGCCGCCACCTGCCCGGGCCGCGTATACGAACCGCCCGGCGCGGCGACGGCCGGCGGTGGCCGGCCGTCGAGCCGATGGGGGACCGGCGGGGGACTAGTAGGGGGAACGCATCTGCGCGTAGCCCAGCAGCACGATCACCACGGCCACGCAGCCGAGCACCACGGCCGTCGACACCCACGACGACCGGCGCGGCACCGGGTCCGGGTCGGCGCGGAAGGGCAGCGGCTCGGGCGGGTTGTCCTTCCAGCGGGCGGCGAGCATCCGGGCCCGCGCGGAGGGCTCCTTGTGCTCGGCGGAGTTCGCCCACGTGTGGTCGAACTCGCGCTCCCAGTCGTCCTTTTCCGGCATCCCCGTTCAACCTCTCTCGTCCGACAGAGTCCGGAGGGATGATCCCCCGACAATAGGAAGTCTGGGAAGCCGGAAAGGTTGCACGCTGTTCCGCACGGCTAGCCGGAGTGGCGGAAACGCGTGCGGTACTCCGTGGGCGTTGTGTCGAGAGTGCGGCGGAACGCCCGTATGAGGGTGTCGGTGGTGCCGAAGCCGCAGCCGGATGCGATGCGGTCGAGCGTGTCGTCCGTGGTCTCCAGCCGGTTCCGCGCCGCCTCCACACGGGCCGCCTCGATGTAGGCGGCCGGGGTGGTGCCCAGTTCCGTCTTGAAGATCCGGGTCAGCTGGCGCTCGCTGACGTGGGCGTGCCGGGCGAGGTCGGCGATGGTCAGCGGCCCGGCGAGGTGCTCGGTGACGAAGTGGCGCAGCTCGGCCATGCGCCGGGTCGGCGAGACGGGCTCCAGGGGCACGCTGAACTGGCTCTGCCCGCCCGGCCGCTTCAGGTACATCACGAGCTGGCGGGCGACCCGCAGGGCGACGGCCTCCCCGAAGTCCTCGGCGACCAGCGCGAGGGACAGGTCCAGGCAGGCGGTGACGCCCGCGCCGGTCCACACCCGGCCGTCCCGGATGTAGACCGGGTCGGCGTCGACCTTCACCGCAGGATGCTCGGCGGCGAGTTGCCGCGCGGTCGACCAGTGGGTGGTGGCGCGCTTGCCGTCCAGCAGGCCGGCGGCGGCGAGCAGGTGGGCGCCGACGCAGACGGACGCGATGCGCCGGGCCCGGCCGGCGAGCGTCTTCACCCAGTCCACGAGGTCCGGATCGGTCACGGCCCGCACCCGGCCCTGCTCGTCCGAGTCGACCGAGCCGGGCACCAGCAGCGTGTCGACGGCCCGCCGGGACACCTCCGCGAAGGTGAGGTCGGGCAGCAGCCGGACCCCGGCGGAGGTGGTGACGGGGTCCAGGGTCGCGGCGGCCAGCGCCACCTCGTAGCCGGTCTCGCCGTCGGTCTCCCGCCCGAGCAGGGCGAACACCTCCGGCGGCCCGGTGACGTCCAGCAGATCGACGCCGTCGAACAGCATGACGACGACCAGCCGTCGGACACGGCTCACGTGTTCCCCCCTCGGCTCGCGCGCCCGGGCCCTCCCGTGCATGTCCGGATCTGCAAGCTACATGACATTGCTGCCGTCCCGAGCGGCTCCTAGCGTGGTCGGCACACCCACTGCTCCCTGGAGAAAGGCCGTCATGCCGACCACGACCCTGCGCGAACTGAACGGTTTCGACCAGACCCCGGCCTCGCTCGCCGGCTCGACGCTGATCATGGTCGACTACCAGAACACCTACACGCGGGGTGTCATGGAGCTGACCGGCTGGGACGCCGCGCTGGACGCCGCGGCCGACCTGCTGGCCAGGGCGCGGGCCGCGGGGGCGCGCGTCGTCCACGTCGTCAACGACGGCGGTGCGGGCAGCCCGTACGACATCCGCGCCGAGATCGGCGCCATCCACCCCCGCGTGGCCCCCGCCGACGGCGAACCCGTCGTCGTGAAGCACACCCCCAACGCGTTCCTCGACACCGACCTGGCCGAGCACGTCGACGCCGCCGGCGGCAAGGACGTGGTGATCGCCGGCTTCATGACCCACATGTGCGTCCTGGCCACCGCCCAGGGCGCGTTCCTGCGCGGCAACCGGCCCACGGTGGTGGCCGACGCCTCCGCGACCCGGCCCCTGCGGACGGCCGTCGCCGAGGTGCCCGCGGAGCAGATCCACCACGGCGCGCTCGCCACCGTCTCCGACCTCTACGGGGTCGTCGTGCCGTCCGCGTCAGCGCTGAGCTGAGGCGGCGAGGGGGGAACGAGGGGGAACGCCGGGGCCCCGCCGCTCCACGGGGGGAGCGACGGGGCCCCGGCCACGCCCGGGAGCCCCGCGTGGGCGCCGGCACCCGCGGCTACGGCTGCCGGCGGGCCGTCTGGATCCTCGGTCGCCTGGCGACCGGGGTCACGCCCCGGCGGACCTTCAGCAGGTGGTCGTCCCTGCCGTTCTCGCGCACGGCGAGACGGCTCAGGACGCGTTGCTGCGTCTCCGGAGTCCAGAAGACTTCGAGACGCTCACGGGCGCGGGTGATCGCGGTGTAGAGGACGCTGTGGGAGATGCTCTCCTCGTTGGCGTCCGTGATGACCACCTTCACCGACGTGTACTCAAGACCCTGCGCCTTGTGGATGGACACGGCGTACGCGATCTGGAACGGCACCAGGGTGTTGACCGTGTCGTCGTCGTCATCGCTGTTGCCGCGCTCGAAGACGTCGAACCGGACGGTCGAACCCTCCACCAGGTCGAGGTCGGTGAAGGCCACGTCGGCTTCCGTGACGTCCCGTTCGAGATCCACGTCGAACGTGATGCGGCCGGGCGCGCGGTCGATCCCGACGATCCTGCCCTTCAGGTTGTTGAAGACGACCGGACGGAACCGGCCGGACTCGTTGAAGAGCACGGGATCGCCGACCTTGTACGTGGCCTCGCGCCAGGTCACGGCCGGATTCGGGTTGCTCGCCTGCAGGAACCGGTTGACGTTGTTGATGCCGTAGAGGCCGTCGTAGTTCAGGCAGAGCACGATCTCGTCGCCACTGTGCCGCTGGAAGAGCGACTCTCCGAGCACGGTCGAGTAGCCGTTCTTGGCCAGCGATTCCTCGATCCGGTCGTCCAGTTTCCGCACCCGGTCCCACAGGGTGAGCAGGGCCTGGTCGGTGGTCCTGAAGGGCTGGGTCAGTTCGAACACGGACGCGCTCGGGATGTACGAGCGTATGGTGCCGAACCAGTTGCCGAACTCGATCGACTCGATCTGGTAGACGTCGCCGACGAGGACGAGCAGCTCGAACGAGGTGGTCTCGAGGACGTCGAGCAGGCTCGCGTTGCTCACCGTGCTGCACTCGTCGATCACCAGCACGTCGTACGTCACGCCGAACGACGTGCCGCCGCGCACGTGCTTGCTGACGGTGCTGAACTCGGAGTTCGGAGCCTTCACCCGTCGCTTCAGGTTGTCGACGGCCGGGTTGGTGTGCGCCAGGAACAGCTTCCGGCCGTCCTTGAAGTAGTGCGCGATGTGATCGACCATCGTCGACTTCCCCGTGCCGGCCGCGCCGTACACGAGGGCCACTTTCGAGTGCGCGAAGAGCTGCGTCAGGGCCTCGGCCTTCAGGGGGTCGTCGATGGCCTGCGGGTGTGCGCGGAGCCATGCCCGCACGTCGCCGCTGTGGCCGGGGACGCCATCGACGGCGATCGCCTGCAGCTTTTCGATGATCGCGACCGTGTCGTCCTCGTACCCGACGATGAACACGTGCCCGTTCGCATGCGCCAGCCTCCGCCGCGCGTGTCGTTCCTTGGCCGGGAGCAGCCGGTTGTGGCGCGCGATCAGCTCGTCGACGTCGCCGAAACCCTTCAGTTCGGATGCCGGTGTGTAGATCACACCGTGCTGCTCGACATTGCTCCTGACCCGTCTCGCCAGCAACTCGTGGGGCCGGCTCCCCGCGTCCAGGCTCTCGGCGAGGTCCGTGAAGGAAGGGTTGTGTCTGCGCGGTGACGTGCAGAACGGCATCGTGTCGAAGGGCTTGCAACTCCAGGAGACGCGCAGCCCGGACAGTCCGGCGCAGGCGTCGCGGTGGAACTGGTCCTTGATGACGCGATTGTTCATGCGCAGCATCAGGTACCGCACCAGACGGGCGCCCGGCCGGTCCTCGCGGACGAGTTCCCGCGCACGGTCGAGTACGGGGAAGATCAGCGGAGCACGCTGCGCACCGTCGAGCGCCCGGGACCGGACCCGCTCGTAGTCCTTGTCGGTCATGTCCATGAGATCGAGGAGATTCGACCGGGTCGCCGTGAGGTGCTGCATCAGCTTGCGGTACTCGGAGTGCGAGGAACTGACCTGTTCCTGCGGGACCTCGAAGAAACGCGCGAAGTTGTTGAACTCGCACGGACGGATCGACACCTCCCACGAGCGGATCAGCGTGATCGGCATCGTCTGGCCCAGCACGTCGATCGTGTCGCCCACCAGCTCCAGGACGGCCGCGTACTTGTCGGTGAGGTCGATGTCAGGTACTCGTGGTACTTCAGCATCAGCCGCTCGGAGGGATCGCGGTCCAGCGTGTAGTGCGAGACGCTGGCCTGGAGCAGGCCGTGGAACCTGCCGAGCAGCCTGAACCTGGCGAGCCCCCTGACCGCGTCCAGAGCCGGTCCGACCTGGTGGTAGTGGAACTCGGCCGCACCGTCCCCGCGGTGCGCCCAGACGACGAGCCCCTCGACGAGGTTCCGGAGCTGGGCCAGCACGTTCTGCGAGAGGAAGCCCCGGTCGCCGGCCGAGTGGGCGATGTTCTCGCGGATCACCCTGTCGGAGCTCGTCACTTGCTGTTCCACCGATGCCATCGCTCCCGCTCCACTTCCCCGTCGGATCGTGCTCGCAGTCACCCTCGATGCCGGGGTGCCCCCGGTGATCAGCTTGCCAGCGCACCCGGACCGCGGGGGCGGAAAGCAGCCCCGGCTCCCGGCGGCCGATCGGGGCGCGGGGCACGAAACGGGCCGCCGGCCGTGCCCTTCCGGTGGGGAAGGACACGGCCGACGGCCCGAAGACGGCCCGGGCCGAAGCGGTCGCCCGCTCCGGCCCGGGGTGCTGTCACACGTCGAAGTACAGCTCGAACTCGTGCGGGTGCGGGCGCAGCTGGAGCGGGGCGATCTCGTTGGTGCGCTTGAAGTCGATCCACGTCTCGATCAGGTCGGACGTGAACACGTCGCCCTGGAGGAGGAACTCGTGGTCGGCCTCCAGGGCGTCGAGCACGGCGTTCAGCGAGGTCGGGACCTGGGCGACGTTCGCGTGCTCCTCGGGAGCCAGCTCGTACAGGTCCTTGTCGATCGGCTCGGCCGGCTCGATCTTGTTCTTGATGCCGTCCAGGCCCGCGAGGAGCAGGGCCGAGAAGGCCAGGTACGGGTTGCCGGAGGAGTCGGGCGCGCGGAACTCCACACGCTTGGCCTTCGGGTTGGAACCCGTGATCGGGATACGCATCGCGGCGGAGCGGTTGCGCTGCGAGTACACCAGGTTGATCGGCGCCTCGAAGCCCGGCACCAGACGGTGGTACGAGTTCACCGTCGGGTTGGTGAAGGCCAGCAGCGACGGGGCGTGCCGGAGGATGCCGCCGATGTAGTAGCGGGCGGTGTCCGACAGGCCCGCGTAACCGGCCTCGTCGTAGAAGAGCGGGTCGCCGTTGCTCCACAGCGACTGGTGCACGTGCATGCCCGAGCCGTTGTCACCGAAGATCGGCTTCGGCATGAAGGTCGCGGTCTTGCCGTTGCGCCAGGCGACGTTCTTCACGATGTACTTGAAGAGCTGGAGGTCGTCGGCGGCGGCGAGCAGCGTGTTGAACTTGTAGTTGATCTCCGCCTGGCCGGCGGTGCCCACCTCGTGGTGCTGGCGCTCGACCTTCAGGCCGGACTTCTCCAGCTCCAGGGAGATCTCGGCGCGCAGGTCGGCGAAGTGGTCGACCGGCGCCACCGGGAAGTAGCCGCCCTTGTAGCGGACCTTGTACCCGCGGTTGTTCTCCAGGGCGCCGGTGTTCCAGGCGCCCGCCTCGGAGTCGATGTGGTAGAAGGACTCGTTCGCCGAGGTGGCGAAACGGACGCTGTCGAAGACGTAGAACTCGGCCTCGGGACCGAAGTACGCGGTGTCGGCGATGCCCGTCGACGCCAGGTACGCCTCCGCCTTCTTCGCCACGTTGCGCGGGTCACGGGAGTACTGCTCGCCCGTGATCGGGTCGTGGATGAAGAAGTTGATGTTGAGGGTCTTGTCCCGGCGGAACGGGTCCACACGGGCGGTGGACAGGTCCGCACGCAGAGCCATGTCGGACTCGTGGATGGCCTGGAAACCACGGATCGACGATCCGTCGAAGGCGAGCTCCTCGTCCGGGTCGAACGCCTCGACGGGCACCGTGAAGTGCTGCATGACGCCCGGCAGGTCGCAGAAGCGGACGTCGACGAACTTGACGTCCTCGTCCGCGATGAACTTCTTGGCTTCGTCGGCGTTCTGGAACATCCAGCTCCTCCTACTCCCGACCGTTCTCGCCGGGGTGGTAGATCGTTCGTGCGGCCAGTGCGGTGGCACACGCTGGTCTCGACCCTAGGGACGGGTGATTTCTCGGGCGTGACCCGTTTGTTTCGCCGAAGTTAACCGGCCACGTGTCCACCGTAGCCCCGACACACCCCTGCGCGTAGTGCCCGAAACCGGGCGCAGTACCGTGGACGGGTGGACAACAGGCAGGCAATCGGATCGTGGCTCTCCGGGCCGCGCGCGGCCATGGAAGAGGCGGGCGCCGACTTCGGATACCGGGGCGAACAGCTCGGTCTCCCGGAACACGGCCCGCACTCGATCGCACGGCCCGGACGGCGGCTCGGCGCACTCGCCGTGGACTGGGCGCTGTGCGTCCTGATCGCATACGGCCTGATCACGCAGGGCAACACGCCCGCTACCAGCAACTGGGCGCTGGCCGTCTTCTTCGTCCTGAGCGTCCTGACCGTCGGCACGGTCGGCTACACCCCCGGCAAGCGCCTCTTCGGCATCCGGGTGGTGGCCCTGGCGACCGGCGCGGTCAGCCCGCCGCGCGCCCTGCTGCGCACGGTCCTGCTGTGCCTGGCGATCCCCGCGCTCGTCTGGGACCGCGACGGCCGGGGCCTGCACGACCGGCTCGCGAAGACGGTCGAGGTCCGCCTCTGACGAGGTGACGTACGGCACGAAGGCCACCCGCACCGCCCGGTGCGGGTGGCCTTCGCCGTGTGCGCGCCGCTCTCACCCCCGCCGCTCTCACCCCCGCCGCAGGACCGCCGTCAGCACCTGCCGCAGCTCGGCCTCCGGGTCCGCCGCGGCGCCGGACGCGCGCCAGGCGACGAACCCGTCCGGCCGCACCAGGACCGCGCCGTCGGCCGTCGTGCCGTGCACCGCCGCCCAGTCGCCGCCGCCCGCGGGCCCCTCCCCGTCACAGGTCAGCTCGGCGTCCGGCCCGGCCCCGATCCGGTACGCCTCCAGCCGGACGCCGTCCGCGCCGGCCACGCGGCGGGCGGCCGCGTGCCAGGCGGTGCCCGCGGCCGATCCGGCGTCGCTGAGCAGCACCATGGACCGCTCGTAGAGGTCGACCGTGGAGAGCCGTTCGCCCGCGCGGCGCAGCCACAGGTGCGGGGCCCGGCTGCCCGGCTGCCCGGTCAGGTCCATCCCGTCGGGTACGACCGGCTGGGCGGGGTCGGCGCCCACGACGGCGCCCTCCAGGTAGCGGTAGCCGAGGACGACGGGGAGGATGCCGCTGCGCGGGCCGCCGCCGACGCCGGGAGTGGGGGCGAAGCCGGGGTGGCTGTGCTCCACGGAGCGGGCCGAGGCCCGGGCACTGGTGGCCAGGGCGACGGGCCGGCGCTCGGTGTCGTAGGTCTCCAGCAGCTCCTGTCCGGCCCAGCCGTCGAGGACGGCGGCGAGCTTCCAGGCCAGGTTGTGGGCGTCCTGGATGCCCGTGTTGGAGCCGAAGGCGCCGGTCGGGGACATCTCGTGGGCGGAGTCGCCGGCGAGCAGGACCCGGCCGGCGGTGTACCGCTCGGCGACGCGTTCCGCGGCGCGCCAGGACGCCTTGCCGGTGACCTCGACGTCGAGGTCGGGGACGCCGACGGCCTGGCGGATGTGCCGCTGGAGCCGCTCCTCGGTGAACTCCTCCAGCGTCTCGCCCTGCTCCGGGTGCCAGGGGGCGTGGAAGACCCAGTGCTCCTTGTTGTCGACGGGCAGCAGCGCACCGTCGGCCCCGGGGCTGGTGAGGTAGCAGCAGATGAAACGCCGGTCGCCGACCGTCTCGGCGAGCAGCTTGGAGCGGAAGGTGACGCTCACGTTGGCGAAGAGGTCGCCGGGGCCGCTCTGCCCGATGCCGAGCCGGTTCCGGACGGGGCTGCGCGGGCCGTCGCACGCCACCAGGTACCGTGCGCGGACCGTGTGGAGCCGGTCGCTGTCGCGGTCCCGGACGAACGCCGTCACCCCTTCGGGGTCCTGCTCGAAGCCCTCCAGCTCATGGAAGTAGCGCAGGTCGCCGCCGAGCGCGCGGGCCCCCTCCAGCAGCACCGGCTCCAGGTCGTTCTGGCTGCACAGGCACCACGTCGTCGGGCTCCACCTCGCCAGTCCGCCGCCCGGGTCGATGTGCTTGAACAGCCATTCCCCGGCGTCCCCGGCCAGCGTCGGGGTCTGCAGGATGCCGTGGTTGTCCGCGAGGAGCGAGGCCGCCGCCTTGATGTCCGGCTCGATGCCGGCCACCCGGAACAGTTCCATCGTCCGGAGGTTGTTGCCGCGGCCACGCGGGTGGATCGAGGTACCGGAATGCCGCTCGACGAGCATGTGCGGTACGCCGAGACGGCCCAGGAACAGGGAGAGGGACAGGCCCACCAGAGAGCCGCCCACGACGAGGACGGGGACCTGGTGATCGGCTTTCTGCTGCATCGGGGCTCCAGAGACATGCGTCGGATTGTGCTGCGCGTTGCTGTTTGTGTGCCCTGTGTGAGGGCTTTCGCGTGCTCAATCACCCACGTGGTTCACGCGAGTCGCGCGCACCGCGGGAAGCGGCACAGGATCAAGAAGCGCTGACGTCGCGTCATCGGCGGCCGGCGTTCGCCTCTGCCCCCGTGAAGGAGATGCGCAGCATGACCACCTTGTCGGAAAAGCCCTCGGCCCCGTCGACGCGGCAGGTGTCGAAAAGGGTCTCCCAGTCCGTGTTCGACGGCTCCCGTCTCCGGGTCGTCCTGCTCGTGGACGTCAACGACGGAGCCCAGCAGCAGTTCCTGGAGGCCTACGAGCAGCTGTGCAACCAGGTGGCGCAGGTGCCCGGCCACGTCAGCGACCAGCTGTGCCAGTCGATCGAGAATCCCTCCCAATGGCTCATCACCAGTGAGTGGGAGAGCGCCCCGCCGTTCCTCACCTGGGTGAACAGCGAGGAGCACGTGCGGATGGTGGAACCGCTGCACAGCTGCGTCCGGGACACCCGGTCGCTGCGCTTCCACATCGTCCGTGAGACGGGCGGCGAGCCGGCGGCCCCCTCGGCGACCCGGCGCCGGCTCCAGGCGTCCCCGCGGATCGGCGACGGGGTGATCCGGCACGCGCTGACCTTCACGGTCAAGCCGGGCAGCGAGGCGGAGGTCAAGCGGATCCTCGCGAACTACTCCTCGCCCCGGGCGCGGGTCGACGATTCCACCCGGCTGTGCCGTACCTCCCTCTTCATGCACGGCAACCGGGTCGTACGGGCCATCGAGGTGCGCGGCGACCTGCTCGCGGCCCTGCGGCACGTCGCCCGGCAGCCCGAGGTGCGCGCCGTGGAGGAGGCCATCAACCCCTACCTGGAGCAGGAGCGGGACCTGGACGACCAGGAGTCCGCGCGGGTGTTCTTCACCCGGGCGGCGCTGCCCGCCGTGCACCACGTCACCGCCGACGAACTCACCGAGGGCGAGCGGCAGGCGCTGTACTACCCGGCCCGGCCGGGCGACGGCATGCGGCTGGCCGAGCAGCTCGCCCAGCAGGACACGGTGGCGGCCGACGACCCGGCCAGCCCGGTCCTGCGCAGCACGATCTTCCAGCGCGACGACGTCGTCGTACGGCTGCTCGACGTACGCGCCGGCCTGCGCGCCGATGCCGTCCTGCCGGAGGCCGGACACCGGGCCGCACTGCGCGGCCTGCTGGACGGCGAGCCCGTCGGCATGGACCTCGTCACCGACCGCCGCTCGCCGGACGCCTGACCCGGCACGCCCAGCACACCAACGGAGGAACGCCGTGATCCAACACCTTCCGAAGATCATCGACCTGAGCGACGTCGAGCCCAACACCCGGCGCGGCGGCGACCTGCGCGCCATGCTCACCCCGGCCACGGTGGGCTCCACCAGCGGTTTCATGGGCGTGGCCATCGTGCAGCCCGGCGACCGCATCGGGGAGCACTACCACCCCTACTCCGAGGAGTTCGTCTACGTCGTCTGCGGACAGCTGGAGGTGGACCTGGACGGCGAGCCGCACCCGCTGCGGCCCGAGCAGGGGCTGATGATCCCCATGAACATGCGGCACCGCTTCCGCAACGTCGGCAACGTGGAGGCGCGGATCGTCTTCCACCTCGGTCCGCTGGCCCCGCGGCCGGCCCTCGGCCACGTCGACACCGAGGAGACGGAGGCCGTCGCCGCCACCGCCGAGCCGGCCGGCCGGGAACAGGTCCGCTCATGACCCGGCGGGTGGCGGTCACCGGCATAGGCATCGTCGCTCCGGGCGGGATCGGCGCACCGGCGTTCTGGGACCTGCTGGCCGAGGGACGCACCGCGACGCGGGGCATCACGTTCTTCGACCCGGCCGGGCTCCGGTCCCGGATCGCCGCCGAGTGCGACTTCGACCCCGCCGCGCACGGACTGGACGCCGAGCAGGTCGAGCGGGCGGACCGGTACATACAGTTCGCCCTGGTCGCCGGCGAGGAGGCGGTCCGCGACTCCGGCCTCGACCTCGCCGGGGAGGACCCCTGGCGGGTCGGCGTCTCGTTGGGCACCGCGGTCGGCGGCACCACCCGCCTGGAGCACGACTACGTCCTGGTCAGCCATCGCGGGCAGCGCTGGGACGTCGACCACACCGAGGCGGAGCCGCAGCTGCACCGGGCGTTCTCGCCGAGCACCGTGGCCTCCGCGGTGGCGGAACGTTTCGGCGCCCAGGGGCCCGTCCAGACCGTGTCCACCGGGTGCACCTCCGGCCTGGACGCCGTCGGATACGCCTTCCACACCGTGCAGGAAGGCCGGGCCGACATATGCATCGCGGGAGCCTCGGACTCCCCGATCTCCCCGATCACCATGGCCTGCTTCGACGCGATCAAGGCCACCTCCCCGAACAACGACGACCCCGAGCACGCGTCCCGGCCCTTCGACAACAACCGTGACGGCTTCGTCATGGGCGAGGGCGGCGCGGTGCTCGTCCTGGAGGAACTGGAGCACGCCCGGGCCCGCGGTGCCCACGTGTACTGCGAGTTCGGCGGCTACGCCACCTTCGGCAACGCGTATCACATGACCGGTCTGACCAAGGAGGGCCTGGAGATGGCACGAGCCATCGAGCAAGCCCTCGGCCAGGCGCGGCTCGACCCGACGGCGATCGACTACGTCAACGCGCACGGCTCCGGCACCCGGCAGAACGACCGCCACGAGACGGCGGCCGTGAAGCGGGCGCTCGGCCACCACGCCTACGACACCCCGATGAGCTCCATCAAGTCGATGGTGGGGCACTCCCTCGGGGCGATCGGCGCCATCGAGCTGGTCGCCTGCGTGCTGGCCCTCGCCAAGCAGGTCGTACCGCCGACCGCGAACTACGAGATCCCCGACCCCGAGTGCGACCTGGACTACGTCCCGCGCGTCGCCCGCGAACGGAAGCTGACCAGCGTGCTGTCGGTGGGCAGCGGGTTCGGCGGCTTCCAGTCCGCGGTGATCCTGACCCGTCCCAGGGAGTGAGGACACGATGAGCGAACCGCACGACCGGCGTGCGGCCATCACCGGTATCGGGGTGGTCGCGCCCAACGGCACCAGCACCGACACCTTCTGGAAGGCGACCCAGGAGGGTCTCAGCGTCCTCGACCGGGTCACCCGCGAGGGCTGTGAGCACCTTCCGCTCAAGGTGGCCGGCGAGGTCCGCGCCTTCGACCCGGCGGCGACGATCGAGGAGCGCTTCCTCGTCCAGACCGACCGGTTCACGCACTACGCCATGGCCGCGGCCGACTTCGCGCTGGACGACGCCCGGCTCGCGCTGGCCGACATCCCCGACGCGCCCTACTCCATCGGCGTGGTCACCGCGGCCGGATCCGGCGGCGGCGAGTTCGGCCAGCGCGAACTCCAGCAACTGTGGGGCAAGGGCAGCCGGTTCGTCGGGCCGTACCAGTCCATCGCCTGGTTCTACGCCGCGAGCACCGGCCAGGTGTCCATCCGCCGCGGCTTCAAGGGGCCCTGCTCGGTCGTCGCCTCCGACGAGGCCGGCGGTCTCGACGCCCTCGCCCACGCGGCCCGCGCGGTGCGGCGCGGCACCGACGTGATCGTGGCCGGCTCCACCGAGGCGCCGCTCGCGCCGTACTCGATGGTCTGCCAGCTCGGTTACGAGGAGCTGAGCCGCGAGACGGACCCGTCCCGGGCCTACCGCCCGTTCACCGACGGGGCGTGCGGTTTCGTGCCCGCCGAGGGCGGCGCGATGCTCGTCGTCGAGGCGGCGGACTCCGCCCGGGAACGCGGCGCCGAGCTCCGGGCCGTCGTGGCCGGCCACGGGGCCACCTTCACCGGGGCCTCCCGCTGGGCGGACTCCCGGGACGGCCTCGCCCAGGCCGTCCGGCGGGCCCTGCACGAGGCCGAGTGCGCGCCCGAGGAGATCGACGTCGTCTTCGCCGACGCCCTCGGGGTGCCGGAGGCGGACCGGGCCGAGGCGCTGGCCCTCGCCGACGCCCTCGGCGAGCACGGCACCCGGGTGCCGGTCACCGCACCGAAGACCGGAATCGGCCGCGGCTACTGCGCGGCCCCCGTCCTGGACACCGCGGCGGCCGTGCTCGCGATGGAGCACGGCCTGATCCCGCCGACGCCGAACGTCTTCGACGTCTGCCACGACCTCGACCTCGTGACCGGCCGCGCCCGGGTCGCCGAGCTGCGCACGGCGCTGGTGCTCAGCCGCGGACTCATGGGGTCGAACTCGGCGCTGGTGCTGCGACGCGGCACCGCGTGAGCAAGCAAAGGAGGAAACCACCATGCCCCAGATCACCGTGGAAGAACTCGCCGCACTGATGAAGAAGGCAGCCGGGGTCACCGTCAGCCCGGAACAGCTCCAGGCGAAGCCGGACACCGGCTTCGACGTCCTCGGCGTCGACTCGCTGGGCCTGCTCGGCATCGTCGGCGAGCTGGAGAACACCCACGGCACCCCGATGCCGGTCGACGCGGAGCGCTGCAAGACGCCCCAGCAGTTCCTCAACCTCGTCAACAGCACCCTGATGGCAGGAGCCTGAGATGGCAGGACACACCCAGAACGAGATCACCATCGCCGCCCCGCTGGACCTGGTCTGGGACATGACCAACGACCTGGAGCGGTGGCCCCAGCTGTTCAGCGAGTACGCCTCGGTGGAGGTCCTCAAGCGGGAGGGCGCGAAGACGACCTTCCGGCTGACCATGCACCCGGACGAGAACGGCACCGTCTGGAGCTGGGTCTCCGAGCGGGAGCCGGACCGCGACTCGCTCACCGTCACGGCGCGCCGGGTGGAGACCGGGCCCTTCGCCTTCATGAACATCCACTGGCGGTACGAGGAGGTACCGGCCGGCACCCGGATGGTCTGGACGCAGGACTTCGGGATGAAGCCGGACGCACCCGTCGACGACGACTGGATGACCGACAACATCAACAAGAACAGCAAGGTCCAGATGGCCCTCATCCGGGACAAGATCGAGAAGGCGGCCGCCGGACACCGGCCCGCCCCGGCGCTGGCCGACTGAGCCGGACGAGGAGACGACCGTGCACCAGGCCCTGATCGTCGCCCGCATGGCCCCGGGCTCCGCCCCCGACATCGCCAAGGTGTTCGCGGAGTCCGACCGGGGCGAGCTGCCCCACCTCGTCGGCGTCGTCCGGCGCAGCCTCTTCCAGTTCGGTGACGTCTACATGCACCTCATCGAGTCCGACCGCGAGCCCGGGCCGGCCATCGCCGAGGTCACCTCGCACCCCGAGTTCCGCGAGGTCAGCGAGCGCCTGTCGGCGTACGTCAGCGCGTACGACCCGGAGACCTGGCGGTCCCCGAAGGACGCGATGGCGCAGCGCTTCTACCTCTGGGAGCGCGACGCCCGCGGCTGAACCCCGTCCGGACCACCGGTGCCGGGCCCGCGTACCACGCGGACCCGGCACCGGTGTGTCCGGACGGGGAGCCGCTCACCCGGAGACCGTGCAGTCGAAGGCGTGCAGGAAGGGGTTGACCGGCCGGATGTCGCCGACGGCCAGGCCCGCGGCCTCCAGCCGGCCCACCATGCTGTCGGTGGTGTGCTTGGCACCGCCGACGTTGAGGAGCAGCAGCAGGTCCATGGCGGTGCTGAACCGCATCGACGGGGTGTCGTCCACGAGGTTCTCGATGACCACGACCCGGGCGCCGGGGCCGCCCGCCTCCACGACGTTGCCCAGCAGCCGCGCGGTGGACTCGTCGTCCCACTCCAGGATGTTCTTGATGATGTAGACGTCGGCCTCGACCGGGACGGACGCCCGGACGTCGCCGGGCACGATCCGCGTCCGGTCCGCGAGGTCGCCGCCCTCCCGCAGCCGCGGCAGCGCCTTCTCCACCACCCGGGGCAGATCGAGCAGGTAGCCGCGCATCGCGGGGTACTTGTCGAGCAGGCTCGCCACGACGTGGCCCTGCCCGCCGCCGATGTCGGCGACGGACGAGCTGCCGGACAGGTCCAGGAGGGCGGCGACCTCCCGGGCCGACTGCTCGCTGGACCTCGTCATCGCCTGGTTGAAGACGTCGGCCGACTCCGGGGCGTCCTCGTTCAGGTAGGTGAAGAACTCCTTGCCGTACAGGTCCTCCACGACGTTCCGGCCGGTGCGCACCGCCTGGTCCAGCCTCGGCCAGGCGTCCCAGGTCCACGGCTCGGTGCACCACAGGGCGATGGCCCGCAGGCTGTTCGGGTCGTCCTCGCGCAGCAGCCGGGACATCTCGGTGTGGGTGAACGTCCCGTCGGGCCGCTCGGCGAAGACGCCGTAGCAGGACAGGGCGCGCAGCAGCCGGCGCAGCGGCTTGGGCTCGGTGCGCAGCGCGGCCGCCAGGCCCTCCACGGTCATGGGGGCGTCCCCGAGCGCGTCGGCGACGCCCAGCCGGGCGGCGGCGCGGACGGCCGCGGCGCAGGCCGCTCCGAACACCAGCTCGCGCAGCCGCATCGAGGGCGGAGGGGAGGGGGCTGCCCCCGGCTCCAGCGGAGCCGAGAGCTCGGAGGATGGTGCGGTCATGTGCCGCCTTCCTTCCTGGTGTGGGCCGGGTACGGCCGTCCGGTCAGCACAGGCCCGCGGGCTTGGAGGCCCGGCAGGCGTTGCCCTGGAAGGAGTTGCCGCTCTTGGCGGCCTCCTGGTTGACGAGGTCCGCCGGCGCGTTGTTCTCCAGGCGGTTGTCGGTGATGCGGTTCTTCTCGCTCTTGACGCCCACGAAGCTCTTGAACAGGACGATGCCGCCCGACAGCGGGGACTTGCCGGTGTGGCCGACGACCGTGTTCCGCGTCACCAGGGCCTTCTCGGTCCCGGTCAGCACGATGCCGGTGCCCTTCAGATAGGGCAGACGGGCGGTCTTCGGGCAGTACTTGTTGTTCCGCTCGACGAGGTTCTCGGCGACGGCGAGGGCGCCCGCCCGCGGCTTGTTCTCGTCACCGACGACGAACACGCCCGCGCAGTTGCCGACGACGTGGTTGTGGGCGACGGTGAGGTTGCGCAGCCGGCGGACGGTGATGCCGATCCGGTTGTCCTCCAGGTGGTTGCGCTCGATCAGCGCGCCCTTGCTGTCCCTGGCGCCCTGCTCGGCCTTGACGCTGTTGGCGAGGAACAGACCGGCGTCCTTGTTGCCCCGGGCGGTGTTCTCCCGGAAGACCCCGCGGGTGGAGTGCTCCTGGGCGATGCCCCACTGGCCGTTGTCGTCGGCGGTGACGTGCTCCACGGTCAGCCGGTCGGTCCCCATGGACCACAAGCCGGTCTTGGCGAAGCCGGTCACCTTGAGGTCGGCGACGGTGACGTTCTTGAGGGCCTTGTTCTTGCCTCCGACGACACAGATGCCGTTGCCGGCCGCGAGGCAGGTGGGGGAGGCCTTCTTCCCGCGCGAGGCGGACCCGGCCTTCTTCGGCGGCTTGATCACCGTGCGGTGGTCCACACCGCGCAGGGTCAGGCCCGGTGTCCGCACCGTGACGCTCTCGCGGTAGGTCCCGGCGAGCACGAGCACGGTGTCACCGGAGCGGGCGGCGTTCACCGCTTTCTGGATCGACTCGCCCGGATGCACGACGAGGGTCCGGTGGGCGGCCGAGGCCGGGGTGGTGCCGACGAAGGCACCGACGAGTGCTGTGGTGCATGCGAGGTACGCAATATGGCGTTTTGTCACATGCCGAAGGCTAGGAGCGCATGAGCCGATTACCCGCTGGATGCTCCGTTCGGCGGCGTGTCAGCGGGCCGGGAAACGGCGAAGCGCCCCCGCGGGGGCGCTTCGTGACGGGTGCGGTGCCGCTCAGCGGCCCCGGGGGCCGCCCTTGGGCAGCCGCATGCCCTTCGGCATCGGGCCCTTGGGCAGCGGCATGTTGCTCATCAGGTCGCCCATGGCGCGCAGCCGGTCGTTGGTGGCCGTCACCTGGGGCCCGGTCAGCACGCGCGGGTACTTCAGCATGGTCGTGCGCAGCTTCTTCAGCTCGACCTGGCCCTCGCCGGTGCCGACGATCACGTCGTGCACCGGTACGTCGGCCACGATGCGGTTCATCTTCTTCTTCTCGGCGGCGAGCAGGGTCTTCACCCGGTTCGGGTTGCCCTCGGCGACCAGCACGATGCCGGCCTTGCCGACGGCCCGGTGCACGACGTCCTGGTTGCGGTTCATCGCGACCGCCGGGGTCGTCGTCCAGCCGCGGCCGATGTTGTCCAGCACCGCGGCGGCGGCGCCCGGCTGGCCCTCCATCTGGCCGAACGCGGCCCGCTCGGCCCGGCGGCCGAACACGATCGCCGTCGCCAGCAGGGCGACCAGCAGGCCGAAGATGCCCAGGTAGACCGGGTGGCCGATCAGAAAGCCGATCGCGAGGAAGACACCGAGCGTGCCGATGCCGACGGCCGCGAGTACCAGGCCGATCTTCTTGTCGGCCTTGCGGGTCATCTTGTACGTGAGGGCGATCTGCTTCAGTCGCCCTGCGTTCGCGGCGTCCGCCGCGGTTTCCTTCCTCGCCATGCCACGAAGTCTACGTGCCCCCGGGAGCGCCGACGACGGCAGTGCCCGGCGGGGGAGGCGTCAGGGGCGGGTGGCGGCCCGGTCCAGGACCTGCTGGGCCTCGACCCGCGCCCTGGCGCGGCGGCGGTCCTCCAGGACGGAGGTCCAGGCGTTGCGGCGGGCGGTGCGCTGGCCGCCGCTCATCAGCAGGGACTCGACGGCGCGGAGGGCGGCGGTGAAGGACGGGATGGCGGTGGCGCGTACGGGCGCGGCCTGCATGATCGAGGTCCCCCCTCGGAGTGGTGGTGAGACGGGATGTGACACCAGAGTCACTGATTGGTGTTACCAGGACGTGACCGGCCGGTCAAACACCCATGAAACCCCGGCGTGCGCAGCCGGAACGCCGACGCGGCCCCGGCGGCCCCCTCATCAGCGAGGACGGCCGGGACCGCGTCGACTCGGCCATTACTGGCCGGTAATGACTTGTGCGTGAATTCACACGCGCGGGGGTCACACCGCCTGGGCGGCGATGTAGTCACCCCGCTTCTCGACGGCCATCTGGTACAGCCGCCCGGCGCGGTACGAGGACCGCACCAGCGGCCCGGACATCACACCGGAGAAGCCGATCTGCTCGGCCTCCTCCTTCAGCTCCACGAACTCGTGCGGCTTGACCCAGCGCTCCACCGGGTGGTGGCGCACCGAGGGGCGCAGGTACTGGGTGATGGTGACCAGCTCGCAGCCCGCCTCGTGCAGCTGCTTGAGCGCCTCGCTGACCTCCTCGCGGGTCTCGCCCATGCCGAGGATCAGGTTCGACTTGGTGACCAGGCCGAAGTCGCGGGCCTCGGTGATGACCTTCAGGGAGCGCTCGTAGCGGAAGCCGGGGCGGATCCGCTTGAAGATCCGCGGGACCGTCTCGACGTTGTGCGCGAAGACCTCGGGGCGGGCGGAGAAGACCTCCGCGAGCTGCTCGGGGACGGCGTTGAAGTCGGGGGCCAGCAGCTCGACCTTGGTGCGGCCGGCCTCCCGGTCCGCGGTCTGCGCGTGGATCTGGCGCACGGTCTCGGCGTACAGCCAGGCGCCGCCGTCCTCCAGGTCGTCGCGGGCGACGCCGGTGATGGTGGCGTAGTTCAGGTCCATGGTGACCACGGACTCGCCGACGCGGCGCGGCTCGTCCCGGTCGAGCGCCTCGGGCTTGCCGGTGTCGATCTGGCAGAAGTCACAGCGCCGGGTGCACTGGTCGCCGCCGATGAGGAAGGTCGCCTCGCGGTCCTCCCAGCACTCGTAGATGTTCGGGCAGCCGGCTTCCTGGCAGACCGTGTGCAGGCCCTCGCCCTTCACCAGGTTCTGCATCTTCGTGTACTCGGGACCCATTTTCGCCCGGGTCTTGATCCACTCGGGCTTGCGCTCGATGGGGGTCTGGCTGTTGCGGACCTCCAGGCGCAGCATCTTGCGTCCGTCGGGTGCGACTGCGGACACGACCGGCTCCCTGCTGTTTGCTTCGTGCTCTTCGAATCGTCGGCGTAGACCAGCCTACGCCCGCGCTGTGTGCGCCCTGCCGCTGAGGCCAACCCCGCAGTCGCAGGGCGCATTCCCCGGGTGGACGATCAGGCGGACGCCTTCTCGACCACGCGCGGTTTCGGCTCCGCGTTCTCCAGGACGTCCCGCAGGTGCCTCTCCACCACCGGCAGGACCTCCTCGACCGTGATGTCCCGGCCCAGCTCGTTGCCGAGCGAGGTGACGCCGGCGTCGCGGATGCCGCACGGGATGATCCGGTCGAACCAGACGTTGTCCGGGTTCACGTTGAAGGAGAAGCCGTGCATGGTGACGCCCTTGGCGACCCGGATGCCGATCGCGGCGATCTTGCGGTCCTCGCGCCGCTGGCCCGCGTTGGAGGGGGCGTACTCGGGGCCGTTGAGCCGGGGGTCGAACTCCTCGTCGGTGAGCCGCGGGTCGAAGTCCAGGGACAGCCCACCGAGCGCCGGCCGCCGCTCCACCGGGTCGCCGAGCACCCACACCCCGCTGCGGCCCTCGACCCGGGTGGTCTCCAGGCCGAACTCGGCGCACGCCCGGATGATCGCCTCCTCCAGGCGCCGCACGTGCGCCACCACGTCCACCGGGCGGGGCAGCTTCTGGATCGGGTAGCCGACCAGCTGGCCCGGCCCGTGCCAGGTGATCTTGCCGCCGCGGTCCACGTCGATCACCGGGGTGCCGTCCAGCGGGCGCTCGCTGTCCTCGGTACGCCGGCCGGCCGTGTACACCGGGGGGTGCTCCAGGAGGAGCACGGTGTCGGGGATCTCGTCGGCGAACCGGGCGGCGTGCACCCGGCGCTGCTCGTCCCAGGCCACCTGGTAATCGACGGCATCCGCACCGAACCCCATGCGGACGAACCGCAACTCGCTCACGGCAAGCGCCTCCCTCGGCGATTGGTGTGTCAGGCATGTATCGCGCCCACGCCACTGTACGTCCGACCGGCCTGCGTCAGCCCGGTGGACGTTCCTCACACGATCGGATGAATGCCCCGCGAAGTATGCGACCGTCTGCTCACTCTCCGCTACATTCGCGCCGTTCGTGAGGCCATAAGGGCTGCTCAAAGGCAATCCGGGCACTTCGTAGGCCCGGAAGGCAGGAGACCGCACCGCAGATGACGGACCGACCCGCGCAGCGCACCCCCAACCGCCAGCTCGCCGCGCTCATCGCAGAAGCGGGGTTCTCCAACGCGGGTCTGGCCCGTCGTGTCGACCAGCTCGGGCTGGAACACGGGCTGGATCTCAGATACGACAAGACCTCGGTCACCCGCTGGCTGCGCGGACAGCAGCCGCGCGGCACGACGCCCGCGCTCATCGCCGAGGTGTTCACCCGCCGGCTCGGCCGCCGGCTCACGGCCCAGGACCTCGGCCTGGACGCCTGCGCGCCGGTCTACGCCGGGCTGGAGTTCGCGGCCACCCCGGAGGAGGCCGTGGACATCGTCAGCGGGCTGTGGCGCAAGGACTCCGGCAGCCACGCCGAGCTGCGCAAGATCGCCTTCACCCCGGCCGGGCTCGTCGTGCCCAGCCGGGACTGGCTGATCGGCAAGGCCGACGACCGGGTGGCGCGCGAGCCGGTGCCCCGGGTGCCGCCGCAGGGCCGGCCCGGTGCGGCCAGGCCCCTGCCGCCGCAGGCGTTGCCGGCCCCGCCGCGGGTGCGCGGGCAGGCCGAGCGGGCCCCCGGCCACCGGGTGAGCGGCGGCGACATCGCCGCGCTGCACTCGGTCGGTGAACTGTTCCGCACGCTCGACGACCGGTTCGGCGGCGGCCACGCCCGGCAGGCACTGGTGCGCTACCTGGAGCACGAGTGCGAGCCGATGCTGCGCGGCAGCTACGACGAGCAGACCGGCCGCCGGCTGTTCGGCGCCGCCGCCGACCTGACCCGGCTGGCCGGCTGGACGTCGTACGACATCGCCGCGCACGGGCTCGCCCAGCGCTACTTCGTGCAGGCCCTGCGGCTCGCCCAGGCGGCCGGCGACCGGGCCTACGGCTCCTACGTCCTGGTCACCATGAGCCGCCAGGCCGTCTACCTGGGCCACGGCAGGGAGGCCGTGCAGCTGGCGCGGGTCGCCCAGCAGGGGGTGGGCACCGGTGGTCCGCCGGTCGTCCAGGCCCTGCTGCACGCCTCCGAGGCCCGGGCGCACGGCGTCCTCGGCGAGGTGCGGGCGTGCACCGCGGCCCTGGTCCGCGCCGAACGCGCGCTGGAGGCGGCCCGGCCCGGGGACGAGGTGCCGTACTGGGCGGCGTTCTTCGACGAGGGGCAGCTCGCCGACGAGTTCGGGCACTGCCACCGGGATCTCCAGCAGTTCCGGGCCGCCGCGCAGCACGCCGAACGCGCCCTCCAGCTGCGGGCGCCCACGTACGCCCGCAGCCGGCTGTTCTGCCGGGTCGTCCTCGCCACCGCCCGGCTGGGCCTCGGCGAACTCGACCAGGCGTGCGCGCTGGCCGCGGAGGCCGCCGGCCAGGCGGCGGAGATGCGGTCGGCCCGCGCGGTGGAGTACGTGAAGGAGTTCGAGCGCCGGCTGGAGCCGTACCGGGACGCGGCACCGGTGCGGGGGTACCGGGAGAAGGTCGCGGCGCTGGGGTAGCCCGCCCCGCGCCGCCGGGACGCCGGACGCGGGCCGGCGGTCGTCCGGGCGTCAGGCCGCCCTCGGCAGCGTCGGGGCCGGGTCGGCGGTGTGCATCGGCCCCGCCGCGCCCAGGTCCGCCAGGACGGCCGACGCGGCCCGGTGGGCCGAGTGCAGGGCGCCCTGGACGGTGCTGGTGTCCCGGTGGTCGCCGCAGACGTACAGGCCCGCGAGCAGCCGTACCGGGCGGCGCAGGTCGTGCGGTGGGCGCATCGCCGGGACCGCCTCCGGGGTGTGGTGGACCGCGAGGGTCTCCCAGCGGCGCGTGGAGGTGCCGTAGAGCCGCGCCAGATGGATGCGGACGGCGGTGTCCACGCCCTCGGGCGGCGGGCCCAGCACCGTCGAGGAGACCAGCACCCGGCCGGCCGGCGCCCGGCTCGGGTCCACGTTGCTGAGCACCGCCGTGTGCGCGACCGGCCCGCCGCGGTCGGCGTCCAGCAGCAGCGAGGCGCCCGTCGTGAACGCCGCCGCGGGCTCGTCGGTGGTGTGGTGCACCACCGTCACCGGGTGGAAGTCCGGCACCCTGAGCCCGGGCAGCAGCTCCGCGGCGGCGCGCGCGTCGGTCGCCAGCAGCACCGCACGGCACCGGACCACGCCGTGCTCGGCGGTGGCCACGGAGGTCGTGGAGACGGAGGTGACCCGCACCCCGGTGTGCACGGTGCCCGGCGGCAGGGCCCGGGCCAGCACTTCCGGCAGCATCTCCGCGCCGCCCTCCGGCACGCACAGCCGGCCGCTCGCGAAGGCGCGCAGCGCCAGGTCGGCGCACCGGCTGGACGTGGTCAGCTCCGGGTCGCACAGCAGCGCGGCGAGCAGCGGACGCAGGAAGCCCTCGATGGTGCGGGCCGGCACCCCGCGCTGCGCGAGGGCCTGGGCGGCGGGCATCTCGGGGCGGGCCAGGACGCGTTCGACGGGGGTGGTGGCGATCCGGCCGAGGGCGGCGCCGAGGCGGGCCTGGTCGACCGCGCCGCCCACGGGCGTGCCGGTCCGGGCCGGGGTGGCCACCGTGCCCCGCGGGGTGCTCGCGAGGGCACGCACTACATGAAGTGCGCCCCGTGCGCCCCTGGCGCTCCCGCCGGCCGCCGGCCCGCCCGCGCGCTGGGTGCGCCCGTCGCGGTGCAGCAGGACCCCGGGCGCGAAGCGGCGCACGGTCAGGGCGTGCAGGCCCGGGGTGAGGCGGAGTTCGGGATAGGACGTGGACAGCAGCTGTCCGATGCGGTCGAGCCGGAAGCCGTCGACCTTCTCGGTCGACATGCGGCCGCCGACGTACGGGGCGGCCTCCAGGACCGCGGTGGTGATTCCTGCGCTGGTCAGTCGATGAGCCGCCGACAGTCCGGCGATTCCGGCTCCGACGATGACGACGTCCACCTGGTACGCGGGCTCAAGCACGAGGCCCCTCCTGTGGTTGCGCGGCCGGTGGAGGCGTCATGCCCCCAACAGGCCCCAGGGATACCCGAGTTCGGGTCGAGGGTAGGGCCGTGATCGGTCAAGAGCAGTCGCGCATCAAGAGGGCACGGTCGCATGGAGGTCGCATACGGTCACTTTCGTTCGCCGACGTAGTCAACCGGCTCACGCCGCCGCGCGGATCGCCTCGTCGATGCCCGGAAAAGCGAACCGGAATCCCGACTCCAGCAACCTCCTCGGCACCACCCGCTGACTGCCCAGCACGTCCCCGGCCATCTCGCCCAGCACCGCCCGCAGCACCGGAGCGGGCACCGCGAACACCGCCGGCCGGCGCAGCACCCGCCCCATCGCCTCCGTGATCTCACGGTTCGTCAGCGGCTCGGGAGCCGTCAGGTTGAACGGCCCGGACAGGGTGTCCCGGTCGATGAGGTGCCGGATCGCGGCGACCTCGTCGTGCAGCGCGATGTACGACCAGTACTGCCGACCGTCGCCCAGCCGTCCCCCGAGCCCCGCCCGGAACAACGGGAACAGCCGCCCCCAGGCCCCGCCGCCCCGGGCCACCACCAGCCCCGTGCGCAGGAACACCGTCCGCACCCCCGCCTCCCGCGCGGGCGCCGCCGCCTGCTCCCACTCCACGCACAGCGAGGGCAGGAAGCCGTCGCCCGGCGGGGCGTCCTCGTCCACCGCCCGGTCGCCGGTCTCGCCGTAGAAGCCGATCGCGCTGCCGTTCAGGAACGCCCGCGGCGGCCGCGGCAGCGCGGCCACCGCCTCGGCGAGCGCGGCCGTGCCCAGCACCCGGCTGTCCCGCACCAGCCGCTTGTACTCCGGCGTCCAGCGCCGGTCACCGACCCCGGCCCCCGCCAGGTTGACCACCACGTCGCACCCGGCCAGCCCGGCCGTGTCGACGTACCGCCCCGCCGGATCCCAGCACACCTCGTCCGCGCTCCGGGCCGCACGGCGCACCAGCCGTACGACCTCGTGCCCGTCCGCGGCCAGGGACCGCACCAGAGCGCCACCGATCAGACCGGACGCGCCGGCCACCGCGATACGTGAACGTTCCATGACCCCAGCATGACCGCACAGCCGGTCCTCGACCCGGTGGACGCCCCGGCCGCCCGTCGTAGGGTGTCCGTCATGCCCGAGCCGTACATACGCATCGCCCAGGCCGACGACGAAGCGGAACTGGCCGCCCTCGACCGGGCCACCTGGTCCACCCTGCACGCCGTGACACCCCCGCCCCAGCCGCCCTACCAGCCGTTCTTCGACGAACGGCACCCGGCCGAGGAGTTCCTCGTCGCCGAGGACGGCGGACGCCTCCTCGGCTACGTCCGGCTCACCCGCCCCACCCCCCTCCCCTCCCACGCGCACGTCCTCGCCGTCCAGGGCTTCGCCGTCGCCACCCGGGCACGCGGACGGGGCGTCGGGCGCGCGCTGATCCGGGCCGCCGTCGCGGAGGCGCGCCGGCGCGGCGCACGGCGCCTCACCCTGCGCGTGCTCGGGCACAACACCCCGGCCCGCGCGCTGTACGCGTCCGAGGGTTTCGCCGTCGAGGGCGTCCTCCCGGGGGAGTTTCTCATCGACGGCGCGTACGTCGACGACGTCTGCATGGGCCGCGCCCTGTGAGCCTCACGAACTGACCAGCTCGCCCGTGTCCACCGGCGCCGTCGCCGTGGCCGCCCGCCGGGCGTCCCCCGCCACCTCGGCCGCCGTCAGCGCGTACCCCGTCTCGTCGTCCGAGGTGGACCGGGCGAAGACCACCCCGAACACCCGTCCGTCCGTGGTCAGCAGCGGGCCGCCGGAGTTGCCCGGCCGGACCGTGGAGCGGATCGCGTAGATCTCCCGGGTGACGGAGCGGTCGTTGTAGATGTCCCGGCCCGTCGCCCGCACCCGGCTGCCGACCGTCGCCGCCTGCAGGTCCAGGGCCCCGTCCTGCGGATAGCCCGCCACCACCGCCGAGTCCCCGCGCGCCGCGCTCGGGTCGAACAGCAGCACCGGGGCGCGCAGGTCGGGCACGTACAGCACCGCCACGTCCCGGCCCGGGTCGAAGAGCACCACCCGGGCCGCGTACGACGGCCCCACCCCGCCGACCCGCACGCCCGGGCGATCGATGCCCGCCACCACGTGCGCGTTGGTCATCACCCGCCGGGGCGCGTAGACGAACCCGCTGCCCTCCCGGCCCTCGGCACCCGAGGCGCCCTCGATCTTCACCGTGCTCAGCTTGGCCGCGCGGGTCGCGGCCGGGGTGACACTGTCCCCGGTCGGCCGGGCCACCCGGGCCGTCGACTCGTTCTCGAACGGGTTGAACACCTGCGGGAAACCCGCCTCGGCCAGCGCGGACGTGGCCCGCGAGAACCAGGCGGGCGTCGTCTGCGGCATCACCTCCTGCACCGCGCCCAGCAGCGCCGAGTTCCGTACCGCCGTGGTCAGGGTCTGCGAGGGGGCCGCGCCCAGCACGCTCGCCGCCACCCAGGCCACGACCAGCACCGCGACCGAGTTCGCCGCCGCGCCCCCCACCCCGTCCGCCACCCGCAGCGGACCCCGGTCCAGCTCGCCGCGCAGCCGCAGCGCCAGCCGGCCCGCCAGCTCGTGCCCCACCACCGCCGGCACCAGCACCGTCAGCACCGCGAGCACCGTCGCCGCCGCCGTGCCCCGCTCCACCTGGCCCGTCACCCAGGGCAGCAGCCACACACCGACCACGGCACCGCCCACGAACCCGGCGAGCGAGACACATCCGGCCACCAGGCCGCGCCGGTACCCGGACACCGCGTAGACGGCGACCACCAGCACCAGCAGCAGGTCGAGCAGGTCCACGGAGCCGCCTTTCTCTCGGACCCCCCAGTACGGACGGCACGGGCCCGCTGATCAGCCGGGCGCCCGCACAGCGGCCACCGGGCCGCGGAACCGGCCACCTACGTCTGTACCCCCGGGAACGTCCCGGACCGGGACCATGGTTCCGCCAGGTGGCACAGTGCGCATCGCGGGCACGGCACAGCCGCCCGACAGTGGGGGCATGCGTGCCGTCCGAAGAGCCCCGGCGGCCGGGAAGCGGCGTACCGCACGGACACCCCGCACCCCGCGGATCCCCGGGCCCCTGCCGGCGCTGCTCGGCTGCCTGCCCGGGCTGCTCGCCGTCCTCGCCCTGGCCCTGTGCGCCGTCGGGGTCGAGCGGGCCGCCGCGCCCCGGCCCGGCCTGCCCGCGGCGGCGGCCCGCCCGCCCGAGGCCCACCGCGCCGCCCGCCCGCCGATCGTGCCCCGCTCCGCCTGGCTGGACCGCACCACCGGGCGCACCCAGCCACCGCCGCGCTACGACGACAAGGTGATCGCCGTCTTCCTCCACCACACCGACTCGCCCAACGGCTACCGCTGCGCCGACGCGCCCCGCATCATCCGCGACCTGTACGCCGGCCAGACCGGCGCCCGCAGCTGGGACGACATCGGCTACAACTTCCTCGTCGACCGCTGCGGCACCCTCTACGAGGGCCGGGCCGGAGGCGTCGAGCGGCCCGTCACCGGCGCCCACACCCAGGGCTTCAACCACCGCACGGCCGGCATCGCCGCCCTCGGCACCTTCACCGCCGGGGTGCCCGTGCCCCGGGCCATGAGCGAGGCGATCGCCGCGCTGACCGCCTGGAAACTCGGCCTGGCCGGCATCGACCCGCGCGGCCACGTCCGGCTGGTCTCCAGCAGCGGCCTCAGCCGCCACAGGGCGGGCACCGCCGCCACGCTGCCCGCCCTGGCCGCCCACAAGGACGGCTTCATGACCAACTGCCCCGGCGCGGCCCTCACCGCCCGCCTCCCGGCGATCCGCGAACGGGCCGCCCGCCTGCAGGGGCGGACGCGGGGACCGGCGCGGACACCACCCGGCGTCACGCCGTAGCGGGACGGGCGCGCACATGCGGCGTCACGCCTTGAACCGCTCCCACAGACGGGGATACCGCTGCGCGAGCACCTGCTCGTTCTCCAGGTCCAACGGCGTGCCCTCCGGCTCGGCCGGCGCCGGGGCGATGCCCAGGTCGGGCGCGACCGTGCCGGTCAGCTGCTCGTACGCCTCGTCCGCCGCGTACCCCAGCTCCTCGCCGTCGCCGTCGATCTCCTCGTCGAACTCGCCGAGCAGCTCGGCGAGCGCGTCCGGCTCGTGCAGGGCGCCCTCGAAGACCACCCGGCCCTGGCCGATCAGCCAGCACCGGAAGAAGTCGAACGCGTCGTCGCTGCACCCGTCCAGCAGCAGCCAGGCGGCCCCCCACAGGTCCCAGCGGTAGGCCCGGTTGTAGCGGGCCTCGAAGTGACGGGCGAAGTCCAGCACCAGGTCGGGGTCCAGCTGGAGCAACCGGTCCAGCAGCGCGTCGGCCTGCTCCTCCGGGTCGCCCCCGGCGGCCTCGCGGGCGGCGTCGATCAGCTCCCAGAACTCCGTCTCGTCCATCACGGCACCAGCATCGGGCCTCGGCCGGTGGGCCGCACGCGGAGCACGACGCACCGTGGCCGGCCGTCCGCGCGGCGGGTCGTCGTCGGCCGTCAGTGCGGCGGACTGTGGCCGGCCGTCCATACGGCGGGTCGTCGTCAGCCGTCCGTACGGCGGTAGCGCGCGGCGAGCCGGGCCGCGTCCGCCGCGCACCGTTCCCGCAGGCTCGCCGGGGCCAGCACCTCCGCCTCCGCGCCCAGCGCCGTCAGCTGGCCGTGCGCGACCTCCTCCGACTCCACCGGCAGCGTCACCGTCACCCAGCCCTCGGCGTCCGGCTCGCCCGGGCTCTCCAGCGCCGTGCGCGCGGCGAGCGGATCGACGGCGTACGGCAGCCGGCGCACGCCGTCCGGGGAGAGCCGTACGACGACCTCGGCGCGCAGCAGCGACCGGGCGAACCCCTCGGCCTGCTCCGCCCAGAACCCCGGCAGGTCGAAGTCCGCGGCGCGGACGAACCGGGTGTCGCAGGCGTCGACGGAGGCGAACCGGTCGATGCGGTACGTGCGGAAGACGCCGTCCGGCACCCGCGCGCACAGGTACCAGACCCCGGCCTTCAGCACGAGCCCGTACGGCTCCAGCTCCCGGTCGACGTCGCCGTCCGGGCGCCGGTACACGGCGCGGACCCGCCGGTCGTCCCAGACCGCCCGCGCGAGCACGGGCAGCAGCGCGGGCGTCTCCGGCTCCCGGAACCAGGCGGGCGCGTCCAGGTGGAACCGCTGGGCCGCGCTGTCCGGGGCGTCCCGCAGGGACGGCAGCAGCGCGGCCGACACCTTCAGCCGCGCGGCGGAGGCCGCGTCCTGGAGGCCCATCTCCCGCAGCGCCCCCGGCACCCCGCTCAGGAAGAGGGCCTCCGCCTCGCTGCGGGCCAGCCCCGTCAGCCGCGTCCGGTAGCCGCCGATCAGGCGGTACCCGCCGGCCCGCCCCCGGTCGGCGTACACCGGCACGCCCGCCTCCGACAGCGCCTGCGCGTCCCGCGTCACCGTCCGCTCCGACACCTCCAGCTCCCGCGCCAGCTCGGCGGCGGTCATCGAGGGGCGGGACTGCAGGAGCAGCACCATTTTGATGAGACGGGCAGCACGCATGCGTTCATGATGCAGGGGGGCGCGCCTCTCCGCTTTGGCGCTCCCATCTCCTAAGCTGGTCAGGGGAGTTGGGATCGCACGGGAGGGGCGCGCGATGCGGGGGACCGTGCTGGACGACCGTTACGAGCTGGTCCAGTGGCTGGGCCACGGCGGGATGGGAGAGGTCTGGGGAGCACGGGACACCCGGATGGACCGCGACGTGGCCGTCAAGCTGCTCAAGTGGCCCCCGGGCGCGGACGGGCACGCGGCCTTCGTACGTTTCCGCAGGGAGATCAGGTCGGCCGCCCAGCTGCCCGGCCGCCACACCGTGATCGCCCACGACTGCGGCGAGACCGTCCTCGACGGCAGACGCGTCCCCTACCTGGTGATGGAGCGGCTCACCGGCCACACCCTGCAGCAGGCGGTGGTCGAGCGGCGTCCGTCCTGGCAGCGGGCGGTGGAATGGGGCTGCCAGGTGCTCGCGGCCCTGGAGGCCGCGCACGCCCAGGGCATCGTGCACCGCGACATCAAACCCAACAACGTCATGTTCACGGCCGACGGCGAGCTGAAGGTGCTCGACTTCGGCATCGCCAAGTTCATGGACGGCACGATCGGCCTCACCGCCACCGGCACCGGCATCGGCTCCATCGGGTACATGTCCCCGGAGCAGTGCCGGGGCACGCGCACCCTGGACCACCGAGCCGACCTGTACTCCTTCGGCTGCCTGCTGTACTTCATGCTCACCGGGCGCCCGCCGATCGTCGCGGACAGCGCGTTCTCCTACGCCCACCTGCTGATGCACGGCGAGGTGGACCCCCCGCACGCCGTCGAGGCCGGCGTCCCCGGCGCGCTGAGCGACCTCGTGATGCGGCTGCTCGCCCGCCGGCCCGAGGAGCGCCCCGGCTCCGCCCGCGAGGTCCGCGACCGCCTGGGCGCCCTGCTCGCCGGCCACGAGGCGCACTCCCGGCCGGACGTCGCACGGCTGCGGACGGAAGCCGAGGCGGAGGCCGACGCCCTGCGCAGGGCCGCGCTCCAGGACGCCCACGTGATGCGCGAGGAGACCCGCCGCGCGGCCCGGCGGCATCGCGAGCTCGTCGAAGCGGCGGCGCAGCAGGTCCGCGACGACGTCGAGGCGTACGCCGCACAGCGCAAGGCCGACGCCGAGGCGGATGCGCGTCGGATCGTCGACGAGGCGTGGCGCCGCAAGGCGCAGGTCCTGACCGGCCTGGACCACCTGCGGGAGAAGGTCGCCGCCGTGCTCGCCGACAGCAAGTACCTGCCGGTCGGCGAGCTCGTGGAGCAGCGGGCCGCCCTGCTGGCCGAGCTGACGGCGCTGCACGCCTCCCTCGCGGACGCGTCCGGCGCGTCCAGGATCCCGAACGCGCGGCTCTGAGGGGCCTGCCGCACCGCCCGCACGACGAACGGGGCCGCCTCGGTCCGAGGACGGCCACGGCGAACGGGGCCGCCCTCGGACCGAGGGCGGCCCCGTTCGTCGTGCGGCACAGGCCCTTACAGCCCGTACTTCTCCCGCGCTTCCTTCACCGCGGTCGCCTTGACCTCGCCGCGCCTGGCGAGCTGGGCCAGGGCCGCGACGACGATCGACTCCGCGTCGACGCCGAAGTGGCGGCGGGCGGCCTCGCGGGTGTCGGAGAGGCCGAAGCCGTCGGCGCCCAGCGAGGACCAGTCCTGCTCGACCCACTGCGCGATCTGGTCCGGGACCTGGCGCATGTAGTCGGACACGGCCAGTACCGGGCCCTCGGCGCCCTGGAGCGCCTGGCGGACGTACGGCACCCGCTCCTCGCCGCGCAGGAGGGCGGCGTCCGCCTCCATCGCGTCGCGGCGCAGCTCGGACCAGGAGGTCGCCGACCAGACGTCGGCCGCGACACCCCACTCGTCGGCCAGCAGCCGCTGCGCCCGGAGGGCCCAGTGGATCGCCGTGCCGGAGCCCAGCAGCTGGATGCGCGGGGCGCCCGCCGGGGCGTCGACGCCCGCCGACTCCGCCGTGTTGAAGCGGTACAGGCCCTTGACGATGCCCTCGTCGATGCCGAGGCCCTGCGGCTTCGCCGGCTGCGGCAGCGGCTCGTTGTAGACCGTCAGGTAGTAGAAGACGTCCTGGTCCTCGCCCGGCTTGGCCTCGCCGTACATCCGGCGCAGGCCCTCGCGGACGATCACCGCGATCTCGTAGGCGAACGCCGGGTCGTACGTCAGCGCGGCCGGGTTGGTGGCGGCGATGACCGGGGAGTGGCCGTCGGCGTGCTGGAGGCCCTCGCCCGTCAGGGTCGTCCGGCCGGCGGTCGCGCCGACGAGGAAGCCGCGGCCCAGCTGGTCGCCGAGCTGCCACATCTGGTCGGCGGTGCGCTGCCAGCCGAACATCGAGTAGAAGATGTAGAACGGGATCATCGTCTCGCCGTGCGTCGCGTACGACGTCGAAGCGGCGATGAAGTCGGCCATCGAACCGGCCTCGGTGATCCCCTCGTTGAGGATCTGGCCGTTCGTCGCCTCCTTGTAGTACATCAGCTGGTCGCGGTCGACCGGCTCGTACGTCTGGCCCTTGGGGGAGTAGATCCCGAGCGACGGGAACAGCGACTCCATGCCGAAGGTGCGCGCCTCGTCGGGGACGATCGGCACCCAGCGCTTGCCGGTCTCCTTGTCGCGGACCAGGTCCTTGACGAGGCGGACGAAGGCCATGGTGGTGGCCACGTTCTGGGAGCCGGAGCCCTTGTCGAAGGAGGCGAACGCCTTCTCCGCGGGGGCCGGCAGCGGGGCCACCGCGTGGGTGCGGCGGGCCGGGGCCGGGCCGCCGAGGGCCGCGCGGCGCTCCTGGAGGTAACGGACCTCGGGGGAGTCGGCGCCCGGGTGGCCGTAGGGCACCACGCCGTCCACGAAGTCGCTGTCCTTGATCGGCAGCTCCAGCAGGTCCCGCATCGCCTTGAACTCGTCCACCGTCAGCTTCTTCATCTGGTGGTTGGCGTTCTTCGACGCGAAGCCCTCGCCGAGGGTGTGGCCCTTGACCGTCTGGGCCAGGATCACGGTCGGCGCGCCCTTGTGCTCGACGGCGGCCTTGTACGCGGCGTACACCTTGCGGGCCTCGTGACCACCGCGGGAGAGGTGGAAGCACTCCAGGATCTTGTCGTCGCTCAGCAGCTTCGCCATCTCGACGAGCGCCGGGTCCTTGCCGAAGAAGTCCTGACGGATGTAGGCGGCGTCGCGGGTCTGGTACGTCTGGATCTGCGCGTCCGGTACCTCGCGCAGCCGGCGTACCAGCGCGCCCGTGGTGTCGAGCTGGAACAGCTCGTCCCAGGCCGTACCCCACAGCGTCTTGATCACGTTCCAGCCGGCGCCCCGGAACTGGGCCTCCAGCTCCTGCACGATCTTGAAGTTGGCGCGGACCGGGCCGTCGAGGCGCTGCAGGTTGCAGTTGATGACGAAGGTGAGGTTGTCCAGCTCCTCACGCGCGGCCAGCGCGAGGGCCGCGGTCGACTCCGGCTCGTCCATCTCGCCGTCGCCGAGGAAGGCCCAGACGTGGGAGGCGGAGACGTCCTTGATGCCGCGGTTGGTGAGGTAGCGGTTGAAGCGCGCCTGGTAGATCGCCGACAGCGGGCCGAGACCCATCGACACCGTCGGGAACTCCCACAGCCAGGGCAGGCGGCGCGGGTGCGGGTAGGAGGGCAGGCCGTTGCCGCCGGACTCCTGGCGGAAGTTGTCGAGGTGCGCCTCGTTCAGGCGGCCGTCGAGGAAGGCCCGGGCGTAGATGCCGGGGGAGGCGTGGCCCTGGATGTACAGCTGGTCGCCGGAGCCGTCGCCCTCCTTGCCCTTGAAGAAGTGGTTGAAGCCGGTCTCGTAGAGCCAGGCGGCGGAGGCGAAGGTGGCGATGTGGCCGCCGACGCCGTACTTCGAGCCGCGGGTCACCATCGCGGCCGCGTTCCAGCGGTTCCAGGCGGTGATGCGGGCCTCCATCTCCGGGTCGCCGGGCACGCCCGGCTCGGCGGAGGTGGGGATGGTGTTGACGTAGTCGGTCTCGAGGAGCTTCGGCAGCGCGATGCCGCCCGCCTCGGCGCGCTCCAGCGTCCGCCGCATCAGGTACGCGGCGCGGTGCGGCCCGGCCTCCCTGGCGACGGCGTCGAGGGAGGCCTGCCATTCGGCGGTCTCCTCCGGGTCGCGGTCCGGGAGCTGGTCGAGCGCGCTCGGCTGGATGGCGTTGGGGTCGGTCATGTCGCCGCCTTCCTCAGTCGAAGGGGGTTCCCTCATCGGTAAGGGTTCGGGGTTGCCCTTGGTCTTTGGCAGGACAGGGCAGAGGACTTCGGTGGAAGTCCGTCGGCGACTGTAACTCCCTGATCGATGATCGATCAAAGGGTTGAGGGCCAAAACTTCACGATTACGAGAAAGTCGGCACCGGGTGCCTTGGAAACGGGCACCCGGTGCCGTGTTCGACCAAGGTTTCCGCAGGTGAGCAGTGGTGCGCTCGGCTGCGTCAGGCCCGCGGCGCGCAGCCCAGGACGTGCGCCTTCACCGTCAGGCCCGCGGCGCGCAGCCCAGGACGTGCGCCTTCACCGTCAGGCCCGCGGCGCGCAGCCCAGGACGTGCGCCTTCACCAGCTCGGCGATGCGGGGGTCGCGCCGCTTGAACGCCTGCACCAGCTCCTCGTGCTCCTCCGCGTAGGACTGCTGGACCGTGCCCAGCCAGCGGATCGACAGCGCCGTGAAGACCTCGATGCCGAGGCCCTCCCAGGTGTGCAGCAGCACCGAGTTGTGCGCGGCCCGCACCAGTTCCCGGTGGAAGCCGACGGTGTGGCGCACCTGTCCCGTGCCGTCGGAGGCGCGGTCGGCCTCGTACAGGGCCAGCACGTGCGGCTCCAGGGCCGAGCAGTCCTGGGCCAGGCGCTCGGCCGCCAGCTCCGCCGCGATGGCCTCCAGGCCGGCCCGGACGGGGTAGCTCTCCTCCAGGTCGGCCGCGGTCAGGTTGCGGACGCGTACGCCCTTGTTCGGGGCCGACTCGATCAGCCGCAGCGACTCCAGCTCGCGCAGCGCCTCCCGGACCGGGGTCTGGCTGACCTCCAGCTCGGTGGCGATCCGGCGCTCCACGATGCGCTCACCCGGCTGCCAGCGCCCGCTGACGATCCCCTCCACGATGTGCTCGCGGATCTGCTCGCGCAGCGAGTGGACGACGGGCGCGGTCATGAGGGCTCCTTCAGGGAGGGCTGACGCTTAGACAATACGGCGGCTTCGCTCCGCGGGTAGGGCGTGCGGGGGTGCTAATGCGCAGGTGAGACGAGCCTTACACGGGAAGCACCCCGACAAACGCGAACACCCCGCCCGGAAGGTTCCGGACGGGGTGCGACGCGGTCGGGGACGCGCCGGAGGCCCGGATCGGCCTCGTCGCGTCCGCGGTCCCGGTTACAGGCCCAGCTCGACCTCGAACTCGCCCGCCTCCAGGATCGCCTTGACCGCCGTCAGGTAACGGGCCGCGTCGGCGCCGTCGACCAGGCGGTGGTCGTAGGAGAGGGTCAGGTAGGTCATGTCGCGGACGCCGATGACCGTGCCCTCCTCGGTCTCGATGACGGCCGGGCGCTTGACCGTGGCACCGATGCCGAGGATCGCGACCTGGCCCGGCGGCACGATGATCGTGTCGAACAGCGCGCCGCGCGAACCGGTGTTGGAGATGGTGAAGGTCGCGCCGGCCAGCTCGTCCGGCGTGATCTTGTTGCCGCGGACCTTGCCGGCCAGGTCGGCCGTGGCCTTGGCGATACCCGCGATGTTGAGGTCGCCGGCGTTCTTGATGACCGGGGTCATCAGGCCCTTCTCGGAGTCCACCGCGATACCGATGTTCTCGGTGTCGAAGTAGGTGATGGTCCCCTCGGCCTCGTTGATCTTGGCGTTGATGACCGGGTGGGCCTTCAGCGCCTGCGCGGCGGCCTTGACGAAGAACGGCATCGGGGAGAGCTTGACGCCCTCGCGGGCCGCGAAGGAGTCCTTCGCCCTGGCGCGCAGCTTCATCAGGCGGGTGACGTCGACCTCGACGACCGACGACAGCTGGGCCTGCTCGTGCAGCGCCTTGACCATGTTGTCGCCGATGACCTTGCGGATGCGCGGCATCTTGACGGTCTGGCCGCGCAGCGGGGAGACCTCCAGCGCCGGGGCCTTCTTGGCGGCGGCCGGAGCGGCGGCCGGGGCCGGGGCCGCGGCGGCGGCCTTCGCGGCCTCGGCGGCGGCGAGGACGTCCTGCTTGCGGATGCGGCCGCCGACGCCCGTGCCCTTGACGGTGGCCAGGTCGACGCCGTTCTCGGCAGCGAGCTTGCGCACCAGCGGGGTCACGTACGCACCCTCGTCGGTCGCCTGGGTGGCGGTCGGCGAGGTCGGCGCGGTGGCCGGGGCGGCCGGGGCGGGAGCGGGCGCCGGAGCCGGGGCCGGGGCGGCGGGCGCCGGGGCCGGGGCGGCGGGGGCCGGGGCGGGCGCCGGAGCCGGAGCCGGGGCGGGCGCCGGAGCCGGGGCGGGCGCCGGAGCCGGGGCGGCGGGCGCCGGGGCCGGGGCGGCGGGCGCCGGGGCGGGAGCCGGAGCGGCGGCGGGGGCCGGGGCGGGAGCCGGAGCGGCGGCCGGGGCCGCGTTCGCGGAACCGATGACGGCCAGCTTGGCGCCGACCTCGGCGGTCTCGTCCTCGCCGACCACGATGGCCACCAGCACGCCGGAGGTCGGCGCGGGGATCTCGGTGTCGACCTTGTCCGTGGAGACCTCGAGCAGCGGCTCGTCGGCCTCGACGGTCTCGCCGACCGACTTCAGCCAGCGGGTGACGGTGCCCTCGGTGACGGACTCGCCGAGCGCCGGCAGGACCACGTCCGTGCCCTCGGCGTCACCGGCGGCGGCCTCGGGGGCCGCGGCCTCGGCGGCGGGCGCCGGAGCCGGCTCGGCGGCCGGGGCCTCGGCGGCCGGGGCGGGAGCGGGCTCGGCGGCGGGGGCCGGGGCCGGCTCGGCGGCCGGAGCCGCCTCGGCGGCGGGGGCCTGGTCGCCGGCAGGCTCACCGGTGCCGTCGTCGATGACGGCCAGCTCGGCGCCGACCTCGATGGTCTCGTCCTCGGCGACCTTGATGAAGCGCAGCACGCCGGAGGCCGGCGCGGGGATCTCGGTGTCCACCTTGTCGGTCGAGACCTCGAGCAGCGGCTCGTCGGCCTCGACACGCTCGCCCTCGGCCTTCAGCCAGCGGGTGACAGTGCCCTCGGTGACGCTCTCGCCGAGCGCCGGAAGGGTTACGGAAACCGCCATGGTTTCGGTTGCTCCTAACGAATTGCGGAAGTCTGTGTCGTCGCGCCCGTTGACCGAAGGCTCAGTCGTGGGAGTGCAGCGGCTTGCCGGCCAGGGCCAGGTGGGCCTCGCCGAGCGCCTCGTTCTGCGTCGGGTGGGCGTGGATGAGCTGGGCGACCTCGGCCGGCAGCGCCTCCCAGTTGTAGATCAGCTGGGCTTCGCCGACCTGCTCACCCATGCGGTCGCCGACCATGTGGACGCCGACCACGGCACCGTCCTTGACCTGGACGAGCTTGATCTCGCCCGCGGTCTTCAGGATCTTGCTCCTGCCGTTGCCCGCCAGGTTGTACTTCAGGGCGACGACCTTGTCCGCGCCGTAGATCTCCTTGGCCTTGGCCTCGGTGATGCCGACGGAGGCGACCTCCGGGTGGCAGTACGTGACCCGCGGGACACCGTCGTAGTCGATCGGAACGACCTTCAGACCGGCCAGACGCTCCGCCACCAGGATGCCCTCGGCGAAGCCGACGTGCGCGAGCTGGAGCGTCGGGACGAGGTCGCCGACGGCGGAGATGGTCGGAACGTTGGTACGCATGTACTCGTCGACGAGGACGTAACCGCGGTCCATGGCGACCCCGGCCTCCTCGTAGCCCAGGCCCTGCGAGACCGGGCCGCGGCCGACGGCGACGAGGAGGACCTCGGCCTCGAACTCCTTGCCGTCCGCCAGGGTGACCTTGACACCGTCCTGGGTGTACTCGGCCTTCTGGAAGAAGGTGCCCAGGTTGAACTTGATGCCGCGCTTGCGGAACGCGCGCTCCAGCAGCTTCGAGGAGTTCTCGTCCTCGACCGGCACGAGGTGCTTCATGCCCTCGATGATCGTGACGTCCGAACCGAACGACTTCCACGCCGAGGCGAACTCGACACCGATGACACCGCCGCCCAGGATGATCGCGGACTTCGGCACGCGGTCCAGGACGAGGGCGTGGTCGGAGGAGATGACGCGGTCGCCGTCGATCTCCAGGCCCGGCAGCGACTTCGGCACGGAGCCGGTCGCCAGCAGGATGTGGCGGCCCTGGATGCGCTGGCCGTTCACGTCCACGGAGGTGGGGGAGGACAGGCGCCCCGCACCCTCGATGTACGTCACCTTCCGGGACGCGATGAGCCCCTGGAGACCCTTGTACAGGCCCGAGATCACGTCGTCCTTGTACTTGTGGACGGCCGGGACGTCGATGCCCTCGAAGGTCGCCTTGACGCCGAACTGCTCGCTCTCGCGGGCCTGGTCGGCGATCTCGCCCGCGTGCAGCAGGGCCTTGGTGGGGATGCAGCCCCGGTGCAGGCAGGTGCCGCCGACCTTGTCCTTCTCGATCAGGGCGACGTCCAGGCCCAGCTGCGCCCCGCGCAGGGCCGCGGCGTAACCACCGCTACCACCGCCGAGGATCACTAGGTCGAAAACGGTGCTGGCGTCGTTCGCCACGTCACGTCCTCCATGCATGTGCGCCGTACGCCGGTCTCCGATGACCGGCAGGCGGCTGGTGTCCGGCCGCTTGATGCTTCGGCCCTTCGGTGGGGGCCCTGTCCTGCCGGGCTCCATCTTTGCACTTGTTCGAGGCGGACGAGACGCCGGGCCTGAGTGTGAGACACCCCACTGGAGCGCCCGGAGGGGCGCGGGGAACCGCGCGGACGGTCCCCGCACCCCTCCAAGCCGCCGCACAACGGGCGGCGGTGGGCTCTCAGGCGGCCGTCAGCCCAGGTCACCCTCGGCGGTGAGCTCCGCGAGCCGCACCAGCGTGCGCACGGCCGAGCCCGTACCGCCCTTCGGCGTGTACCCGAACGGACCGCCCTCGTTGAACGCCGGCCCGGCGATGTCCAGGTGCGCCCAGGTGATCCCCTCGCCCACGAACTCGCGCAGGAACAGACCGGCGACCAGCCCGCCGCCCGCGCGCTCGCCCATGTTGGCGATGTCGGCCACGGGCGAGTCCATGCCCTTGCGCAGGTGCTCCGGCAGCGGCATCGGCCAGGCCGGCTCGCCGACCTCCTCCGCCGCCTCGTGCACCGCGGTGCGGAACGCGTCGTCGTTGCCCATGACGGCGAACGTCCGGGTGCCCAGCGCCAGCAGCATCGCGCCGGTCAGCGTGGCCACGTCCACGATCGCGTCCGGCTCCTCCTGCGAGGCCGCCCACAGCGCGTCGGCGAGCACCAGCCGGCCCTCGGCGTCGGTGTTGAGCACCTCGACGGTCTTGCCGCTGTACATGCGCAGCACGTCACCCGGGCGCACGGCCGAGCCGGACGGCATGTTCTCGGCCAGCGCAAGCCAGCCGGTGACGTTGACCTCCAGGCCCAGGCGCGCGGCCGCGACGACGGCGGCGAACACGGCGGCGGCGCCGCTCATGTCGCACTTCATGGTCTCGTTGTGACCGGCCGGCTTCAGCGAGATGCCGCCCGAGTCGTAGGTGATGCCCTTGCCGACGAAGGCGAGGTGCTTCTCCGCCTTCGGGTGCTTGTACGACAGCTTCACCAGGCGCGGGGTGGCCGCCGAGCCGCCGCCGACGCCGAGGATGCCGCCGTAGCCGCCCTTGGCCAGGGCCTTCTCGTCGAGCACCTGCACCTTCAGGCCGTGCTCCTTGGCCGCCGCCTGCGCGATGCCGGCGAAGGCCGCGGGGTCGAGGTCGTTCGGCGGCATGTTGATCAGGTCGCGGGCGCGGTTCAGTTCCTCGCAGACCGCGACCGCGCGGGCGAGCGCACCCTTGTGGGCGGCGTCGCGCGGCTTGCCGCCGAGCAGCGCGGCCTCGGCCAGCGGCGCCTTGCCGTTCTTCCCCTTGGCGTTCTGGGCGCCGCCCTTGTAGGCGTCGAAGGAGTAGGCGCCGAGCAGGATGCCCTCGCCGATCGCGCCGAGGGCGCCGGGGCCGTCGACCGGCAGCGCGAACGCGGCCTTCTTCGAGCCGGCGAGCGCGCGGGCGGCCACACCGGCCGCCGTGCGCAGCGCCTCGGCGTCGTAGCCGGCGGCCCCCTCGTCGGTGTCGTCGGGCTCGGCGCCCAGGCCCACCGCCACCACGAGCGGGGCCTTGAAGCCGGCCGGCGCGGGCAGCTTCGTCAGCTCGCCCTCGGCACCCGAGGCGCCGAGGGTCTCCAGAACGCCGGCCAGCTTGCCGTCGTACGCCTTGTCCACGGCCTCGGCGCCCGGCGCGACGACGGGCCCCTGGGCGCCCTTGGCGACACCGATCACGATCGCGTCGGCCCGCAGGCCCTGCGCCGCGGCGGTGCTGAGAGTCAGAGCAGTCACGGTGGTGAAATCTCGCTTCCGATGTGAAGTTGCTGTGGCCGAAATGGGGTGGGTCGACCGGGCCCGAGAGCCGACCCTAGGTCCAGGCCTGGGGACTGGTGGCAACCGGGGCCTTCACCCTGTCGGCGAACACCCGGGACGAGCCTACGCGCGTACGTGCGTTCGCTCATTCCTTCGGGTGTTCACCCGCGCGTGGCGTCATGGCCGCTTCTCTTCCTGTGCTCCGGTGACCTGGGCCACACTCGTCGGGTTCCGGTGGGGTACCTACCCCGCGGCTCGCATGCTTTTCCACGCATCCTCCGCGGCCCCACCGCGGTGGATCCTCTGGGGGGAGGACCCTGTCATGGCCCACCGCGCACACCGCTGGAGAGCGGCCGGTGTCACCGTCACGGCCGCGGGACTGATCGCGCTGGGGCTCGCCGCGCCCGGTGCCTCCGCGGTCACCGAGCCGCGCGTCGACCTGCGGGTGCTGGTCGTGGACGACGGCGGGGGTCCCGTCGGCGCGATCACCGCCCGGCTGCGCGGCGAGGGCGTCCCGTACACCATCGTCGACCTGGGCGATCCCGGCCGGCCCACCCTCACCGACGCCTTCCTCGGCGACACCGTCGGCGGCCGGCCCCGGGCGAAGTTCCAGGGCGTGGTGGTGCCGAACGAGGCCCCGTTCGGCGCGGGCTCGGCCGAACAGACGGCGCTGGAGTCCTACGAGCGGACGTACGGCATCCCGCAGCTCGACGCCTACACCTGGGCCCACCCCGGGGTCGGGCTCGACCCCATCGACCACGACGGCTACGTCGGCCCGCTGGACGGCCGTACGGCGAACGTCACCACGGCCGGCCGCTCCGGCCCCTTCGGCTACCTGCGGGGCTCCTTCTCCTTCGAGGACAACGCGCCCTCGGTGGACGAGAGTTACGGATTCGTCGCCCAGCCCCGCGCCGGCTTCACCAGCTACGTCGAGACGCCTGTGCCCGGCGGCGCCGGCAGCGGCACCCTGCTCGGCGAGTACGCCCACGACGGCCGCCGCGAGCTGGTGGTGACCTTCGCCTACAACCGGTACCAGCAGCAGTTCCAGGTGCTGGCCCGCGGCATGGTCGAGTGGCTGACCCAGGGCGTGCACCTCGGCCGGGCCCGCGACTACTTCGCCGTCCACGTCGACGACGTCTTCGCCCCGGACGCCCGCTGGGACACCGGGCGGAACTGCACCCCCGGCGACATCGACTGCGGCGACGGGGGCACCGACACCACCACGCCGATCCGGATGACCGCCGCCGACGCCCGGTACGCGGCCTCCTGGCAGCAGAGCCACGGCTTCACCCTGGACATGGTGTTCAACGCGGGCGCCGGCGAGGAGTGGAAGGAGGAGAACGGCGGCACGGACCCGCTGACCGACCAGCTGCTCGCGGACAGGGCGAAGTACCGCTGGGTGAACCACACGTACACCCACCTCTTCCTCGGCTGCGTCCAGGACGTCTCGGCCGTGCCGTGGTCCTGCGCGAAGAACGCCGACGGCTCCACCCGGTGGGTCAGCCGCTCCGACATCTCGGCGCAGATCTCCGACAACCACGACTGGGGCCTGCTGCACGGGCTCTCCCTGGACCGCGGCGAGCTGGTCACCGGCGAGCACTCGGGCCTGAAGACCCTGCCGCAGCAGCCGCAGGACAACCCCGAACTCGGTCCCGCCCTCGCCCTGAACGGCGTCAGGTGGACCGCCTCGGACAACTCCCGCGAGTCCGCGCAGCGGGCCGTCGGCAGCAGCACGCTCACCGTGCCGCGCCACCCGATGAACGTGTACTACAACGTCGGCACCAAGGCCGAGATGGCCGACGAGTACAACTGGATCTACACCGCGAAGGCGGACGGCGGCAGCGGGATCTGCGAGGACAACCCGGCCTCCACCTGCCTGGCCGAGCCGCTGGACACCGCCACCGGCTACACCGACCACATCGTCCCGGCCGAGGCGCGCACCGACCTCGGGCACGTGCTGGGCAACGACCCGCGCCCGCACTACGCCCACCAGTCCAACCTGGCCGAGGACCGTCTCCTCTACCCCGTGCTGGAGCGCGTCCTCGCCGGGCACCGGGCCCTCTTCGCCGACAACACCCCCGTGGTCAACCTGCGCCAGAGCGCCATCGGCACCGAGCTCCAGAACCGGGCCAGGTGGCAGGAGGCGCTCGATGCCGGCCGGGTCACCGCCTACCGGATCGGGAAGACCGTGACCGTCGGCGCACCGGCGGGCACCCGGATCCCGGTGACGGCGCCGGAGGGGACACGGCAGCAGTACCTGCTCACCTCCGGCACCTTCGGCACACCGTACGCGGGCGCCCGCTCGGCGTGGGCGGCACCGGGCACCGCCCAGACGGCCCTCACGCTGAGACTGCCGTAGAGCCACCCCGCCCGAGGCGCCGCCGACCGGGCCGCCCCGCGACGGGCCGCGGGGCGGTGCCATGCACCGGTCATCCGGTGGCGGTGGCGGTGCCGGTGGCGTTCGCGGCCGCCCGGTGCTGCCACCTCGGCGCGTCGGGGACCCTCCCGGTCCGTCCTCGGTTAGCGGCCGAGGGCGAGCACGACCAGCGCGGCCGTCGCGGCCGTCTCCGCGAGCGCGCCGAACACATCTCCGGTGACCCCGCCGAACCGGCGCACGCAGCGGCGCAGCAGCACGTCGGCGACGGCCACCGCGACGGCCACGGCCAGGGCGGTGCGCGCGCCGTCGTACCCGCCGAGGCCCGCGCCGGCCGCCCCGGCCGCCGCCACCACACCGGCCGCGAGCCCCAGCGCGGCCCCCGCCGGCACCACGCCGGCCACCGCCGCCCCCAGCCCTTCCGGGCGGGCGGCCGGCACCCCGGCCCGGGCGGCCAGGGTCAGCGCCAGCCGGGCCGTGGCCGCCGAGACCACGGCGGCCACGGCACCCCGCGCCCAGGAGTCGCCGTAGAGCTGGGCCAGCACGGCCACCTGGGCCAGCAGCACCAGCACGACGGTGAGCACCCCGAACGGCCCGATGTCCGACTGCTTCATGATCCTGAGCGCGTCCTCGGCGGGCTTGCCGCTGCCCAGCCCGTCGGCGGTGTCGGCGAGCCCGTCCAGATGCAGCCCGCGGGTCAGCGCGGCGGGTACGGCGACCGAGGCGACGGCCGCGAGCGGCGCACCGGCACCGAGGAGGAGCAGCAGCAGGCCGAGGCCGGCCGCGCAGCCGCCGACGACCAGTCCGGCCAGCGGGGCGCACAGCATGCCGCCGCGCGCGGCGTCCCGGTCCCAGCGGTGCACCCGGACGGGCAGCACGGTGAGCGTGCCGAAGGCGAAGCGGAGACCGTCGAACGGGGAGGACACCGAGGAGGACGTGGACACCGGCGCAGGGTACCCGGACGCCGCCGGGCCCTTCCCCGGAGGCCGGGATAAAGTGCGCACATGGGGCACTGGTGGGTGCGGAACATCGTCGAGCCGGGCAAACTCCCGCTGCTGCTGGCCCTCGCCTCGTTCGTCCTGACCTTCGTCGTCACCCGGGTCATCACCCGGCTGATCCGGGCGGGCAGGGGCCCGTTCGGCAACGTCCAGGCGGGCGGGGTGCACATCCACCACGTCGTCCCCGGGGTCGTCCTCACCCTCGCCGGCGGCTTCGGCGCGGTGGCCAGTGACCGGCACGGCGCCGGCGGGATCGTCTCGGCCGTCCTGTTCGGCATGGGCGCGGGCCTGGTCCTGGACGAGTTCGCGCTGATCCTGCACCTGGACGACGTCTACTGGAGCGAGGAGGGCCGCAAGAGCGTGGAGGTCGTCGTGGTCACCGCCGCCCTCGTCGGTCTGCTGCTGGCCGGCTTCGCCCCGTTCGGGGTCAACGACCTGTCCGAGGACGAGCTGGCCGACCGGGGCACGGTCATCTCCAACATCGCCGGCAACTTCCTCTTCTCCCTCGTCGCCCTGAGCAAGGGCAAGGCCCGCACCGCGGTGTTCGGGGTGATCGTGCCGCTGGTCGCGCTCGTGGGCGCGGTCCGGCTGGCCCGCCCCGGCTCCCCGTGGGCCCGCCGCTTCTACGACCGCCGTCCCCGCGCCCGCGCCCGGGCCGCCCTGCGCGCCTACCGCCACGACCGCCGCTGGGCCCGCCCGCGCCGCGCCCTTCAGGACTGGATCGGCGGCAAGCCCGACCCCCGCCCGGCGCGCCTGCCCGGCCACCGCTGACGCGGGGCCCGGCACGGCAGCGGCCGGTCGTGGTGGCGCAGCGCCGACAGCAGGCACAGCACCCCCACCGCCATCAGCGCGGCCAGGTGTTCCTTGCCCGCCAGGTTCTCCTTCACCAGTACCTCGACGACCATCGCCAGCGTCACCGCGCCCGCCGTCGCGTAGGCGCCGTACCGCCAGGACACGAACACCGCGAGCCCCACCACGGCCGCCGACGGACCGGTGTCCACCACCTGGGCGTCGGTCCACGGCAGCCCGAACGGGGCGTGCGCGCCGAGGGTGATGCCCAGGCGCGCGTACAGGGTTCCGGCGAGCGTGGCGACGTACGCGATGGCCAGCGTCCGCCACCAGCCCAGGCACAGCTCGGCGACGCCGAACACCAGCAGGATCTGCGCCAGCGCCCCCCACACCGGCAGGTCCAGCGCGGGCACGAACAGCGACAGGGGCGTGCGCAGCAGGGCCAGGGCCAACGGGTCCTCGGCGCGTACGGCGCCCACGAGCTGGACGGGGCGGTAGCCCCACGGCTGGTTCTGCACGTACTGCAGCAGGGCCGTCAGACCCACCGCGGCCACCGTCATCGGCAGCGCCGGCAGGCCCCGCTCGCGCAGGGGCTCGCGCACGGCGGCGTACAGCACTCCCCACTCCGCACGGGCCCAGCGGGCGTACGTCCTCATCAGGCGTTCCTCATCAGGCGTTCCTCATCGGTGTGTGTCCAGGTGCCTGCGGTGCAGCCACTTCGGCAGTCCCGGCGCCTCCAGGAAGCCCTCCGCGCGGGCCGCGGCGAGGCCGATGCGCGGCAGGTCCGCGCTCTTCTCGAAGAGCAGGAACCGCGGCTCCCAGATGGGCCGGTACTTCGCGTTGGCGCGGTACAGCGACTCGATCTGCCACCAGCGGGAGAAGAAGCTGAGCAGCGACCGCCACAGCCTCAGCACCGGACCGGCACCGAGGCGCGCGCCACGTTCGAAGACCGACCTGAACATCGCGAAGTTGAGTGAGACCTGCGTGATCCCGATCTCGCCGGCCCGCCGCAGCAGCTCGATGACCATGAACTCCATCAACCCGTTCTCGGAGTCGCGGTCCCGCCGCATGAGGTCCAGGGACAACCCGCGGGGCCCCCACGGCACGAAGGACAGCAGGGCCCGCAGCCGCCCCTCGGCGTCCGTGCACTCCAGCATCACGCACTGACCGTCCCCGGGGTCCGCGAGCCGCCCGAGCGCCATGCTGAAGCCGCGCTCGGTGGCGCCGTCCCGCCAGTCGTCCGCACTCCGGACGAGAGCCGCCATCTCGTCCGCCGGGATGTCCGCGTGCCGCCGGATGCGCACCCGGTACCCGGCCCGCCGCACCCGGTTGTACGCCTGCCGGACGGTCCGCATCGCCCGCCCCTCCAGGGTGAACTCGGCGGTCTCCACGACCGCCTCGTCCCCGAGCTCCAACGCGTCCAGCCCGTGCCGGGCGTACACGGTGCCCGCCTCCTCGCCCGCCCCCATCACGGCCGGGATCCAGCCGTGCGCCCGCGCCTCGGCCAGCCACGGCACGATCGCCCCCGGCCAGGCCTCCGGGTCCCCGAGCGGATCCCCGGAGGCGAGGCTCACGCCGCCGACCACCCGGTAGGCGACGGCCGCCTTGCCGGTCGGCGACCACACCACGCTCTTCTCCCGGCGCAGCGCGAAGTAGCCGAGCGAGTCCCGGTCGCCGTGCCGCTCCAGCAGGGCCCGCAGCCGCTTCTCGTCGTCCTCGGTGAGCGGATCGACCGCGCGCCGGGAGCGGAAGGCGGCGTAGAGCACGGCGAGGAGGAGGGCCGTGCTCAGCACGTTGATCACGACGTTGGCCCAGTTGGGCGGGGCGATGCCGGGGAAGCGGGATTCCTCGGCCGCCACCGACACCAGCCGCAGGGCGCCGTAGTGCCAGCGCTCCGGGAAGGTGGAGCGGGCCGCGTCCGGCGCCTGGTTGGTGACCGTCACCAGCAGACCGGCGAGCAGGCTCGCGGCCAGTCCGCCGCCGACGGCCACCGTGGCCGCGAGCCGGGGGTTGGACCGGTCGCCCTTGGCGTAGAACTCCCGGCGGCCGACCAGCAGCGCGGCCACGAAGGCGGCCGTCAGTGCCAGGGAGACCCAGTTCTGCGCGTACCGCCGGATCTCCGGGAACGTCATGGCGAACGCGAACAGCGCCAGGAAGAGCCCGCTCACCACCAGGTTCAGGATCCACGCGGCACGCTTGCGGCGGCGCATGGTGATCGCCAGGAAGGCGGTGAACACACCGGAGGCGAAGCCGGCCGTCAGCAGGTACGGCGTGAAGAAGTCGTCCTGGTTGTGCCGGCGTACGTCCTGGCCGAGCGAGACCCACACGGCGCTGAGGAAGTTGATGAAGGCGACGGTCCGCAGATACCAGACGGCGAAGGCGGCGCCCCTCCGCGAAGCCCTCCGGGAGACCCCGGCGGACCACCGCGCCCCCTCCCCCTCGACGCACCGCTCCACGGCAATTCGGGCATCTCCCATAGACCCGGATCATATGGCCGCACCCCCAACGAACCTCACCATTCAGCCCACCGCCGACACCGCTGCCCGCCGGGGCGGGTGGTCACCGGGGGCAGGTGAACGCCGGGGGGAGGGACGCCCGGGGGGGGGTGAGGCTCGCCGGGGGTCGGAGGAGGCCAGGGGGCGTGGGCTCGCCGGGGGTCGGGGAGCTGCCGGAAGCCGGCTGGCCGAAATGACCGGCGGAGACCGGGGCCGGCCGGGGGAGGGGTGGGAACGGGAAGGAAGGCCGGCCGGGAGCGGGATGGAAGGCCGGCCGGGAGCGGGATGGAAGGCCGGCCGTCCGTAGCCGCGAGACTCGCCCTCGTTCACCGGTCGTCTTTTTTCCGCCGCGACGGCGCTCGGCCGGAACGGTGCGGTCCGGCGGTGCCGGCCCGGCCGCACCGCGACGGCGCTCGGCCGGAACGGTGCGGTCCGGCGGTGCCGGCCCGGCCGCAGCCCCTGCCCCGCCTTTACCCCTGCCCCGCCTTCACCTCTACTCCGACTCCTTCTCCTCCGCGGCCTCCGCTCCCTCTGCGGCCTTCGCGGCCTCTGCGGCCTCTGCGGCCTCCGCGGTCTCCGCGGTCTCCCCGGTCTCCTCGGGCTCCGGCTTTTCCGGGAGGTCCGCGGCCAGGGCGGCGGCGCTGCGGACGATCGGCAGGGCCAGTAGCGCGCCCACGCCCTCGCCGACCTTCACGCCCTGCTCCAGCAGCGGTTCGAGGGCCATCCGGTCCAGCGCCTTGGCCTGCCCCGGCTCCCCGCTGCCGTGCCCGGCCAGCCACCAGTCCGGCGCCCGGAACGCGACCCGCTGGGCGACCAGCGCACACGCGGCGGCCACGACCCCGTCGAGAATCACCGGCAGCTTGCGCACCGCGCACTGGAGCAGGAACCCGGTCATCGCCGCGAGATCCGCCCCGCCCACGGTCGCCAGCACCTGGAGCTGGTCCCCGAGCACCGGCCGGGCCCGCCGCAGCGCGTCCCGGATCGCCGCGCACTTGCGCATCCACGCCAGGTCGTCGATGGCGAGTCCGCCCCGCCCGGTCACCACGGAGGCGTCGGTCCCGCACAGCGCGGCGATCAGCACCGCCGCCGCCGTGGTCCCGCCCACGCTGATGTCACCGAGCACCACGAGGTCGGTACCCGAGTCGGCCTCCTCGTCGGCGATCGCGACCCCCGCACGCAGGGCGGCCTCGGCCTCCTCGAGGGTGAGCGCGTCCTCGACGTCGATCCGGCCGCTGCCCCGCCGCACCCGGTGCCGCACCACGTCCGCGGGAAAGGCGTCCGGCGCGCAGTCCAGGGCCATGTCCACGACCCGCACGGGAACCTCCAGCCGGCGCGCGAGCACGCTCACCGGGCTCGCGCCCTCCAGCACCGCCCGCACCAGCTGCTCCGCGCCGCCCGCGGGCCGTGCCGAGACACCCAGCTCGGCGACGCCGTGGTCACCGGCGAAGAGCACCACCCGGGGCCGCTCGACCGGCCGTACCGGTACGGCGCCCTGCGCGGCGGCCAGCCATTCGCCCAGCTCGTCCAGGCGGCCCAGCGCCCCCGGCGGCACGATCTGGCGCTCCCGCCGGCTCTCGGCGTCACGGCGCACGCCCCCGTCCGGGCGCTCGATCAGATCGGTGAAGTCGTCCAGATTAAGGCTGCTCATTCGCCGAACAGTACCGCCAGCGAGCGAACGCTCACGCGGCACGTCGCCAGCACACTCCAACGGCGTCTATGCACCTCGGACAGGCATCCCATACGTTCCGGTTTGCCGCGGAATGTCGCACAGGGAGCCGCCCATGCCGACCTCGTCCCTCACCCCGCAGACCACCACCCCCTTCGACCCCTTCCAGGAGCCCCGCCGCGCGGACTGCCCCTGGTGCGGCTCCCGGAGCCTGCGCACCCGGGTGCGCGCGCCCGACCCGCTGCGCCACCGGGCGGGCACCTTCGTCGTCGACGAGTGCGGCGACTGCGCCCACGCCTTCCAGAATCCCCGGCTCACCGCGGAGGGACTCGCCTTCTTCCACCGGGACTTCTACGAGCGGCACCTGGAGCAGTTCGCCGCCCGCCTCCTGTCCGCCCGCGCGGTCCGCGACCGGCACCGCGACACCGCCCGGCGGCTGTCGGCGCTGCGCGAACCGGAGAGCTGGCTGGACGTCGGCACCGGCCACGCCCGCTTCCCCGAGGCGGCGAAGGAGTTCTTCCCCTACACCAGTTTCGACGGGCTGGACCCGACGGCGCGGGTGGAACAGGCGCTGCTGGAGGGCCGCGTGGAGGAGGCGCACCGCGGCTACCTGGCGACCCCCGGCCTCGCAACCCGGCTGCGCGCCCGCTACGACGTGGTCACCATGTTCCACCACCTGGAACACGCCCCCGACCCGCGCGCCGAACTCCGCGCCGCGCTCACGGTGCTGCGGCCCGGCGGCCACCTGGTCGTGGAAGTCCCCGATCCGCGCTGCGCGTTCGCCGTACTGCTCGGCCGGTGGTGGCTGCCCTACGGCCAGCCCCGCCACCTGCACCTGCTGCCCCTGGCCAACCTCCGCGCCGAACTGGAGGGCCTGGGCTGCACGGTCCTCGTCACGGACCGCAAGGCGCCGCACGTCCCCTACGACCTGTCCGCGGCCGTCACCCTGGCCCTGGCCCACGCCCACCCGGCGCTCCAGCTGGCGGCGACGCCCGTGCTGGCGCTGGCCTCGGCCCTGGACCACGGGTTCGCCCCGCTGCTGCGCCGGACGCGGTTCTCCAACGCCTACCGAGTCGTGGCCCGCAAGGAGGCCCGCCGGCCACGGGCCGTGCCGCGCGGCTGATCAGCCCCGCAGCACCAGCGCCTGCCCCGCCACCACCAGCAGCACCTGCTCGCACTCCGTCCCGAACGCCGCGTTCAGCCGTCCGAGTTCGTCCCGGTACCGGCGCCCGGAGGCGGTCGCCGGGACGATGCCGGACCCGACCTCGTTGGACACCGCCACCACGGTCCGCCGCGTGGCCCGCACCGCGCGGGTCAGCTCCGCCACGCGCTCGCGCAGCGCCTTCTCGCCGCCGCCCGCCCACTCCGCGTCGTCCCACGCCCCCACGCGGTCCATCGCGTCCGTCAGCCACAGCGACAGGCAGTCGATCAGCAGCGGCGGGCCGTCCCCGGCCAGCAGCGGGACCAGGTCCGTCGTCTCCGCCGTACGCCAGGAACCCGGCCGCCGGTCCCGGTGCAGGGCCACCCGGGCCGCCCACTCGGTGTCCCCGCCGCGCGTGCCGCCCGTCGCCACGTACAGCACGTCCGGGAAGGACTCCAGCCGCCGCTCCGCCTCCACCGACTTGCCCGAGCGCGCCCCGCCCAGCACCAGCGTCCGGCGCGGCACGTCCGGCACGTCCTCGTACGCCCCGACCACCAGCGTCGTACCGTCCGGCACCGCCCGGGCCCCGGCCGCCGCGAGCCGGCGCCGCGACTCCGCGCCGGGCGGCACGTCGTGGTCCAGGTGGACGGCGAGCACATCCGTCGTCGGGCCCACCGAACCGACGCCCCGGAGCCGGGCGAGCGCGTCCGGCCGGCCCACCACGTCCGCGAGGACCATGTCGTACGACTCCGCCCTCGCCTCTTCCAGACCGGCCGGCGCCCCGCCGGGCGGCAGGTACAGCAGCCGCTGTCCGTCCGGCCCGGTCACCGCGTACCCGGTGCCGCCCGCGTCCATCGCCACCGCCCGCACCCGATGCCCCGTCAGCAGCGCCAACTCCCGCCCGTCCGGCACCCGGCCGGGCTGCGGCAGCCCGGCCGGCACCTCCACCGCCGGCCCGTTGTGCGGGTGCGACAGCAGCACCTGCCGCACCCCGCCCAGCGAACGCCCGGCGCGCGCCGCGGCGAAGGCCGCACCCGGCGTCAGGTCCAGCAGCAGCGTGCCGTCCACGAGCACCGCGGTCGCGGCCCGTGCGTCCGGCCCCAGCGCGGCCGCGCAGGCGGCACAGGGACAGTCGGGGCGAGGCAGTCCCGCGGGGGCACCGGTACCGAGCAGAGTCACTTCCACGGACTGATTTTCGCCTGTACCGGCAGGTCTTGCGCTTCCGGCTAGGCTGCCAGCAGGTGTTGGATCAAAGGAGGCCCACATGACGGCATGGACGTGGCGGTTCGAGAAGGCCGACGGGACGGAGGTCCAGCCCGCGGTGCAGCCCGAGGAGTTCACCACCCAGGGGGATGCCGAGTCCTGGATCGGTGAGCACTGGAAGGCGCTGGCGGAAGGCGGGGCCGACCAGGTGCGGCTGTTCGAGGAGAACAGCGAGATCTACGGGCCGATGAGCCTGCACGCCGACGCCTGACCGGACCGGGGCGACGTGAGGAGGGGCCGCCGCCCTCCTCACTGTTCGCCGAGCGTCACCTCCACCGTCTTCTCGACGCCGTCGCGCAGGTACGTCACCGACGTCCGCCGGCCCGGCTCGGATGCCGCCAGCGCCTCCGACAGCGAGGTGATGGTGGTGATCGGACGGTCGCCCACCGCGGTGACGATGTCGCCCGCGCGCAGGCCCGCCCGGTCGGCGGCGCCGCCCCGGCGGACGGTGACCACCGCGACCCCGATGGGCTGGTAGCGGTCGTCCACGACCGTCCGCGCGGTGATCTCCAAGGCCGCCCGCCCGGAGTCGACGACCTTGCCCTCCCTGACGATCTGGTCGGCGACCGTCCGCACCATCGACACCGGGATCGCGAACCCGATGCCCGGTGCCGTACTGCCCCCGAGGCTCGGGTCGGCCGCGGCGAGCGTCGGGATGCCGATCACCCGCCCGTCGAGATCGACCAGGGCGCCACCGCTGTTGCCCGGGTTGATCGCGGCCGACGTCTGCACCATGTTCGCGATGGTCGCGCCCGTACCGCCGCCCTCGTCGCCCTCGCTGACGGTCCGTCCGGTCGCCGACACGATGCCCTGGGTCACGCTCGACGACAGCCCCAGCGGCGACCCCATGGCCAGCACGATCTGGCCGACCTCCACCTTCTCGGAGTCGCCGAGCACCGCCGGCCTCAGCCCGGCCGGCACCCGGTCCAGCCTGATCACGGCGAGGTCCTGCTCGGGGTAGGAGTACACCAGGCTCGCGGTGAGCGGCTCCTCGCTGTTGGCCGTGGTCACCTGGAAGGTCTTCTCGGACCCGACCACGTGCGCGTTGGTGACGATGTGCCCCTTGCCGTCGTACACCACCCCCGAGCCCAGGTCGTGGCGCGCCTGGATCTGCACGACCGACGGCAGGACGTCCTTGATGACCCGCTGGTACCGGCTCTGGAGGTCCTCCGCCGTCCTCGGTACGGCCGCCCGGGTGGTCGCCGGCGCCGCCCGGCCGGCCGGGGCGGCGGGGACGGTGCAGCCGGCGGCGAGGGCGGCGCAGCAGACCAGCACGGCGCCGGCCGTGCGCGGGGCGCGGGTGGGGGAAGCGTCCATGCCCCGAGTCTCACCGCACGGTCACCGACCGGCCCGCGCTGTCACCCGACCGGGCTCAGCCGCGTACTCCGCACAGATGCAGCAGTGCCGCCACCCCGCGGTAGGGGTCCGTGCGGCCGGCCCGCTCTTCGACCGCGAGCAGCGTCTCCAGGTCGTCCGGCATCGCCACGTCGTCCGCCGCCGTGTCCGTGAAGACCCGGACGCCGTACCAGGCGTGCAGCGGGGCGGCGATGCCGGCCAGGGTGGCGGTGAGGGCCGCCAGCCGGTCGGCCCTCACGTCCAGGCCGAGGCGGTTGCGGTAGGCGGTGGTGTCGAAGGCGGTCAGGGCGCCCGCCCAGTCACCGCTCAGGCCCGGGCGCATGGCGAGCGCGTCGCCGTTGCGGACCAGGAGGGAGAGGAGACCGCCGGGGGCCAGCATCCGGGCCAGACCCGCCACCAGCGGGTCGGGCTCCTCGACGTACATCAGGACGGCGTGGCACAGCACCACGTCGAAGCTGCCCGGCAGGAAGTGCACGCCGGTGTCCCGCCCGTCCCCCTGCACCAGCCGCACCCGCTCCCGGATGCCCTCGGGCTCCCGGGCCACGGCCGCCCGAGCGGCGGCGATCATCGCCGCGTCCTGCTCGACCCCGGTGACCTGGTGGCCGAGCCGGGCCAGCCGCAGCGCCTGCGCGCCCCGGCCCATCCCCACGTCGAGCACCCGCAGGCGCCGTCCGACCGGGAACCGCCCGGCTATCTGCTCGTCCAGCTGCCGGGCCACCAGCTCCTGGCTGACGACATCGCGCAGGAAGCCCGGCCCGCCCGGCCGGGACTCGGCCGCACCCCCGGCACCAACGTCAGCGCTCAGGGCCGCTCTCCGCGCTTGACCTGCGGCTTGGGCAGCCGGAGCCGGCGCATCTGCAGGGAACGCATCAGGGCGTAGGCGACCGCGCCACGGGTGTTCTCGTCGGGGAAGCGCTCCTTGAGGCGCTTCTTCAGACGGAAACCACTGACCGCCGAGTCCAGCACGATCAGCACGATCACGATCAGCCACAGCAGCAGCGCGACGCTCTGGATCGCCGGCACCCGCACCACGCTCAGCACCAGGATGACCACGGCGAGCGGCAGGAAGAACTCCGCCACGTTGAACCGCGAGTCCACCCAGTCCCGGGCGAACCGGCGGACCGGGCCCTTGTCCCGGACGGGCAGGTAGCGCTCGTCGCCGCCCGCCAGCGCCTTGCGCTGGCGCTCCAGCGCCTGACGCCGCTCCTCGCGCTGGCGCCTGGCGGCCTCCTTGCGGTTCGTCGGGGTGTGGGCGACGCTGCGGCGCTGGGACCGGGCCTCACTGCGCTTGGGCGTGGGCCTTCCCTTGGGGGCCTGCGGGTCACGGGGCTGATGGGAGTCGGTCACCGCCGCCTTGTCGGCGGGGGCCTTCTCTTCCTTGGCGCGGCTACGGAACACAAAACCCAAGGGTAAGGGCTCCACCGGCATGGACCCCAGTCCGGCGGGGAACGATCCGGCAACGCCGGACGTCCTCAGTAGGACACGGGGGCGTTCCGGTGGGATCACCTACTCCTCACGCCGGAGCGGTACGGCCCGCAGTCGTCCTCGGGGATGAGCGCATCACCCCGCGAACAGTGCGGTAATGGAGACAGGGCCCGTACTGTGGGTTCTGTCGCAGGATCGGTGAGCTGGAGTCCGTCAGAAGGGGGCGCGCGAAGCCCATGAGCGGTGTGATGAAGCGTATGGGGATGATCTTCCGCGCGAAGGCGAACAAGGCCCTTGACCGGGCCGAGGACCCGCGCGAGACCCTCGATTACTCGTACCAGAAGCAGCTGGAGCTGCTGCAGAAGGTGCGCCGTGGCGTCGCCGACGTGGCCACCAGCCGCAAGCGTCTGGAGCTCCAGCTCAACCAGTTGCAGCAGCAGTCCGCCAAGCTCGAGGACCAGGGCCGCAAGGCGCTCGCGCTAGGCCGCGAGGACCTGGCCCGCGAGGCGCTGTCCCGCCGCGCCGCCCTCCAGCAGCAGGTGACCGACCTCGAGACGCAGCACGCCACCCTGCAGGGCGAGGAGGAGAAGCTCACCCTCGCGGCCCAGCGCCTCCAGGCCAAGGTGGACGCCTTCCGCACGAAGAAGGAGACCATCAAGGCCACCTACACCGCGGCCCAGGCGCAGACCCGCATCGGCGAGGCGTTCTCCGGCATCTCCGAGGAGATGGGCGACGTCGGCCTGGCCATCCAGCGCGCCGAGGACAAGACCGCCCAGCTCCAGGCCCGGGCCGGCGCGATCGACGAACTGCTCGCCTCCGGGGCCCTGGAGGACTCCTCCGGCATGCACAAGGACGACATCCAGGCCGAGCTGGACCGGCTCTCCGGTGGTACGGATGTAGAGCTGGAACTGCAGCGCATGAAGGCCGAGCTGGCCGGGGGCTCCCCGCAGCAGGCCATCGAGGGCGGCACCGGTCAGGGACAGTCCCAGCAGCAGCCGCAGGACACCCCGCGCTTCGACAAGCAGTAGCGCCGGCGCCGGGGCCCGAGCCGAGGAGGCCGACGTGATCGTACGGATCATGGGGGAGGGCCAGGTCAGGCTGGACGACTCCCACTTCGTCGAGCTGAACAAGCTGGACGACGAGCTCCTGGAGGAGATGGAGAGCGGCGACGAGGAGGGCTTCCGCCGCACCTTCGGCACGCTCCTCGCATGCGTCCGCCGGCTCGGCACCCCGCTGCCGGACGACGCGCTCGAACCCTCGGAGCTGATCCTCCCGTCGCCGGACGCGACCCTGGCGGAGGTCCGGGAGCTGCTCGGCGACGACGGGCTGATCCCCGGCTGACCCCTGCGGCCGTGCGTGCTCAGCCCAGGGTGAACCAGGTGGTGCGGGACTTCCGCCACTCCGGGTGGGGGAGGTCCTTGGCGGTGGTGCCGTCGCCGTAGAGGTCGGCGGACCCGTTGTCGGTGATCAGCCGCACCCGGGCGCCCGCGGCGACCGGGCCGGGCACGGACGCCACGCACTCCCAGCCGCCCGCGTCCGCCGTCGGCAGGTCCAGCGTCTTCACCGGCCGGTGCCCGGCGTGCCCGTCCCAGGAGTAGAGGGCGTACGGGTCGCTGTTGTCGTCGGCGCCCCAGGAACCGGCGAGGATCAGGAACCGCCCCCGCTCGTCGCGGCGCAGATCCCGGACCGACAGCCCGCCGAGGTCCAGCTCGACCGGGGTGCCGAAGGCGGCCCGCGTCCCGCGTGCCACCTGGTCCATGTTGGTGACCGGCACGATCAGCGCCTTCCCGCCGGCCCGCGGCGGCACCAGCGGGGCACGGAAGCCGACGTAGGCGGTGGTGGAGGAGCCGGGGGCGAACTCCAGGCCCTCGACGTTGAAGCCGTCGGCCCGCTTCGGTGGCCGCCCGGTGGCCGTGCCGGCGGCGAAGCCGTACCGGTCGCCGTTGGCCTCGTCCCAGGCCACCAGGTCCTCGCGCAGCCGGTGCCCGGCGGTGCCGAAGGCGAGCCGGGTGGCGGCGCCCGAGCCGGAGACGGTGGTGGTGAAGACGGTGTTCCGGTCGGCCCGGTACACGCCGTCCTTGTTGTTGCCCAGCGAGCCGATCCAGTAGACCGTGTCGCCGACCCGGGCCGCGCCCTCGACGTCGGCTTCCCTCTCGGCGCCCAGCGCACCGTCCAGGTCCCACTCGCGCAGCGGCGCGCCGGAGACGGAGCCGTCGTAGAGGCGCAGGGTGTTGTCCTCGTCGTTGGCGACGAGGAGGTGACCGCCGCCGACGTCGACGGCCGCCGAGGCGTCCGCGGCGCCGGTCAGGTAGCGGGTGCCGGCACTGTCCCGGACGGCGGCGGAGGCCGCGTAGTGCAGGGTCGTGGTGGCCGTTGCGCCGCCGGGCCCGGCCACCTGCAAAGTCAGGTCGGCATAGCCGCGGGCGTGCGCGGTGACGGCGACGGTACGGGTGCCGGCGGTGCCGGTGACGCGGACGTCGGCGGTGCCGGCCACGTCGCCTGCGGTGCTCTTCACCGCCGTGACCGTCAGCGCGGAGGCGTCGGCGCCGCTCTGCGCGACGGTGACGGTGACCGTGGGGTCCCCGGTGCCGCCGACGGAGCCGGACAGGTGGGTGGCCGAGAGCTTGATCGTCGGGGGGCCGGGGGCGGCGGACCGCGCGGCCGCGGCCGTGCCGGCGGCCGACAGCAGGGCGAGCGCGGCGACGGCCCGGAGCGGTGGGTGGCTGCGCATGGGGTGCCTTTCATCGGCGGGGCGCGGACGCCGGGAGGCGCGGACGCCGGGGCGAAGGCCGTTCCGGCCCGGTCCGTTCCGGTGCGTTCCGGCCCGGTCCGGTCCGTTCCCGCCCGGTTCCGCGGAGCCTGACGGCGGAGCGAGCGTGACGGCGAACGGCCGACCGACCGCCGGCGGCCCGGGGCCCGACGAGCCCCGGCGGCTGCGCTCCTGGCCGGACGAGCCCCGATGGCTACGCTCCTGACCGGGGGAGCCGGGCGCGATCCGGTGGCCGGAGCCTTCCGGTCGGCGTCCCGGAGTGATGCGGTCGCTGCGGCTTCACGACCCGGGAACCCGGGTTTTTCCAGTTGCCGGGGCCGCCCGGTGCGGGGCCGGGCGTGACCCGGCGGACACAGTTCCATTGTCGGCGCCCGCGCGCTTCCGCGCGCCCCCGGAGGGCACCGGCTCCGCCGGGCATCTTGCTCCCGGCCCGTGTCCGAACCGTACTGTTCACACCGTGACCACTCTCGAACGCGCCCGGTGCCGCCTGAGGGCCCACCCTCTGGCGCTGGACGCGGCCCTCGCGACGGCCGTGCTGGTCTGCATGGTCGTCGGCTCCTTCGTCGTACCGCGCGGACACGACGGCGTCACCTGGGGCGTGCGCACCCCCGCCGTCCTCAGCCTCCTGCTCATGCTGGCCGGCGCGGTGGCGCTCGTCTTCCGCCGCCGCAACCCCAGGACGGTCCTGGCCGTCACCGGCACGGTCTCCCTGGTCGAGTGCGTCACCGGCGACCCGCGCGCCCCGGTCGCTATGTCCGCCGTCATCGCCCTGTACACCGTCGCCTCGGCCACCGACCGTCCCACCACCTGGCGCCTCGGCCTGCTCACCATGACCGTGCTGACGGCCGCCGCCATGCTCGCCGGCCCGCTGCCCTGGTACGCGCAGGAGAACCTGGGCGTCCTCGCCTGGACCGGCATCGGCGCCACCGCGGGCGACGCGGTCCGCAGCCGCCGCGCGGTCGTGCAGGCCATCCGGGACCGCGCCGAACGCGCCGAACGCACCCGCGAGGAGGAGGCCCGCCGCCGGGTCGCCGAGGAACGGCTGCGCATCGCCCGCGATCTGCACGACGTCGTGGCGCATCACATCGCCCTGGTGAACGTGCAGGCCGGCGTCGCCGCCCATGTCATGGACAAGCGGCCCGACCAGGCCAAGGAGGCCCTCGCGCACGTCCGCGAGGCCAGCCGCAGCGCACTCGACGAACTGCGCGCCACGGTCGGCCTGCTCCGCCAGTCCGGCGACCCCGCGGCGCCCACCGAGCCCGCGCCGGGCCTGAGCCGCCTGGAGGAGCTGGCCGACACCTTCCGCAGCGCCGGCCTGCCGGTGGCGGTGGCCCGCGCCGACGAGGGCACCGACCTGCCCGCTGCGGTCGACCTGGCCGCCTACCGGATCGTGCAGGAGGCCCTGACGAACGTGCGCAAGCACGCGGGGCAGGGCGCCAGGGCCGAGGTCAGCGTGGTCCGGGTGGGACCGGGCATCGAGGTCACCGTCCTGGACGACGGCCCGGGCGGGACCGCCGCCCCGGAGGCCGGCGGCGGGCACGGGCTGCTCGGCATGCGCGAGCGGGTCACCGCCCTCGGCGGCACGCTGACCACCGGACCCCGCTACGGCGGCGGCTTCCGCGTCCATGCGATCCTGCCGGTCGACACCCGCACCGAGATCCGCACCGAGATCCGCGACGACAGCTGTACCGACACCCGTACCGACAGCCGCACCGAGATCCGTACCGACAGCTGTACCGAGATCCGCACCGACACCCGCACCGGCGGCTGTGCCGACAGCCGTACGACGGCCCCGGGGGAGCCCGTATGACCATCCGTGTCCTGCTCGCCGACGACCAGGCACTGCTGCGCAGCGCGTTCCGGGTGCTGGTCGACTCCGAGCCCGACATGGAAGTGGTGGGGGAGGCGTCCGACGGCGCGGAGGCGGTCCGGCTGGCCGGGGAGCACACGCCCGACGTCGTCCTCATGGACATCCGCATGCCCGGCACCGACGGCCTCGCCGCCACCCGCCTGATCAGCGCCGACCCGGCCCTCGCGCAGGTCCGGGTGGTCATCCTGACCACCTTCGAGGTGGACGACTACGTCGTCCAGGCCCTGCGGGCCGGCGCCTCCGGCTTCCTCGGCAAGGGGAGCGAGCCGGAGGAACTGCTGAACGCCATCCGGGTCGCGGCGGGCGGCGAGGCGCTGCTGTCGCCCGCCGCCACCAAGGGCCTGATCGCCCGCTTCCTCGCCCGGGGCGACGACGGCGACGGCCCCGGCTCGGCCCGTGCGGAGCGGCTCGGCGCGCTCACCGGACGGGAGCGGGAGGTCCTCGTCCAGGTCGCCGGCGGCCACTCCAACGACGAGATCGCCGAACGCCTGGAAGTCAGCCCGCTGACGGTGAAGACGCACGTCAACCGGGCCATGGCCAAGCTGGGCGCCCGCGACCGGGCCCAGCTGGTCGTGATCGCCTACGAGTCCGGGCTGGTACGTCCGAGGATGGACTGACCTCCGCCCGCGTGTACTGCGCGCGGAGTAGAGGGCCGGACGAGGAAGGGACCTGGGGCCTACGGATCGGCCCTCCGGCATGGCTCAGGGTGTGGAGTGGGCGCTCACCCGCGTCCCTCCGCCGCTTCTGCCGCTCACAGAAGAGAGACCCAGATCCATGTCCTGGCTGTCGAGATTCAGCCTCGCGCAACGGGCCCTCGTCGGGCTCGTGTCGCTCGTCGCGCTCGCCTTCGGGCTGATCGCGATACCCCAGATCAAGCAGCAACTGCTGCCCACCATAGAACTGCCCATGGTCTCGGTGATCGCGCCGTACCAGGGCGCCTCGCCCGACGTGGTCGAGAAGCAGGTCGTCGAGCCCATCGAGGACAACCTCCAGGGCGTCGACGGCGTCACCGGTGTCACCTCCACCGCGAGCGAGGGCAACGCCGTGATCATGGCGTCCTTCGACTACGGCAACGACACCGAGCGGATCGTCGCCGACGTCCAGCAGGCCGTGAACCGGGCCCGCAACCGGCTCCCCGACGACGTCGACCCGCAGGTCGTCTCCGGGTCCACGGACGACATGCCGACCGTCGTCCTCGCCGTCACCTCGGACAAGGACCAGCAGGCCCTCGCCGACCAGCTCGACACCACCGTCGTACCGGCCCTGAAGGACATCGACGGCGTCGGCCGCGTCCAGGTCATGGGCGTCCGCGACCTCCAGGTCACCGTCACCCCCGACGACGCGAAGCTGGCGCGGGCGGGCCTCACCCCGGCGGCTCTCGGCCAGGCGCTCCAGGCGGGCGGCGCCACCGTCCCGGCCGGCTCCTTCGACGAGGACGGCGCCAACCGCACCGTCCAGGTCGGCGGCGGCTTCACCTCGCTGCGGCAGATCAAGGACCTGATGGTCACCGGCGGGGGCGCCGAGCGGCCCATGCGGCTGGGTTCGGTGGCCACCGTGAAGGAGCAGCCGGCCCCGGCCGACTCCCTCACCCGCACCGACGGCAGGCCCAGCCTCGCCGTCAACGTCACCATGGACCACGACGGCAGCGCGGTCACCATCTCGAACGCGGTCGAGGACAAGCTGCCCGGCCTGCGCGCGGACCTCGGCTCCGGCGCGAAGCTCACGGTCGTCAGCGACCAGGGCCCGGCCGTGTCCAAGTCGATCAAGGGCCTGACCACGGAGGGCGCGCTCGGCCTGCTCTTCGCGGTGCTGGTGATCCTGGTCTTCCTGGCGTCCGTCCGCTCGACCCTGGTCACGGCGGTGTCCATCCCGCTCTCCGTGGTCCTCGCCCTGCTCGTGCTGTGGACGCGCGGCCTGTCGCTCAACATGCTCACGCTGGGCGCGCTGACCATCGCCGTCGGCCGGGTGGTGGACGACTCGATCGTCGTCCTGGAGAACATCAAGCGGCACCTCGGCTACGGCGAGGAGCGCCGGGAGGCGATCCTCACCGCGGTGCGCGAGGTGGCCGGCGCGGTCACCTCCTCCACCCTCACCACGGTCGCCGTGTTCCTGCCGATCGGCCTGGTCGGCGGCATGGTGGGCGCCCTGTTCGGCTCGTTCAGCATCACGGTCACGGCGGCCCTGCTGGCCTCCCTCCTCGTGTCGCTGACGGTCGTGCCGGTGCTGTCGTACTGGTTCCTGCGCGCCCCGAAGGGCACCCCCGAGGACGCGGCGGAGGCCCGCCGCAAGGCCGAGGAGAAGGAGGCGAACAGCCGCCTCCAGCGCGCCTACGTCCCCGTCCTGCGGTTCGCGACCCGCCGCCGCCTCACCAGCGTGGTCATCGCGGTCGCCGTCCTGGTCGTCACCTTCGGCATGTCCGGCCTGCTGAAGACGAACTTCTTCGACCAGGGCGAGCAGGAGGTCCTCACCGTCAAGCAGGAGCTGAAGCCCGGCACCAGCCTGGCGGCCACCGACGCGCAGGCGAGGAAGGTGGAGAAGCTGCTGGCCTCCACCGAGGGCGTGAAGGACTACCAGGTCACCGTCGGCTCCTCCGGCTTCATGGCGGCCTTCGGCGGCGGCACGGACACCAACCAGGCGTCGTACCAGGTGATGCTGGAGGACTCCGCGTCCCACGACGACGTGCAGAAGCACATCGAGGACGGGCTGGAGAAGCTCGGCGGCGGCATCGGTACGACGACCGTGTCGGCCGGTGACGGCTTCGGCAACCAGGACCTGAGCGTGGTGGTGAAGGCGTCCGACCCGAAGGTGCTGCGGACGGCGGCGGAACAGGTCCGCTCCACGGTCGCCGGCCTCGACCACGTCACCGACGTCACCAGCGACCTCGCGCAGAGCGTGCCCCGGATCTCGGTCAAGGCGAACGCCAAGGCCGCGGCCGCCGGGTTCGACGACCAGAAGCTGGGCGCGGCGGTCGCCCAGGCCGTGCGCGGGACGACGGCGGCCAAGGCGGTCCTCGACGACACCGAGCGGGACGTCGTCGTACGGTCGGCGAAGCCCGCGACCACCCTGGCCCAGCTGAAGAAGCTGCGCCTCGGCCCGCTGAAGCTGGGCGACATCGCCACGGTGAAGCTGGTGGACGGCCCGGTGTCCATGACCCGTATCGACGGGCAGCGCGCCGCGACGGTCACCGCCAGGCCGACCGGCGACAACACCGGTGCCATCAGCAGCAGGCTCCAGTCGAAGATCAAGGCCCTGGACCTCCCGGCGGGCGCCACGGCCGAGATCGGCGGTGTCTCCTCCGACCAGGACGACGCCTTCAAGAACCTGGGCCTGGCCATGCTGGCGGCCATCGCGATCGTCTTCATGCTGCTGGTGGCGACCTTCCGCTCGCTGGCCCAGCCGCTGATCCTGCTGGTCTCCGTGCCCTTCGCGGCGACGGGCGCGATCGGTCTGCTGGTCGCCACCGGCACCCCGATGGGCGTGCCCGCGATGATCGGCATGCTGATGCTGATCGGCATCGTGGTGACCAACGCGATCGTGCTGATCGACCTGATCAACCAGTACCGCGCACAGGGCCACGGGGTGGTGGAGGCCGTGATCGAGGGCGGCCGGCACCGTCTGCGCCCGATCCTGATGACGGCCCTGGCCACCATCTTCGCCCTGCTGCCGATGGCCCTGGGCATCACCGGCGAGGGCGGCTTCATCGCCCAGCCGCTGGCGGTGGTCGTCATCGGCGGCCTGATCACCTCCACGCTGCTCACCCTGCTCCTCGTCCCGACGCTCTACGCGATGCTGGAGCTCCGCAAGGAGCGCCGGGCGAAGAAGCGGGCGGCCAGGCGGGCCGCCCCCGGGGAGCCGGCCACCGAGCGGACACCGGCGAGCGTGTGACACCCGGCCCGCACCCGCGGGCCCTGCACACACGACCGGAGCCCCCGCGGGCGGTGACACCGCCCGCGGGGGCTCCGTGATGCGAGGGCGCCGCCCGAAGAGGCGGCACTCGTAGGCCGGTTACGGCAGGGCGAGCATCCGTTCCAGGGCCAGCTTGGCGAACGCCTCCGTCTCCTTGTCGACCTCGATCCGGTTGACCAGGTTGCCCTCGGCCAGGGACTCCAGGGCCCAGACCAGGTGGGGCAGGTCGATCCGGTTCATGGTCGAGCAGAAGCAGACCGTCTTGTCGAGGAAGACGATCTCCTTGCCCTCGGGCGCGAAACGGTTCGCCAGGCGGCGGACCAGGTTGAGCTCGGTGCCGATGGCCCACTTGGAGCCGGCCGGGGCCGCCTCCAGCGCCTTGATGATGTACTCGGTCGAGCCGACGTAGTCGGCCGCGGCCACCACCTCGTGCTTGCACTCGGGGTGGACGAGGACGTTCACGCCCGGGATGCGCTCCCGGACGTCGTTGACCGAGTCGAGGCTGAAGCGGCCGTGCACCGAGCAGTGGCCGCGCCACAGGATCATCTTCGCGGCGCGCAGCTCCTCCGCGGTCAGCCCGCCGTTCGGCTTGTGCGGGTTGTAGACCACGCAGTCGTCCAGGGACATGCCCATGTCGCGGACGGCGGTGTTGCGGCCCAGGTGCTGGTCCGGCAGGAACAGCACCTTCTCGCCCTGCTCGAAGGCCCAGTCCAGGGCGCGCTTGGCGTTGGACGAGGTGCAGATGGTGCCGCCGTGCTTGCCGGTGAACGCCTTGATGTCGGCCGAGGAGTTCATGTACGACACGGGGACCACCTGCTCGGCTATCCCGGCCTCGGTCAGCACGTCCCAGCACTCCGCGACCTGCTCGGCCGTCGCCATGTCGGCCATGGAGCAGCCGGCGGCGAGGTCGGGCAGGACGACCTTCTGGTCGTCGGAGGTCAGGATGTCCGCCGACTCGGCCATGAAGTGCACACCGCAGAAGACGATGTACTCGGCCTCCGGGCGGGCGGCCGCGTCCCGGGCCAGCTTGAAGGAGTCGCCCGTGACGTCGGCGAACTGGATGACCTCGTCGCGCTGGTAGTGGTGGCCGAGCACGAAGACCTTGTCGCCCAGCTTCTCCTTGGCCGCGCGGGCGCGCTCGACCAGGTCCGGGTCGGACGGCGACGGCAGGTCGCCGGGGCACTCGACGCCCCGCTCGCTCTTCGGGTCGGCCTCACGGCCGAGCAGCAGCAGGGCGAGCGGAGTCGGCTGTACGTCGAGTTCCGGGGTCTGGGCGGTGGTCACGTCACGCACCCTTTCTACTTTTCGTCTAACTGACGCTATCTATCATAACCGGTTCACGTCACTTTGACGATGGCCATAGCGTCTATGTGACGTGAATCCCGCCGGGCTCCCTCTCCGGGTCCTGTCCGGCTTCCCGGGCATGTGCGAGCATGAGGAAGAAGAAAAAAGCGACAACGTGACTGCCCGGCCCGGAATGAATCCGCGGAAGCGCCGGTTGCACTCGTCGGCAAGCAGTCTCCGTACAACCCGGGAGAGATGTAGATGTCCGTATCGGACGAGACCACCACCGTCACCGACGGCATCATCCTGACCGACGCCGCCGCGGCCAAGGTCAAGGCCCTGCTCGACCAGGAAGGCCGCGACGACCTCGCGCTGCGCGTCGCCGTCCAGCCCGGCGGCTGCTCCGGCCTGCGCTACCAGCTCTTCTTCGACGAGCGCTCGCTCGACGGTGACGTCGAGAAGGACTTCGGCGGGGTGAAGGTCGTCACGGACCGCATGAGCGCTCCGTACCTGGGCGGCGCCACCATCGACTTCGTCGACACGATCGAGAAGCAGGGCTTCACGATCGACAACCCGAACGCGACCGGTTCCTGCGCCTGCGGCGATTCCTTCAGCTAAAGCCGGCGGCAGAGCCCGACGGCACGAGACGAGGCGGCGGTCCCCTGGGGGGCCGCCGCCTCGTCGTCGCGCGCTCCGGCCGCTCCGGCCGCGCCGCATGCCCTGCTCCGGCCGGCGCGCCCGCGCGTGTCGGCAACGCTCGTGGTCAATACGCCTTGCGCGGCTGCGAGGAGGAGTCGGGCCGCAGGGAGCCCGGCTTCGCCTTCGGGATCGCGTGGCCGTCGGTGCCGACCACCGTCCGCCCGTCCAGCGGCGCGTCCAGCCGCACGGTCTTCACGTACTCCCTGGCGATCAGTACGCACACCTTGCCCGGCCACGGCTTCTCGGTGACCGTCACCGTGACCCGGCCGCCGCTCTCCCGCGCCGACGTCCTGTAGTCGGCGCACACCCCGCCGTAGAAGGCGAGGTTCAGCGTCCGGCCGTCCGCCGTGTACGCGTGCACCTTCACGCTCCGGCTCTTCCCGGGCGCCCCCGGCGTCTGCGGCGCCGACGAAGGAGACGACGGAGACGAGGGAGACGCCGGGGACGCGGGGGACGAGAGTGAGGGAGGAGACGAGGGGGACGGTGATGTGAGGTACCGGGGGTCGACCGCCGGGTACGTCACCGTGAACGTCTCCGGTGCCGTGGAGCCCCGCACCCGGAACAGCCACGACGGCACCAGCGTCTGCCGCCCGCCGACGGAGTGCGCGGCCAGCCCGAACACGGCCTTCTCGACCGCGACGGTGTCCGCCGCCGGCTTCGGCGCCCCCGTGGACGCGCCGCACGGCTGCTCCAGCCGGTCCTTCAGCGGCACCGGGCGGGCGCAGCCGCCGATCCCCTTCCGGTGGCCGCCCTTCGCCGTCCCGTTCAGCAGCTCCAGCGTCTTCCCCGCGCCCAGCACCGGATACGTGTCGCCCTTCACCGGGGCGCTCAGCAGCCCGTGCCCGCCGACCAGTTCCCCCGTGCGGTCGACGGTCAGACCGGTCGTCCAGCCGTAGGTGGGCAGCCCGCCGACCACCGGGTCGGCGTCGACCACCCGCCGGGCGCCCATGACCCGGCTCGCGTCGGTCTCCGCGCCGTCCAGCCCGGCCGCCTCCAGCACCGGCGCCGCCGCCTTCTCGGCCACCGCCACGCTCACCGGGTCGCCGGCCGGGGCGGCCGGGTCCTGCGCGCAGACGGTCACCTTCCGGCAGTTGTCGGTGCCCGGCGCGTACCGGTGGAAGGTCCAGCCGCCCGGCGCGTCCCGGCTCACCCGCAGACTCGGTCCGGAGCCGTCCTGCCCGCCGACCCGCCAGGTCCGGCCCTCGGCCACCGGGGCGCCGTCCATCCCGAGCGCCTTCGCCAGCCGGGCCACCCGGTCCCGGCCGACCTCGGCCCCCGGCTCGTACACCGGCGCCGAACCGGGCCCGTCCGGCAGCTCGCCGCGCGCGACGTACCGGGTGCCGTACGGATTCGGCTCGCCGGGCGCTATGCCGCCGGTGCCCTCGTTCGCCCAGCCGTCCAGGGCGAGCGGCGCGGGAGCGTCCCCGCCGGACGCGGCCGGACCGCCGGTGCCCCGGCCGGGGCCGCCGCCCGCGGCGAGGTAGGCCCCGCCACCGCCGACCAGCAGCACGGCCGCGGCGGCGACGGACACGACGGCGGCGGACGAGCGCCGCCGTCCCTCCCGGCCGCCCGCGTCCGGGGCCGCCCGTTCTTCGGACGCCTCCGGAACCTCGGCGTTCCCGGCGTTCCCGGACTCCTCAGGCCGCTCGGTGTTCACCGCATCCCTCCTCGCTGGCTCGTCGCCGCATCCCCTGCGCGGGGTACGGCGATGGGACGCGGGAGGGGAGCGTGCGGTTCCCGGCGCACACCCGGGGGAGCGCGCGCCGCGGGTCGCCCCCGCGGATCAGTCGCCGTAGTCCGACATCGCGTCCAGCAGCCGGGCGGACCGGGCCGGCACGCGCACCCCGTGGATGCGGGACGGCGGCACCGGCCGCGGCTCGGCGTGCTCCGGGACCGCCCAGCGCGGAGCCATCCGGGCGCAGTCGCCGCGCAGCGCGGCGAGATCGCCGTCGAGGTCGGCCGGAGCGGGGGAGAAGCCCTCGAAGTTGGTCATGACGGCACCGTAGACACGGCAGGCGCCGCGAAGAAAGCTCTACTATCGGGTAGTTTCTCCAACTACAGCGGTGGCCTGCGACCGGGTAGCGTGAACTGTCAATCCCGCCTCCCGCAGGAGAATTCGCGTCGTGCGCATCGCAGTCACCGGCTCCATCGCCACCGACCACCTCATGACCTTCCCCGGCCGCTTCGCCGATCAGTTCGTGGCGGACCAGCTGCACACGGTTTCCCTCTCCTTCCTGGTCGACAACCTCGACGTACGCCGTGGAGGTGTGGGCGCCAACATCGCCTTCGGCATGGGACAGCTCGGCACCCGGCCGATCCTCGTCGGCGCCGCCGGCTTCGACTTCGACGAGTACCGGGCCTGGCTCGACCGCCACGGCGTGGACACCGACTCGGTCCGCATCTCCGAGACCCTGCACACCGCCCGGTTCGTCTGCACCACCGACGCCGACCACAACCAGATCGGCTCCTTCTACACCGGTGCCATGAGCGAGGCGCGCCTGATCGAGCTGAAGACCGTCGCCGACCGCGTGGGCGGCCTCGACCTGGTCCTCATCGGGGCCGACGACCCCGAGGCGATGCTCCGCCACACCGAGGAGTGCCGCACCCGGGACATCCCGTTCGCCGCCGACTTCTCCCAGCAGATCGCCCGCATGGAGGGCGAGGAGATCCGCGTCCTGCTCGACGGCGCGACGTACCTGTTCTCCAACGAGTACGAGAAGGGCCTGATCGAGTCCAAGACCGGCTGGACCGACGCGGAGATCCTGGCCAGGGTCGGCCACCGCGTGACCACGCTCGGCTCGCGCGGCGTGCGCATCGAGCGGGCCGGCGAGGACCCGATCGAGGTCGGCTGCCCGGAGGAGGACCGCAAGGCCGACCCCACGGGCGTCGGCGACGCCTTCCGCGCGGGCTTCCTGTCCGGCCTGGTCTGGGGCGTCTCCCTGGAGCGCGCGGCGCAGATCGGCTGCATGCTGGCGACCCTCGTCATCGAGACGGTGGGGACGCAGGAGTACCAGCTGCGGCGCGCGCACTTCATGGAGCGGTTCACCAAGGCGTACGGGGACGAGGCGGCCGAGGAGGTCCGCGCACACCTCGGCTGACCCGGCCCCGCGCCCCGTTCCGGGGCGCGGCCCGCAAAACGGCGCTCAGCTCACCCGGCGCACCACGTACGCCGTCCCCCGTTCCGCCGGCTCCTCTCCGACGTACTCCTGCCCGCGCATCCCGCACCACGCGGGGATGTCCAGCCGGGCCGCCTCGTCGTCGGAGAGGACCCGGACGGTGCCGCCCACCGGCACCTGCCCGAACACCTTCGCCAGCTCGATGACGGGGATCGGGCAGCGCTTGCCGAGGGAGTCGACGACCAGCTCACCCGGGCCCGCCTGCGCGGCCGGTGCCGCCGCCGGCGCGCCCAGCTTCTCCCGCACCCCCGTGACGGCGCCCGGCAGCACCTCCAGGAACCGCTCCACGTCCTCCTCGGCCGCGCCCGCCGGCAGGGACACCCGTACGTTCCCCTCGCTCAGCACCCCCATCGCCTTCAGCACGTGGCTGGGCGTCAGCGTGCTGCTCGTGCAGGAGGAGCCGGAGGAGACCGAGAAGCCCGCCCGGTCCAGCTCGTGCAGCAGCGCCTCGCCGTCGACGTACAGGCAGGAGAAGGTGACGATGCCGGGCAGCCGGCGCTCGGCGTCACCGACCACCTCCACGTCCGCCACCAGCCCCGGCACCCGGGTGCGGATCCGTCCCGTCAGCTCCCGCAGCCGTTCCGCCTCCCGGGCCGCCTCGGCCCGTACGGCGCGCAGCGAGGCCACGGCCGCCACGATCGCCGGGATGTTCTCGAAGCCGGGCGCCCGGCCCGACTCCCGCTCGTCCACCGGCCCCCGGGCGGCGAACCGCACCCCCTTGCGCACGACGAGCAGCCCGACCCCGGACGGCCCGCCCCACTTGTGCGCGCTGGCCGCGAGCAGCGACCAGCCGCCCGGGACCGGCCCCCACCCCAGCGACTGCGCCGCGTCCACCAGCAGCGGCACACCGGCCGCCCGGCAGACCTCGGCGACCTCGGCCACCGGCTGCACGGTGCCCACCTCGTGGTTGGCCGACTGGAGACAGGCCAGCGCGGTGCCGGGCCGCAGCGCGGCCTCGTACCCGGCCGCGGTGACGGCCCCGGTCCGGTCCACGGCCACCCGGGTCACCTCGCCGCCGTCCCTTTCGAACACCTCCGCCGAATGGAGTACGGAGGAGTGTTCGACGGACGACACGATCAGGTGGCGTCCGACCCGCCGCCGCCCGGCCAACGCCCCCGCGATCCCCGTGTGTACGGCCTGGGTGCCGGAGGAGGTGAAGACCACCTCGTCCGGCCGGCACCCGACGGCCTCGGCGGCCGCCTCCCGGGCGGCGTCCAGCAGGATGCGGGCCTTCCGGCCCTCCCGGTAGAGCCGGGCGGGATCGGCCCACCCCTCGTCCAGGGAGGCCAACAGGGCCTGGCGGGCGACCGGGTGGAGCGGGGCGGCGGAGGCGGCGTCGAAGTAGGACACAGGTCCACGTTAAAGCGCAGGTGGGAGTAGTGGGGCGCGGAGAGCGGAGGGGGCTCCCGGCAGCCGTCCGCGGCCGCCCGCCAAACCCCCACAACCCGAGCTATTGGGTACCCGTCTCCACCCCAACAGGGTGACAGGCGACGCGTATGCCCCCCTCCCCGCGAACCCCCGGAGAGCGTCGGCTAGGGTTTGGTCCGCATAAACATCCAAACCCCTGCCCGACGCAGGGCGGCGACCGACCAGCGAGAAGGCCGCAGCCGACCGCGCGGGCGAGACTCTCGGGAAGGCGCTACGTGAGTCCCAACGGCTCCGACCGCTCGCCGCGGCGCCCGATGCGGCGGAAGCTGCTGCAGGCACTGACCGCGGGCCTGGTCCTGGCGACCGCAACCGGTTGCACATACAAGGACTTCCCCCGCCTTGGCATGCCCACCCCGACCACGGAAGAGGCTCCGCGGATCCTCTCCCTGTGGCAGGGCTCCTGGGCTGCCGCGCTCGCCGTCGGCGTGCTGGTGTGGGGCCTGATCCTGTGGAGTGCTTTCTTCCACCGGCGCAGCCGCACCAAGGTCGAGGTTCCTCCGCAGACCCGGTACAACATGCCGATCGAGGCCCTGTACACGGTGGTCCCGATCATCATCATCTCGGTGCTCTTCTACTTCACGGCCCGGGACGAGTCGAAGCTCCTGGACACCTCGAAGAAGCCCGACGTCACGGTCAACGTGGTCGGCTTCCAGTGGAGCTGGGGCTTCAACTACATCGAGAACGTCCCCGGTTCCAAGGGCGACGCCAGGACCGACAAGAACCTGGACGCCATCCCGGACCGGTTCAGGGACCAGTTCCCGGCGAACGCCGGCGGTGTCTACGACGTCGGTACCCCCGGCACGCGGAACCCGCAGACGGACAACCCCGGTCCGACGCTCTGGCTGCCCAAGGGCAAGACGGTCCGCTTCGTCCTCACCTCGCGTGACGTCATCCACTCCTTCTGGGTGGTGCCGTTCCTGATGAAGCAGGACGTCATCCCGGGCCGGACCAACGCCTTCCAGGTGACCCCCAACAAGGAGGGCACCTTCCTCGGCAAGTGCGCCGAGCTGTGCGGCGTGGACCACTCCCGGATGCTGTTCAACGTGAAGGTCGTTTCCCCCGAGCGCTATGAGCAGCACCTGAAGGAGCTCGCGGAGAAGGGGCAGACCGGTTACATTCCGGCCGGCATCGCGCAGACGAGCCACGAGAAGAACCAGAGGACGAACATCCTGTGAGCATCCTCAACGAACCCCAGGGTGCCGCGGCAGCTGAGGACTCGTACGAGAACGAGCTGCCGGTCCGGCGCAAGCAGCCCGGCAATGTCGTGGTCAAGTGGCTGACGACCACCGACCACAAGACGATCGGCACGCTTTATCTGGCGACGTCGTTCGCGTTCTTCCTGATCGGCGGCGTGATGGCGCTGCTCATGCGCGCCGAGCTGGCCCGTCCGGGCCTGCAGGTCATGTCGAACGAGCAGTTCAACCAGGCGTTCACGATGCACGGCACCGTGATGCTGCTGATGTTCGCGACCCCGCTGTTCGCCGGTTTCGCGAACTGGATCATGCCGCTCCAGATCGGTGCGCCGGACGTGGCGTTCCCGCGGCTGAACATGTTCGCCTACTGGCTCTACCTGTTCGGCTCGCTCATCGCGGTCGGTGGCTTCCTCACCCCGGACGGCGCGGCGGACTTCGGCTGGTTCGCCTACTCCCCGCTGTCGGACGCGGTCCGCTCGCCGGGCATCGGCGCCGACATGTGGATCATGGGTCTGGCCTTCTCCGGCTTCGGTACGATCCTCGGCTCGGTCAACTTCATCACCACGATCATCTGCATGCGTGCCCCGGGCATGACCATGTTCCGCATGCCGATCTTCGTGTGGAACGTGCTGCTGACCGGTGTCCTGGTCCTGCTGGCCTTCCCGGTGCTGGCCGCCGCGCTGTTCGCCCTGGAGGCGGACCGCAAGTTCGGCGCCCACATCTTCGACGCGGCCAACGGCGGCGCCCTGCTGTGGCAGCACCTCTTCTGGTTCTTCGGCCATCCAGAGGTGTACATCATCGCCCTGCCGTTCTTCGGCATCATCTCCGAGGTCATCCCGGTCTTCAGCCGTAAGCCGATGTTCGGCTACATGGGCCTGATCGCCGCGACCGTCGCGATCGCCGGCCTGTCCGTGACCGTGTGGGCCCACCACATGTACGTCACCGGCGGGGTGCTGCTGCCGTTCTTCTCCTTCATGACCTTCCTGATCGCGGTACCGACCGGTGTGAAGTTCTTCAACTGGATCGGCACCATGTGGAAGGGCTCGCTGTCCTTCGAGACGCCGATGCTCTGGGCGACCGGCTTCCTGATCACCTTCACGTTCGGTGGTCTGACCGGTGTCATCCTGGCCTCGCCGCCCATGGACTTCCACGTCTCCGACTCGTACTTCGTGGTGGCGCACTTCCACTACGTGGTCTTCGGTACGGTCGTCTTCGCCATGTTCTCCGGCTTCCACTTCTGGTGGCCGAAGTGGACCGGCAAGATGCTGGACGAGCGTCTCGGCAAGATCACCTTCTGGACGCTGTTCATCGGCTTCCACGGCACCTTCCTGGTGCAGCACTGGCTGGGTGCCGAGGGCATGCCGCGCCGGTACGCCGACTACCTGGCGGCCGACGGCTTCACCGCCCTGAACACGGTGTCGACCATCAGCTCCTTCCTGCTCGGCCTGTCGGTCCTGCCGTTCATGTACAACGTCTGGAAGACCGCCAAGTACGGCAAGCCGGTCGGCGTGGACGACCCGTGGGGCTACGGCCGCTCGCTGGAGTGGGCGACGTCCTGCCCGCCGCCGCGGCACAACTTCCTCACCCTGCCGCGGATCCGCAGCGAATCCCCGGCGTTCGACCTGCACCACCCTGAGATCGCCGCGCTCGAGCAGCTCGAGCACGCCGGTCACGGCACCGCCGTCGCGGGCAGCAAGGAGGCCGGCAAGTGAAGATCCAGGGTCGGATGTTCATCTGGCTGAGCGTCTTCATCCTGATCATGGCCATCGTGTATGGCGTGTGGTCGAAGGAGCCGGCCGGTACCACCGCGCTCTTCCTGGCCTTCGGCCTGGCCGTCATGATCGGCTTCTACCTGGGCTTCACCGCCCGGCGGGTCGACGCGGGCGCCCAGGACGACAAGGAGGCCGACGTCGCGGACGACGCGGGCGAGCTGGGCTTCTTCAGCCCGCACAGCTGGCAGCCGCTCGCCCTCGGCGCCGGCGGCGCGATCGCCTTCCTCGGTGTCGCGGTCGGCTGGTGGCTGCTCTACTTCGCCGCTCCGATCATCCTGATCGGCATCTTCGGCTGGGTGTTCGAGTACTACCACGGTGAAAACCGCACGCAGTAAGACGCAGCACGCGCCGGGAGCCCGGGCCCTCCGTCAGGAGGGGCCGGGCTCCCGCCGTTTCCCCGGGGCCCCGGCGTGTCCTTCCGTTGCCGCAGTGTCGTTCCCTCGTAAGGATTACCTGCCGTGCCGGTACGGTCACCGTCTCATAGCGTGATCATATGAACCACACTCCGCGGACCCGCACCGTCGTCAGCTGCACCCTGCTGGTGACCGCCCTCGGCGCGGGCGTCACCGCTTGCGGTTCGGACGGCAACCCCCTGTCGGCCAGGCCGTACGACGCAGCGGGCCTGATCTCCTTCAACGGCCCCTCCGAGGCGCACAAGCGGGCCGACCCGGACAAGCCCCTGGAGGTCACCGCCAAGAGCGGTGAGGGCCGCATCACGGACGTCGTCGCCCAGGACTCCACGGGGCGCTACGTGGCGGGCGAACTGGCCGCCGACGGCAGCCGCTGGCACAGCACCTCCCCGCTGGCCGCCAACGCCCACTACACGGTCACGGTGAGCACCGAGGACGAGGACGGCGCACCCGGCCGGAAGGTCCTGGCGTTCGACACCAGGGGTCCCTCCAGCAAGAAGCGGCTGGGCGTCACCTTCGGGCCGGAGAAGGGCACCTACGGCGTCGGGCAGCCCATCACGGCCCAGCTCGACCACGAGATCAAGGACAAGGCGCAGCGCGCCGTCGTGGAACGCGCCCTGCGGGTCAGGTCCACGCCGGCCGTGCCGGGCGCCTGGCACTGGGTGGGCGACAAGGAACTCCACTACCGGCCCAAGGAGTACTGGCCCGTGCACGCCACCATCCAGGTGCACAGCAACCTGGACGGCGTGAAGATCGGCGACCGGCTGTGGGGCGGTCCGTCCAAGCCGCTGACGCTCACCACGGGCGACCGGATCGAGGCCGTCACGGACGCCTCGTCGCACCAGATGACGGTCTACCGCAACGGCGAGGCGATCAACGAGATCCCGGTCACCACCGGCAAGCCCGGCTTCGAGACCCGCAACGGTGTCAAGGTCGTACTGGCCAAGCAGTACTTCGTACGGATGCGCGGCACCACGGTGGGCATCGCCGAGGGCAGCGCCGACTCCTACGACCTGCCGGTCTACTACGCCACCCGGGTCACCTGGTCCGGCGAGTACGTCCACGCCGCCCCCTGGTCCGTGGGCTCCCAGGGGTACGCCAACGTCAGCCACGGCTGCACCGGTATGAGCACGTCCAACGCGGAGTGGTTCTTCGACACCGTCAAGGAGGGCGACATCGTGAAGGTCGTCAACTCCAACGGCAACGACATGGAGCCCTTCGGCAACGGCTTCGGCGACTGGAACGTCGACTGGCAGAAGTGGCGCGAGGGCAGCGCCCTCTTCAACGGCAAACCGGAGGGTCCGGCACCGGGAGACGCGCTGAGGATCCAGCCAGCGGCCCTGTGAACGTCCTCAGGGGGTGCGGGGCACCGCGCGGGAGGAGACCACCGGTCCGCCCCCGCGCACCCGTCCCGCGCCCCGGGCCGCTAGGCGCCCACCAGCCGCCTGCGGCGCAGCAGGGAAGCCAGCGAGGAGGCGAACTCCACCGGATCCACCGGCAGGGTCACCGCGGCGTCGGCGCGGCTCCAGGTGGCCAGCCACGCGTCCTGCGGCCGCCCCATCAGCAGCAGCACCGGCGGGCAGTCGAACACCTCGTCCTTGATCTGCCGGCACACCCCCATGCCGCCCATCGGCACGGCCTCGCCGTCCAGCACGCAGAGGTCGACGCCGCCCTTGCCCAGCTCCCGCAGCACCGCCTCGGGAGTCGCGCACTCCACGAACTCCACCAGGGGGACGTCCGGAGCCGGCCGGCGCCCGGCGGCCAGCCGTACTTGCTCGCGGGTGGTGGAGTCGTCGCTGTAGACCAGCACCGTGGCGGTCGGCTGCATTGTTCCTCCGAGACGTCAGCGTCGTACGGACAGGACGGGCAGGCCCGTTCCGGCGGATGTTACTCCCGTCGTCGTCCCCGTGAACACCACGTCAACACCGGTCCGGCGGGCGGCAACACTCCGAACGGCACCCCCCGGAGTGAGCGCGAGATAAGCGACCGACATAATGTCGGTCGTGGCGACAGCAACGACAGTAGAAACCGGGCACGCGCACCCGTCGGTCAACCGGCCGAACCTCACCAGCGTCGGAACCATCATCTGGCTGAGTTCCGAGCTGATGTTCTTCGCGGCCCTCTTCGCGATGTACTTCACCCTCCGGTCGGTGACCGGACCGGCTCACTGGAAGGAGCAGGCGCACGCGCTCAACGTGCCCTTCTCCGCGACGAACACCACGATCCTGGTGCTCTCCTCCCTCACCTGCCAGCTCGGCGTGTTCGCGGCCGAGCGCGGCGACGTGAAGAAGCTCCGTGGCTGGTTCATCCTCACCTTCATCATGGGTGCGATCTTCATCGGCGGTCAGATCTACGAGTACACGGAGCTGGTGAAGAAGGACGGCATCTCGCTGTCCTCCGACCCGTACGGCTCGGTGTTCTACCTGACCACCGGCTTCCACGGCCTGCACGTGACGGGCGGCCTCATCGCCTTCCTGCTGGTCCTCGGCCGTACGTACATGGCCAAGAGGTTCACTCACGAGCAGGCGACCGCCGCCATCGTCGTGTCCTACTACTGGCACTTCGTCGATGTCGTCTGGATCGGCCTTTTCGCCACGATCTACTTGATCAAGTAGCCGGGACCGCTCCCGCACATCCAGAAGCACCGACGCAGAAGATCCTGACACCGGGGTAATCCGTGAAAAAGCTCTCCGCACGACGACGCCATCCGCTGGCGGCGGTCGTCGTCCTACTCCTCGCGCTGGCGGCCACTGGGGGGCTGTACGCCGCGTTCGCACCCGCGGGCAAGGCGCAGGCCGATGAAACCTCCCAGTCCCTGACCATCAAGGAGGGCAAGAAGCTCTACGAGGTCGGCTGCGCCAGCTGCCACGGCACCGGTGGCCAGGGCTCCTCCGACGGCCCCAGCCTCGTCGGCGTGGGCGCCGCGGCCGTCGACTTCCAGGTCGGCACCGGCCGTATGCCCGCCGCCACCTCGCAGGGCGCCCAGGTCCCGCGCAAGAAGAACATCTACACGCAGGCCCAGATCGACCAGCTCGCCGCGTACATCGCCTCCCTGGGCGCCGGCCCGAGCGTGCCGACCGAGGAGCAGTACGGACCGGGCGGCGCGGACATCGCCAAGGGTGGCGAACTGTTCCGCACCAACTGCGCGCAGTGCCACAACTTCACCGGCAAGGGCGGCGCCCTGACCAAGGGCAAGTACGCGCCGAGCCTGGAGGGTGTCGCTCCCAAGCACATCTACGAGGCCATGCAGACGGGCCCGCAGAACATGCCGTCCTTCCCCGACACCACGATGTCGGAGAAGAACAAGAAGGACATCATCGCGTACCTGAACGCGGTCAACGGCGACAAGACGGAGAACCCCGGCGGTCTGGAGCTGGGCGGCCTCGGGCCGGTCAGTGAGGGTCTGTTCGCCTGGATCTTCGGCCTCGGCGCGCTGATCGCGGTCGCCGTCTGGGTCGCCGCTCGGACCGCAAAGGCCAAGAAGTCATGAGTAGCCAAGACATTCCAGAAGAGAACCTGCCCGCTGAGCAGGACCACGCACACGGCGCGGTGGGCGTCGCGGACGAGGAGAACCCGTTCGCGGACCCGGGGCTGCCGCCGCACGAGCACCGGATCCAGGACATCGACGAGCGGGCCGCCAAGCGGTCCGAGCGCGCGGTCGCCCTGCTGTTCACGGTCTCGATGCTGGCCACCATCGGCTTCATCGTCGCGTACCTGGCCATCCCGACCGACAAGTCGATCTTCGTCTTCCCGATCGGGCACACCAGCGCGATGAACCTCGCGCTGGGCCTGACCCTGGGCGTGGCCCTGTTCTGCATCGGCGCGGGCGCGGTCCACTGGGCCCGCACCCTGATGTCCGACGTCGAGGTCGCCGACGACCGGCACCCGATCGAGGCCTCCCCCGAGGTGCGGGCCAAGGTCCACGAGGACTTCCGCCTGGGCGCCAAGGAGTCGGCCATCGGCCGCCGCAAGCTGGTCCGCAACACGATGTTCGGCGCGCTGGCCCTGGTGCCGCTCTCCGGCGTCATGCTGCTCGGCGGTCTCGGCCCCGCCCCCGGGACCAAGCTCCGCCACACCATGTGGGCCAAGGGCAAGCGCCTGGTCAACATGAACACCAACCAGCCGCTGCGCCCCGAGGACGTCGCCGTCGGCTCCCTCACGTTCGCCAAGCCGGACGGCCTGGAGGAGCACGACGAGGAGTTCCAGAACGAGATCGCCAAGGCGGCCCTGATGATCGTCCGGATCCAGCCGGGCAACATCAAGGACAAGCGCGAGCTCGAGTGGTCGCACGAGGGCATCGTCGCGTACTCGAAGATCTGCACCCACGTCGGCTGCCCGATCTCCCTGTACGAGCAGCAGACGCACCACGTGCTGTGCCCGTGCCACCAGTCCACCTTCGACCTCTCCGACGGTGCCCGAGTGATCTTCGGCCCCGCCGGCCACGCCCTGCCCCAGCTGCGCATCGGTGTGGACAGTGAGGGTTACCTCCAGGCGCTCGGCGACTTCGAGGAGCCCGTCGGTCCTGCATTCTGGGAGCGCGGATGAGCACTACACCCAACGAAGCACCCCGCTCTCGCGGGAAGGCACCGGCCGGCGAGCGCGTCGCCGACTGGGCCGACGGCCGGCTCGGGATCTACTCCCTGGCCAAGGCCAACATGCGCAAGATCTTCCCCGACCACTGGTCGTTCATGCTGGGTGAGGTCTGCCTCTACAGCTTCATCATCATCATCCTGACGGGTGTCTACCTGACGCTGTTCTTCCACCCGTCGATGAACGAGGTGGAGTACCACGGCTCCTACGTCCCGCTCCAGGGACAGCTGATGTCCGAGGCGTTCAGCTCGACCCTGCACATCTCCTTCGACGTGCGCGGTGGTCTGCTCATCCGGCAGATCCACCACTGGGCCGCCCTGATCTTCCTCGCCGGCATGTTCGTGCACATGATGCGCGTGTTCTTCACCGGCGCGTTCCGCAAGCCGCGTGAGATCAACTGGCTGTTCGGCTTCCTGCTGTTCGTCCTCGGCATGTTCACCGGTTTCACCGGTTACTCGCTCCCGGACGACCTGCTCTCCGGCACCGGTGTCCGCTTCACCCAGGGCGCGATCCTGTCCGTGCCGATCGTCGGCACGTACATCTCGATGTTCCTCTTCGGCGGCGAGTTCCCCGGCCACGACTTCGTCGCCCGGTTCTACTCGATCCACATCCTGCTGCTGCCGGGCATCATGCTCGGCCTGGTCGTGGGCCACCTGATCCTGGTCTTCTACCACAAGCACACGCAGTTCGCGGGTCCCGGCAAGACCGAGAAGAACGTCGTCGGCATGCCGCTGCTGCCGGTCTACATGGCCAAGGCCGGAGGCTTCTTCTTCCTGGTCTTCGGTGTCATCGCGGCCATCGCGGCGGTCGCCCAGATCAACCCGATCTGGGCCATGGGCCCCTACCGTCCGGACCAGGTGTCCACCGGCGCCCAGCCCGACTGGTACATGGGCTTCGCCGAGGGTCTCGTCCGCTACATGCCGGGCTGGGAGATCAACTTCTGGGGTCACACGCTCGTCCTGGGCGTGTTCATCCCGCTGGTGCTCTTCGGTCTGGTCCTGGTGGCGATCGCGGTCTACCCGTTCATCGAGTCCTGGGTCACCGGCGACAAGAGCGAGCACCACATCCTGGACCGCCCGCGCAACGCCCCGACCCGCACCGCCTTCGGTGTGGCCTGGGTGACGGTCTACATGATCGGCCTGGTCGGTGGTGGCAACGACCTCATCGCCACCCACTTCCACCTGTCGATCAACGCCGTGACCTGGTTCGTCCGGATCTTCTTCTTCGCCGGACCGGTGATCGCGTTCATCGTCACCAAGCGGATCTGCCTGGGTCTCCAGCGCCGCGACCGGGACAAGGTGCTGCACGGCCGGGAGACCGGCATCATCAAGCGGCTCCCGCACGGTGAGTTCATCGAGGTGCACGAGCCGCTCAGCCAGGAGCAGCTGCACACCCTCACGGCCCACCACCAGTACGAGCCGGCCCAGATCGGCCCGAAGGTCGACGAGAACGGTGTCGAGCGCAAGGTGACGGCTTCGGAGAAGCTGCGCGCCAAGCTCTCCAACGCCTACTACGGCGAGGACAACCAGATCCCGAAGCCGACCGTCGAGGAGTACAAGGAGATCACGAGCGGCCACGGCCACCACTGATCCCCGCGTCGCCACGCCACGCAGAAGGGCCCCGTCCGCGAGCCGGACGGGGCCCTTCGCCGTGTCCCGGGCTGGATAGGGTGGGAGCACCCTGTTCTCACGACACCCAGGAGCGGCTGATGAGCGCTGTGACCCCCGCTGGAGGCGACACCGCGGCGGGCCGCTCCTGGCCCGTCCTGCTGAACGGTCTGCTGGACGGCCGGGACCTGTCCGCCGACGACACCGCCTGGGCGATGGACCTGATCATGCGCGGGGAGGCGACCGACGCGCAGATCGCCGGGTTCATGGTGGCGCTGCGCGCCAAGGGCGAGACGGTGCAGGAGATCGCCGGACTCGTCCGCACCATGTACGCGCACGCGAACGTGATCGAGGTGCCCGGCCCGGCCGTCGACATCGTCGGCACCGGCGGCGACGGCGCCAAGACGGTGAACATCTCCACCATGTCCTCGATCGTCGTCGCGGGCACCGGCGCGAAGGTGGTCAAGCACGGCAACCGCGCCGCGTCCTCCGCCTCCGGCTCCTCCGACGTCCTGGAGAAGCTCGGCATCAACCTGAACCTGACCCCGCGGCGGGTCGCGGAGGTCGCCGAGGAAGCCGGCATCACCATCTGCTTCGCGGTGCGCTTCCACCCGTCCCTGCGCCATGTCGCGGGCGCGCGTTCCCAGCTGGGCATCCGGACCACCTTCAACGTGCTCGGTCCGCTGACCAACCCGGCGCGGGTGCGCGCCCAGGCGGTCGGGGTCGCCGACCCGCGCATGGCGCCGATCGTGGCCGGTGTGCTCGCCGAGCGCGGCAACTCGGCGCTGGTCTTCCGCGGTGACGACGGCCTGGACGAGCTGACCGTCACCGCCACCTCCCGGGTGTGGGTGGTCCGGGACGGCAAGGTCGCGGAGGAGACCTTCGACCCGCGGGACGTCGGCATCGACCTCGTCCCCGTGGACGCCCTGCGCGGCGCCGACGCGGCCTACAACGCGGAGGTCGCCCGCCGCCTGCTGGACGGCGAGCGGGGAGCCGTACGGGACGCCGTGCTGCTGAACTCGGCGGCGGCGCTGGTGGCCCTCCGGCCGACACAGGCGCCGCTCGCCGACCAGCTGCGCGCCGGCATGGCGCTGGCCGCGGAGTCGATCGACTCGGGCGCGGCCAGGCGCACGCTGGACCGCTGGGTGGCCGTCAGCAACGCCTGACGCCATCGGAAGCCGTCCCGCGATCCGGACACGGGTTGCGGGACGCCGATCTTCTCGCGTACGTTTCCTGACCAGGTCATGAGTGACAGTCATGAGGCCCCGGCCGACTGTCCGGCAACCCTCCGTCCGTGGCGGGGTGCCCCGGGTGAAGACCAGGCCGTGCACAGCAAGGTGCACGGCAAGCGCGGATCCCTCACGCAACCAGGGATCCTGGTCGTCGAGGAGTCTCCCGTGAGCAAGCGAATGCGTTAGGGCCGCAGAGCCCCGCCTCCGCACACCCTTCTTCCTTCCTTCTCGCGTTCCTGTCACGGGAGTTCGCCATGTCTGTCTTCAGCACTGCCGCCGACCAGTCCGTTTGCGCCCCGCTGCCCGTTCTGGGACGGGATGTCACCGTCCCGCTGGTCACCGGCGGCGAAGTCACCTACGCCGCCCTCGACTACGCGGCCAGCGCCCCCGCCCTCCAGCGCGTCTGGGACGACGTCGCCGCCTACGCGCCGTACTACGGCAGCGTCCACCGCGGCGCCGGCTACCTCTCCCAGCTCTCCACCGACCTGTTCGAGAAGGCCCGCGAGACGGTCGCCGCGTTCCTCGGCTGCCGCCCGGCCGACCAGGTCGTCTTCACCCGCTCGACCACCGACTCCCTGAACCTGCTGGCCCGCGCCCTGCCCGCCGGCTGCCGGGTCTTCGTCTTCGAGACCGAGCACCACGCCTCCCTGCTGCCCTGGCAGGACGCGCAGGTCACCTACCTCGACGCCCCGCGCACCCCGGGGCAGGCCGTACGGACCCTGGAGCGGGCCCTGGCCGACCGGGACCCCCACGGCCCGGCCCTGGTCTGCGTCACCGGCGCCTCCAACGTCACCGGGGAGCTGTGGCCGGTGCGGGAACTGGCCGCCGCCGCGCACGCCCACGGCGCCCGGATCGTGCTGGACGCCGCCCAGCTGGCCCCGCACCACCCCCTCGACATCGGCGACCTGGACGTCGACTGGGTCGCCTTCTCCGGGCACAAGCTGTACGCCCCCTTCGGCTCCGGCGTCCTGGCCGGCCGCGCCGACTGGCTCCAGGCGGCCGAGCCGTACCTCGCGGGCGGCGGCGCCAGCCGCAAGGTCACCCGGCGCGAGGACGGCGGCGTGGCCGTCGAGTGGCACGAGACCGCGGCCCGGCACGAGGCCGGCTCCCCGAACGTCATCGGCGCCTACGCCGTCGCGTCGGCCTGCAAGGCCCTGACGGAGGCGGGCTGGGACACCCTCGTCGCCCGCGAACAGCACCTCGTCCGCACGGTCCGCGAGGGCCTCGCCGAGGTGCCCGAGGTACGGATCCTCTCCCTCTTCGGCGACGACGCCCCGCGCGTCGGCGTCATCTCCTTCGTGGTCGAGGGCTGGAACAGCTCCCACTTCGCCGCCGCCCTCTCCGCCGAGTACGGCATCGGCGTACGCGACGGCCTCTTCTGCGCCCACCCCCTGGTGCGCACCCTGCTCGGCAGCGACCCGCAGTCCCAGGGCGAGTGCGGGGCGCCGGAGGCGGCGCCGGGGGAGAAGTCCCTCAACGCCATCCGCGTCAGCTTCGGCGCGGGCACCCCCGACGAACACGTCGAGCGCTTCGTCGCGGCGGTGAAGGAACTGGTGCGGGACGGCGCCAAGTGGCGGTACCGCACGGAGGGGGGCCGCTGCGTGCCGGCGGTGTGAGCGGCGCCGGCACACCTGCGCGGCCGGCGGCCGGGCGGGCGCGTATAACCTCCCCCTGAGACCACGTTGGACAGGGGGAGCCCGGAGTGCAGCCGCTGCGCGCAACCGACCCGCGCCACATCGGCCCGTACGAGGTCACGCACCGGCTCGGCGCCGGCGGCATGGGGGAGGTCTACCTCGCCCGTTCCCGCACGGGGCTCGCGCTCGCGGTGAAGGTCGTACGGGCCGAGCACGCCGAGGACCGCACCTTCCGCGCCCGCTTCCGCCACGAGGTGCGCGCCGCGCAGACCGTCGGCGGCGCGGGCACGTACACCGCGCGGGTGGTGGACGCCGACACCGAGGCCGAACGGCCCTGGATGGCCACGGAGTTCGTGTCCGGTCCGAACCTGCGGGACGCGGTCCTGGACCACGGCGCGCTGCCCGAGTCCGCGGTCCGCCTGCTCGCCGCCGCGCTCGGCGAGGCGCTGGCCGCCATCCACGCCAAGGGCCTGGTCCACCGCGACCTGAAGCCGTCGAACATCCTGCTGGGCCCGGACGGGCCCCGGGTCATCGACTTCGGGATCGTCCGGGCCCTGGAGGCCACCGCGCTGACCCGCACCGGCGCGGTCGTCGGCTCGGTGGGCTACGTCTCGCCGGAGCAGATCCGCAACGGCGGACAGGTCGGCCCGCCCAGCGACGTGTTCTCCCTCGGCGCGGTCCTCGCCTACGCGGCGGCCGGCCGCGAGCCCTTCGGCGAGGGCCAGGACTCGGTGGTGCTGCTGCGCATCCTGACCCGCGACTTCGACCTGACCGGCGTACCGGACGGGCTGCGCCCGCTGGTGACGGCCTGTCTGCGGGAGGACCCGCTGGAGCGCCCGGAGCCGCCGGAGGTGGTGGCGGGCGCCGGCTTCACCCCCGCGACGCTGCGCGCCGCCGTGCGCCCCGGCTGGTACGGTCCCGCGGCCGCCCCGGGCCGGACCCCCGACGACCGCCCGAGCGGCGTGGAATACCTGTCACCCGCCACGCCGTCCCCGGCCGGCCCGTCCCCGGCCGGGGAGACTCCCGCCCCGGCCGCCCCGTCACCCGTCACCCCGGCCCCGGCCGATCCTTCTTCGGCCCTCGCCGGTCCGACGCCTGCCGCGGCCGGTCCGACGCCTGCCGCGGCCGGTCCGACGCCTGCCGCGGCCGGTCCGGCTCCCGCCGCGGCCGGTCCCGCCCCCGCCCGGCCGGCCGCTCCCGCGCCTGAGGCGCCCGGCGTCCCGGCCGGCGACCCGCCCCGCACCGCCCCGGCGTCCGTGCCCGCCACCGCCACCGCCACCGCACCCGACAGCCCGTCCCCCGCGTCCGCGCCGCCGACGCCGCGTGCCGCCGGGGACGGCTCGACCGCCGCACCCACCACCGTCGGCCGTCTCGGCCCCGTCGCCCCCGGGCGCCGCCGGCTCCTGAAGGCCCTCGCCGGGGGAGCCGTGGCCGTGGCCGGGGCCGGAGCCGGCGGCTGGCTGTGGGAGTACGGGTTCCGCACCGAGAGCGAGGGCCACAGCTCCCCTTCGCCCGCGCGGTCGGCCTCCGGTGCGGCCGGGCCCGCGGCCCTGCGCTGGCAGTACGACCTCGGCGCCCTCGGCGGCCTGGACGGGGCCTGCTGCGCGCTCTCCCCGGACGGTTCCGTCGTCTACGCCGGCACCTCCGGCGGCGTGCTGCACGCGATCTCCGCGGACGGCTCCGGGCACTGGAAGGTCCGGCTCGGCGACGACGTCTCCACCCCCGTGGCCACGCGGGACGCCGTGTACTGCGTGGTGGGCCTCGACAGCGAGGACGTGCGCCGGCTGACCGCGGTGAGTCCGTCCGGCAGTCCGCTGTGGACCCGCACCCTCGGCGACCGGGCGTACGCCGTCCCGGTGCCGCTCGGCGAGGACGTGCTCGTCCCTGTCGGCGGCACGGACGCGGGCGGGCTGCGCCGCTACGCTCCCGACGGCAGCGAGAAGTGGACCGCCAAGACCCCGGCCGGCCCCACCGGCACGCCCCTGGTCTCGGCCGGCGTGATCTACACGGGCAGCTACGGGGACACCCTGCTGGCGCTGGACGCGGCGGACGGCACGCCCAAGTGGCAGATCTCCGGGGGCACCGACATCACGGCCCTCGCCCTCGCGGGCACCACCCTGTTCGCGGACGCCGGCGCCGCCCGCCAGGGCTTCCGGACCACGGACGGCCGGCGGCTGTGGCGCAGGGAGGACGAGAGCGGGGCGCTGACCGCGGGGAACCGCGCGCTGGCGGTCGGCACGGAACAGGCGACGGTGTTCGGCGTCCGCGCGGCCGACGGCTCGCGCGCCTGGACGTACGACCTCCCCGGGAGCACGGCCCAGCCGTGGACGGTGGTGGCCGGCGACACCGTGTACGTCCGTGCGGGCGACCGGGTCTGGGCGCTGGACCTGAACGGGAAGCGACGCTGGAGCGCCACCCTCGGCCGCGACGCGGGCGACGACCAGCACACCCCGGTCGTCACCGGCAAGCGTCTCTACATCCCCTCGGGCACCGGCATCGCCGCGGTGGAGCTGAGCGGCTAGTTGTCGAGGCCGATCGCGAACGCCGCCTCCAGGTCGTGCTGGGAGTAGGTGCGGAACGCGACGTGCGTGTCGGTGCCCTCCACGCCGGGGATCTTGCTGATCCGGCCCGGGATGACCTCGGCGAGGTCCTCGTGCTGCCGGACCCGGACCATGGCGATCAGGTCGTAGGTGCCGGTGACCGAGAAGACCTCGCTGACGCTGTCCAGCGCGGCGATCCGCTCCGCGATCTCGGGGATCCGGTCCACGCTGGTCTTGATCAGAACGATCGCGGTGATCACGGCTGTCTCTCTCCCTCGGTGACCGGAGCTCGGGTGGCTTTCACTCTAGTCGCCCGCCCGTCGCCCACGACCGCCCCGCCCGGGCCGTCCTCCGGGCCCCTCCTCCTGCCGTACCGCGCCCACGCGTAACCGAACCCGAGGCCGAACCCCACCAGGTGCGCGAGGTACGCCACCCCCGGCCCGTCGGAGGCGCGTCCCGCCGCCAGCCACTGGAGGGCCGCCCAGAACGGCAGCACGACCCACGCCGGGAAACGCAGCGGCAGGAAGAACAGGAAGGGGAGGAGACTGGTCACGCGCGCGCGGGGGAACAGGAAGAGGAACGCTCCGAGGACCGCCGAGACCGCCCCGGAGGCGCCGACCAGCGACTGCTCGGAGGTGGCGTTGGCGGCCGCGTAGCCGAGCAGGGCGAGGTAGCCGCAGCCGACGTAGAACAGGGTGAACTCCACGCGGCCCATCCGTTCCTCCGTCATCGCCCCGAAGACGAAGAGGAAGAGCATGTTCCCGAGCAGATGGACCCAGCTGCCGTGCACGAACAGCGCGGTGGCCGGGGTGAGCACCGCTCCGGCCGGTCCGCGGAACAGCTCGGCCGGGACCACGCCCCACTGCCGGAAGTACGCCCGCTGCGCGGCCGGCAGGGCCTCCCCGGAGCCGTACCCGGGGACCAGACCCGAGGCCGGGCCGAGGACGAAGATCAGAGCGCACAGGACGATGAGGCCGTACGTCACGGGCGCCGAGGTCCCCCGGACCGCTCTCAGGGTCCTGCCGGCCGCCGTGCTCCAGGTGCTGATCATGACTACAGAGCATGACGTAACGGGACGCAGCCTGACAGACCGCCTCGCCGCCGTGGACGGACGGGCGGCGAGTACCCGCCAGGCCGTAGGGTTACGAGCCACACGCGTCGGGGAGCGGCGCGGACGGACACGAGAAGGAAGCGGACAGTCACGATGACGGTTCCCCTGCCGACGGCCACCACGCGATGGCGCTGCACCCTGTGCGGCAACCTCACCCGGTTCGACGTGACCCGCTCGTCGAAGGTCGTCGAGTACGTGCACCTCGACCTCGCCGGTGAGCCGGCCGTGGAGGAGCGCCAGGTGGTCAGTGAGACCATCGAGTCGGTGCGCTGCCGCTGGTGCAACGCGGTGGACCAGGTGGAACTCGTGGACAGGCCGGGCGCCGGCTCCTGAGCGGAGCGGGCCCCGTGAGACATGCGTGTATTGGGGTGTGACGGATGGTGGAGAGCGCAGGCGGGGGGCCGGACGACGGCACCGCCGAGGTGCTTGACCGTCCGCTGCCCGACGGCGTGCGCCGACGGGTCGTACAGATCGTCTCGGACGGCTTCGGCGGGCTGACCATGGCGGAACTGCCCGCTCAGCTGAGGCAGTACGCCCGGTTCGCCCCCAATCGCCGGGCGAAGTTCGCCGGGAACGCGATGGCGGCGGCACTGGAGACCGACGCGCTGTTCCGGCAGCGGATCGGGGAGAAGTTCAGAGTGGCGCAGCCGGAACTCGCCGGCGCCCTGGACTCCGGCTCCCCGCCCCCGGCCGCGGACCCGCTCGACGTGGCGGCCGCGGCCTACGTACTGCGCCCGGCGGGCTGGGTGAAGCTGGTCACCGCGGCCGGCGAGGAGGCGCAGCGCGCGGACGCCGAGCGGGCCGGCGAGGAGAGCCGGGCCGAGCTGGAGCGGCTGCGCGCGGAGCTGGCGCAGGCCCGTGACCACACCCGCGCCGAGACCGAACGGCTGCGCGCGGAACTGGAGTCGGCCCGGAAGGAATCCGAATCGCTCCACCGCAAGCTGCGGGCCGCCCTCAGCGACGTCAAGCGGGGCGAGGCCGCGCTGCGCAAGGCGCAGGGCGAGATCGACGCCGTGCGCGCCGAGGCGCATGCGCACGTGTCGGCCGCGGAGAGCGAGTCCCGGCGGCTCAAGGCCCGCCTGGGCGAGGCCGAGGCCGCGCTGGAGGCCACCCGCCGGGCTGCCCGGGAGGGCCGCAGCGTGGAGGACATGCGGGTACGGCTGCTGCTCGACACCCTGCTGGACGCGACCCAGGGGCTGCGGCGCGAACTGGCCCTGCCGCCGGTGTCGGTGCGTCCGGCCGAGACGGTGGACGCGGTCGAACCGGGACGGATGACCCCGAAGGACATCGCGGCCCGGGCCCTGTCCGAGAACGACCCGGCCATCCTCGACCAGCTCCTGGCGCTGCCGCAGGCACACCTGGTCGTCGACGGCTACAACGTGACCAAGACCGGCTATCCGCAGATGCCGCTGGAGAAGCAGCGGCTCCGGCTGCTGGGCCAGCTCTCCGCGCTCGCCGCGCAGACCGGGGCCGAGGTGACGTGTGTCTTCGACGGTGCCGAACTGGCCGCGCCGGTGCTGCTGGCACCGCCGCGCGGTGTGCGGGTGCTGTTCTCCAAGCCGGGCGTCACGGCCGACGAGCTGATCCGCCAGCTGGTGCGCGCCGAGCCGCCGGGACGCCCGGTCATCGTCGCCTCCACCGACCGGGAGGTGGCCGACGGGGTCGCCAGGGCGGGTGCCCGACCGGTGGCCTCTGCGGTACTTCTCAAGCGACTGTCCTGAAGGTCCAACGGGCGCAGGCAATGCCCGAATTGGCCGTAACGTCACGCAACGTAGCGTCAACCGCATCTCACTGCATGTGAGTTGTGTGCAAAGAATGCATTGCGTGACGTGGTTTTTGGCTGCGAGGATTTGAACTGATCACAACCGGGTCACTAGGGTCTGGGCTCGAACCTCCGAACGGGTGAACACTCACAAGAAGGAGTTCGTCCTCCGTGGCGTCCCACCGTCGACCCAAGCAGCCGAGCCGCACCCGCGTGACCGTGCTCACCACCGCTGCCGCAGCTGCCGTCGCGCTCAGCGCCAACGCCGCCAACGCCGCGCCGAGCGAGAAGCTCGGCAAGGACGAGGTCAAGGCCAAGGTCGACAAGCTCTACGAGCAGGCGGAGCAGGCGACCGAGAAGTACAACGGCGCCAAGGAGAGGCAGCAGAAGCTGCAGAAGGAAATCTCCACGATCCAGGACAATGTCGCCCGCGGCCAGGAGGAGCTCAACAAGCTGCGCGACGGCCTGGGTTCGCTGGCCACCGCCCAGTACCGCTCCGGCGGTATCGACGCCTCGGTCCAGCTCTTCCTGTCCTCGGACCCGGACGACTTCCTCGACAAGGCCTCCACGCTCGACCAGTTGAGCAGCCAGCAGGTCGACGCGCTGAAGAAGATCCAGGACAAACAGCGCGAACTGGCCCAGGAGCGTGCCGAGGCGACGGAGAAGCTCAAGGACCTCTCCGCCACCCGCACCGAGCTGGGCAACAAGAAGAAGGAAGTCCAGGCGAAGCTCGCCGAGGCGCAGAAGCTCCTCAACACGCTGACCGCCAAGGAGAAGGCCCAGCTCGCCGAGGAACAGCAGCGCGCCAACCGCTCCTCCACCGAGCGCGTCGAACTCGGCGACGACGCCCCGCCGGCCTCCGGCCGAGCCCAGGCGGCCTTCTCCGCCGCCCAGACCCGGCTCGGCTCGCCCTACGTCTACGGCGCCACCGGCCCCTCCTCCTTCGACTGCTCGGGCCTGACCTCCTGGGCCTACGCCCAGGCCGGGGTCTCCATCCCGCGCACCTCCGAGGCGCAGGCCCAGATCGGCACGAGGATCTACAGCCAGAGCGACCTCAAGGTCGGCGACCTGGTCTTCTTCTTCAACGACCTGCACCACGTGGGCCTCTACGCGGGCAACGGCCAGGTCCTGCACGCCCCGCGCACCGGCACCGTCGTCCGGTACGAGTCGATGACGACCATCGGCGGCCCCTTCATGTTCGGCGTCCGGGTCTGACACCCGGCGACACACGGACACGGGTGGCGCCCGAACGAGCGAATCCCCGGAACCGGAACTGACTCCACGCCCCGCCGGTGACCTGCGTCAGCGGCGGGGCGTCACCGTGTGTTGACCGCGAGGTCTTTGGCCCCGGCCCCTCCGCGCGGCTACTGTCTGGCGCGTTTCCCCGGCGCCGGGGCCTCCCCGTCCCCAGGCGCCGGGAAAACGGTCTACGTCCGCCAGCAGAAGGACTGCCGTGGGGTCCCATCGCCGCCTTGCCCCGTCCGGATTCGACCGGGGCTCCCTCGCCCTGTGCGTGCTGTCGGCCGCGGCCGCCGCGCTCGGCGCCGTACCGGCGCACGCGGCCCCGGGCGCCGACACCCGCGCCCAGGTGGACCGCCTGTACGAGGAGGCGGAGAAGGCGACGCAGGCGTACGACGAGGCCGACGAGCGGGCCGGCCGGCTGCGCCGGGAGGTCCGGGACGCCCAGGACCACATCGCCCGGCAGCAGCAGCGCGTCAACGGTCTGCGCGAGCAGCTCGGTTCGCTGGCCGGCGCCCAGTACCGCGCGGGCGGCATCGACCCGGCCGTCGCCCTGCTCTTCTCCGCCGACCCCGACGACTACCTGGAGAAGGCGTCCACGCTGGACCGCATCGGCGCCCGGCAGGCCGCCCGGCTCAAGGAACTGCGGTCCGCGCTGCGCGAACTCGCCCAGGAGCGGGCGGAGGCCGCCGGGACCCTCGCCGAGCTGGAGCGCAGCCGCGCGGCCGTGGCCGCTCACAAGCGCAGCGTGGAGCGGAAGCTCGCCCGGGCCCGGCAGCTGATCAACGCCCTGCCGCCCGCCGAACGCGCCGCCTGGGACCGGGCCTCCCGGGGCGGCCGCGCGGACCTGCCCGACCCGGCCGGCGCCGTCGCCCCCGACGGCCGCGCCGCCGCGGCCCTGGCCGCCGCCCGCTCCGCGCTCGGCCGCCCCTACGTGTGGGGCGCCAACGGTCCGTCCGGCTTCGACTGTTCGGGCCTGATGCAGTGGTCGTACGCGCACGCCGGCGTCCAGCTGCCGCGCACCTCGCAGGCACAGCGGTTCGCCGGCCGGCAGGTCCCGCTCTCCCAGGCCCGCCCCGGCGACCTGGTCGTCTACCGCTCGGACGCCAGCCACGTGGCGATGTACGCCGGCAACGGCCAGGTCATCCACGCGCCCTACCCCGGCGCCCCGGTGCGCTACGACCCGGTCGGGATGATGCCGGTCTCCTCGGTCACCCGGCCCTGACCGCGCTGCGCGCCGTACGATCGGGAAGTGGCTGGGCGCAGGCGGACGTGGGGGACCGGGGCCGTGGGGCTCGTGCTGCTGCTGCCCCTCGCCGGGTGCGGCGGGCAGCCGGCGACCGACCGGGCCCGGGCCGAGGTGCAGCAGGTCCTCGACCGGCGCTCGGCCGCGCTGCTCGGCCACGACGAGAGGGCGTACGCGGCGACGGGCACCGGCGCGCAGTACACCCGGCTGCGCGCCCTGCCGCTGGCCGCCTGGAGCTACCGGGTCACCGGCCTGCGCCGCACGTCCTCCGGCGCCACCGCCGACGCCGACCTGCGCTACCGCGTCGCGGGCTACGACAAGGCCCCGGTCGACGCCCGCCGCACCCTCACCCTCGGCCGCACCGCCGACGGCACCTGGTACGTCACCGCCGACCGGCCCGCCGGGAAGGGCGGGCAGCAGCTGTGGGACCAGGGCACGGTGACCGCCGTGCGGGGCGCGCACAGCCTGGTGCTCGGCACCGGCCGGTCCGCCGCGGGCCTGAGGCCGTTCGCCCGGCTCGCCGACCGCGCGGTCCCGGCCGTCTCCCGGGCCTGGGGCACGGAGTGGACCGGCCGGGTCGTGATCCTCGTGCCGCGGTCCCTGGCCGGCATGGCGGCCCTGCTCGGCTCACCCGCCGCCGACTACCGGGGCATCGCCGCCGTCACCACGGGCGAGGCGGGGGGCCCGGGCCGGGCGCCCGCCGACCGGGTGGTGGTCAACCCGGAGGCGTACGAGGTCCTCGGCGACGTCGGCAGGCAGGTCGTCCTCACGCACGAGACGACCCATGTCGCCACCCGCGCGCACACCACCGCCGCAACCCCGCTGTGGCTCTCCGAGGGCTACGCCGACTGGGTCGGCTACCTCGGCACCGGCCGCACCCCCGCCGACGCCGCCCCCGAACTCGCCCGTGCCGTCCGCGACGGGGAGGTGCCCGAGGCGCTCCCCGCCGACGAGGAGTTCGGCTTCACCGGCGAGCCCGCGAAGCTGGCCCGGGCCTACGAGGGCGGCTGGCTGGCCTGCCGGATGATCGCCGAACAGTGGGGCACGGCCCGGCTCGGCGCCTTCTACCGGGCCGTCGGCCCCCACGGCGAGCGGGCGGGTGCGGTCGAGGAGGCGCTCGGCACGGTGCTCGGGACGACCCTGGAGGAGTTCACCGCGCGCTGGCGCGCGTACGTCACGACCGAGCTCGGCTGAGGGTGGCGATGGCCTCCCGCAGCCATTCCCGCTCGGCGTCCCCGGCGGCCCGCGCGACCCGCAGCAGGCCCTCCCGGAACAGGTCCCCGGCCTCCGGGGCCCGCCCCGGCCCGCCCGCGCGCCGGGAGGAGCCCGCCGGGGCCGCGAGGAAGTCCAGGCGGCGCCGGAGCACGGCGGCCTGCTCGGCCGGGTCGTCCAGGTGCCGCAGGAAGGCCAGCACCGTGTGGAAGCGGACGGGGTCGGTGATCTCCGCCTGTCTGGGGCCGCGCAGCCGCCGCAGCAGCTCCGCCCTGCCCTCTTCCGTCAGGACCAGCACCCGGCGCGGGGCGGCGCTCGGGCCCTGGCCGGACCGCTGGTCGAGCAGACCGGCGGCGAGCAGCCGGTTGATGGCCGGGTAGAGCGCGCCGTCGCTGACCGGGCGGACATGGCCGCTCAGGCCGCTCAGCGCCGTGATGCGCTCCTTCAGCTCGTACCCGTGCAGCGCTTCCTCGGCGAGGAAGCCGAGGATCGACAGCTCCAGCACCCGCGTCCTCCCCGCGGTCCGTCCCGGCGGCCCCCGTTCCCGGCTCGCCGCACCCGGCGGGCCCGGCGGCCATGCTAGTTCTCCCCGCGCCACCTCGAAACGAGGCAGCCCGCCGCGAGAGACCGCCGCGGCGGGCCGGCCGTCAGGAGGAGACCGGTGTCTGCGGGGCGCGGGTGGCCTGCGGCGGGAAGGGGGCGGTCGCGGCCGGGGGCACGGTCGAGCGCCACAGCCGCCGGGCCGCCGTGAGCGTGGCGGCGAGCAGCAGGCCGTTGCGCACCACCAGCAGCGTGATGCCGTACCCGTCGCTCGCCACCACGTGCGAGAAGCCGAGCGGGAACTCCAGGACCGTCACGAAGGAGGCGAGGACGACCAGCAGCGCGGGCCTGCCCATGCGGCTCGCCCGGTGCGAGACGCAGACGGCGGCCAGGCCGACCAGCCACACCAGGTACTGCGGGCTGATCACCCGGCTGGTCACCGTGAACAGCAGCACCGCCGTGAAGGCCGCCTCGGCGACCGTGTGCGGCGCCGTGCGGGTCGCGCGCAGCCGCCACAGCAGCAGCCAGCCGAAGCCGGTCCCGGTCAGCACCAGCGCGGCCGTGCTGACCCGGTCCACGTGCGGGCCCAGGAACTCGATCGACCCGTAGTTCAGCAGCACCTCGCCCTGCCAGCCGAAGTGCCGGCCCACGTGGAAGACCAGGGCGCCCAGCGACTCCACCTCGGTGCCCCGGTCCCGCTGGAAGGTCAGGAACGCGAAGGCGCCCGGCATGGACACCGCGAACAGCGCCGCGAGGCCGGCCGCGGTCGCCGCCGCCGACAGCCACACCCGCCGGGTCGCCGCGCCGGCCAGCAGCAGCGCCGGCCACACCTTCAGCAGCGCCCCGAGTGCCGTCAGCGCGCCCATCGCGCGCGGGTGCCGGGCCCCGGCGAGCAGCGCGCCCACGGCCACCGCGGTGACCATCACGTCGTAGCGGGCGTACACCGTCGGCCCGAGCAGCGGGACGCCCGCCACCCACACCCAGGCCCCGCGCGAGGTCCGGCCGGAGCGCCGGCCCGCGGCCCACAGCAGGGCCAGGACGACGGCGTCGGCCAGGCAGGCCAGCACGAAGAAGGCGTGCGTGTACGACAGGAAGGGCAGGGCGGCGGGGGAGAGGATCGCGAGGGCGGCGGCGGGCGGGTACTGCCAGGTCACGTCGTCCAGCGGAAACGTTCCTTGGCGCAGGACCTCGTACCAGCCGCGGTAGATCACCGACACGTCGGAGGTGACGTCCGGGCCCGGGAAGGCGTACACCCGGAAGACGAAGAGCAGCAGCACCGCACGGGTGAGGCCCCAGGTCGCGAGCAGCCATGCCGAGGACCGCCCGGCACCCTTCGTCTCCACCTGATCCCCTGCCGTTCGATTCCGTGTCGGGCGACCATGATGTCCCGCGATCCTGTGCGCGTGCCACAGACCCGGCCGGGCCCGGCCGGGGGACAGCCCATTCGGTAGGGTCGGCGGCGATGCACAAGACCCTGATCGTGACCAACGACTTCCCGCCCCGGCCGGGCGGTATCCAGGCCTTCCTGCACAACATGGCCCTGCGTCTGGACCCCGGCCGGCTGGTCGTCTACGCCTCCACCTGGAAGCGCGGCCGGGAGGGCGCCGAGGCCACCGCCGCCTTCGACGCCGAGCAGCCCTTCACCGTCGTACGGGACCGTACGACCATGCTGCTGCCCACCCCGCAGACGACCCGGCGGGCGGTCGGGCTGCTCCGCGAGCACGGCTGCACCTCGGTGTGGTTCGGGGCGGCGGCCCCGCTCGGCCTCATGGCTCCCGCGCTCCGCAGGGCCGGTGCCGAGCGGCTGGTGGCCACCACCCACGGGCACGAGGCCGGCTGGGCCCAGCTGCCCGCCGCCCGGCAGCTGCTGCGCCGGATCGGCGAGTCCACGGACACGATCACCTACCTGGGCGAGTACACCCGCTCCCGGATCGCCACCGCCCTGACCCCCGAGGCGGCCGGCCGCATGGTGCAGCTGCCGCCGGGGGTGGACGAGAAGACCTTCCACCCGGCCTCCGGCGGCGACGAGGTCCGCGCGCGGCTCGGGCTCACCGACCGTCCGGTCGTGGTCTGCGTCTCCCGTCTGGTGCCGCGCAAGGGCCAGGACACCCTGATCCGGGCCATGCCGCGCGTCCTCGCCGCCGAGCCGGACGCCGTCCTGCTGATCGTCGGCGGCGGCCCCTACGAGCGGGACCTGCGCCGCCTGGCCCGGGAGACCGGGGTCGCCGGCTCGGTGCGCTTCACCGGCGCCGTGCCCTGGTCCGAGCTGCCCGCCCACTACGGAGCCGGTGACGTCTTCGCCATGCCCTGCCGCACCCGCCGCGGCGGCCTGGACGTGGAGGGCCTCGGCATCGTCTACCTGGAGGCGTCCGCCACCGGGCTGCCGGTCGTCGCGGGCGACTCCGGCGGCGCACCGGACGCGGTCCTGGAGGGCGAGACCGGCTGGGTGGTGCGGGGCGGCTCGGCCGAGCAGACGGCCGAGCGGATCGTGGTCCTGCTCGGGGACCCGGAGCTGCGGCGCAGGATGGGCGAGCGGGGCCGCCGGTGGGTCGAGGAGAAGTGGCGCTGGGACCTGCTGGCGGAGCGGCTGAGAACCCTGCTGTAGGGGTGTCTCACCCCGCCGGGCGCCGGGCCGCGACCGGACCGGCGCACCCGGCCGGCGGTCGGTGCACCCCTACGGACGCACCATGGCGCGGGTCCTCGCCGAGGACACCGCGCCATGAGGCCGCCGGGGGATCACTTGGCGTAGATCGCCTCGATCTCCTCCGCGTAGTCCTTCGCCACCACGTTCCGCTTCAGCTTCAGCGACGGGGTGAGGTGGCCCGACTCCTCGGAGAACTGGGAGGACAGGATGCGGAACTTCCGCACCGATTCCGCCTTCGACACCGCGGCGTTGCCGTCGTCGACCGCCGCCTGGACCGCGGCGAGCAGGTCCGGGTCCTCGCGCAGCGACGCCGCGGTGGAGCCGGCCGGCTTGCCGTGCTCGGCGCACCAGCGGCCCAGGAACTCCTCGTCCACGGTGACCAGGGCACCGACAAAGGGCCGCCCGTCGCCGACCACCATGCACTCCGCGACCAGCGCGTGCGCCCGGATGCGGTCCTCGATCACGGCCGGCGCCACGTTCTTCCCGCCCGCCGTGACGATGATCTCCTTCTTCCGGCCGGTGATCCTCAGGTAGCCGTCCTCGTCGAGGGTGCCGATGTCACCGGTGTGGAACCAGCCGTCGGCGAGCGCCTCCGCGGTGGCGCCCGGGTTGTTCCAGTACTCCTTGAACAGGTGCTCGCCGTGCAGCAGCACCTCGCCGTCGTCCGCGATCCGCACCACCGAGCCCGGCAGCGGCTGCCCGACCGTGCCGATCTTCTGCCGGTCCCACGGGTTGAACGCGGTCGCCGCGCAGGACTCCGTCAGGCCGTAGCCCTCCAGCACCGTGAAGCCGATGCCCCGGAAGAAGTGCCCGAGCCGCTCGCCGAGCGGGGCACCGCCGGAGATGGCGTACTCGCCCCGGCCGCCCAGGACCGCGCGCAGCTTGCCGTAGACCAGCTTGTCGAAGACCTTGTGCTTGAGCTTCAGGCCGAACGACGGGCCCGAGGGGGTGTCCAGCGCCTTGCTGTACGCGATCGCGGTGTCCGCCGCCTTGTCGAAGATCGCGCCCTTGCCGTCCGCCTGCGCCTTGGCACGCGCCGAGTTGTACACCTTCTCGAAGACGCGCGGGACACCGAGGATGAGCGTCGGCCGGAAGGCGGCCAGCTCGTCGGTGAGGTGCTTGATGTCGGGGACGCAGCCGAGCTTGATCGGCGCCATCATCGGCGCGATCTGCACGAGCCGCCCGAAGACGTGCGCGAGCGGGAGGAAGAGCAGCACCGAGCACTCACCGGTGCGGAACAGCGGGCGCAGCCGCTCCACGATGTTGCCGCACTCGGCGAAGAAACTGCGGTGGGTGAGCACACAGCCCTTGGGGCGTCCGGTCGTGCCGCTCGTGTACACGATGGTCGCCGGGTCGTCGGCCTTGGCCAGCGAGCAGCGCTCCTCCACCGTCTCGTCCGAGACGTCCTGCCCGAGCCGGCCCAGTTCCGCCACGCCGCCGGCGTCGATCTGCCAGACGTGCTTCAGCGCGGGCAGCGACTCGCGCACCGACTCCACGGCCGCCGTGTGGTGGTCCAGCTCCACGACGCAGGCGGTCGCGCCCGAGTCGGACAGGATCCACTGCACCTGCTCCGGCGAGCTCGTCTCGTACACCGGCACGGTGACCGCGCCGGCGCTCCAGATCGCGAAGTCGAGCAGCGTCCACTCGTACCGCGTGCGGGACATCAGGCCCACCCGGTCGCCCGGCTGCACGCCGGCCGCGATGAGGCCCTTGGCGGCGGTGCGCACCTCGGCCAGGAACTCCCGCGCGGTCACGTCCTGCCAGGCACCGCCCACCTTGCGGGCGATGACGGCGACGTCGGGATGCTGCGCGGCGTTTCTGCGGACGATGTCGGTCAGATTGCCGTCCGCAGGGACCTCGTACAAAGCCGGAAGGCTGAACTCGCGCAAGACTGCTGCTCCTCTTAGGGCGCCGGCGCCACGACGTTGTGCGATGCGACGGTGCGGTCCAAGGCTCGGGCAGTGCTCGGGGATTCACTTGTTGAAAACCTGAGCACGACTGGACTGCCCGGACGTTACCCGCCGGTATGGCGTCTACGACAGGGGGTCCCGGTGAGATGTTCGCTGCGTCACACACGTGGGCGTTCCTTCGCGCACAGTAGTCCACGGCCGAACCGACCGGCCAGTAACCGCAGGCGGCACCGGCACTGTTCACCTACACCCCACACGCCTACGCTTGATCGCCATGGCATCCACACGCAGCGGCAGCCGGCGCACCCGCGTCCACGTGGTCAGCGACGTGCACGGCAACGCCCGCGACCTGGCCCGGGCCGGCGAGGGTGCCGACGCCCTGATCTGCCTGGGCGACCTCGTCCTCTTCCTCGACTACGCCGACCACTCCCGCGGCATCTTCCCCGACCTCTTCGGCAAGGAGAACGCCGACCGGCTCGTGGAGCTGCGCACCGCCCGCCGGTTCGCGGAGGCCCGCGAGTTCGGCGCCCGGCTGTGGGACGGGATCGGCGCCGACCGGGCCACGGCCATCGAGAAGGCGGTCCGCGGCCAGTACGCCGAGCTGTTCGCCGCCTTCCCCACCCCGACGTACGCCACGTACGGCAACGTCGACATGCCCCGGCTGTGGCCGGAGTACGCCCGGCCCGGCACCACGGTCCTCGACGGCGAGCGCGTGGAGATCGGCGGCCGGGTCTTCGGCTTCGTCGGCGGCGGCCTGCGCACCCCCATGCGCACGCCCTACGAGATCGGCGACGAGGAGTACGCGGCGAAGATCGAGGCCGTCGGCGAGGTGGACGTGCTGTGCACCCACATCCCGCCGGAGGTGCCCGAGCTGGTCTACGACACCGTGGCCCGCCGTTTCGAGCGGGGCAGCGTGGCCCTGCTGGACGCCATCCGCCGCACCCGGCCGCGCTACGCGCTCTTCGGCCACGTGCACCAGCCGCTGGCGCGCCGCATGCGGATCGGTGCCACCGAGTGCGTCAACGTGGGGCACTTCGCCGGCACCGGCACCCCCTGGGCGCTCGAATGGTGAGGCCCTGGAGACGGGGTGAAGGCGGCAGGTCGGCGGCGCGGTAGCCTTCACGCTGCACACACGTGCGCAGCCCGGCGCACGGACCTCTCAACACGGCCCGCATCTGGAGGAGCCACGGCGATGGCGGAACACACCAGTTCGAGCATCACGATCGAGGCGGCTCCGGCCGACGTCATGGCGGTGATCGCCGACTTCGCGCGCTACCCGGACTGGACCGGCGAGGTGAAGGAGGCGAAGGTCCTCGCCACCGACGAGCAGGGCCGCGCCGAGCAGGTCCGCCTCGTCATGGACGCCGGCGCCATCAAGGACGACCAGACCCTCGCCTACACCTGGACCGGCGGCCACGAGGTCTCCTGGACCCTGGTCAAGTCCCAGATGCTGCGCTCCCTGGACGGCTCCTACCTGCTGAAGCCGGCGGGTTCGGGCGCGACCGAGGTCACCTACTCCCTCACGGTCGACGTCAAGATCCCCATGCTCGGCATGATCAAGCGCAAGGCGGAGAAGGTCATCATCGACCGCGCCCTGGCCGGTCTGAAGAAGAGGGTCGAGTCCGGGCAGCAGTAGTCGCTCCGGTCCGCCTCTCGCGCACGGCGGTACCGTTCACCCTCATGCGCACCATCCTGATCACGGGCCCGGGCGGCGGCGGCCGGACCACCGTCGCCGCCGCCACCGCGCTCGCCGCCGCCCGCGACGGCCACCGCACCCTCCTGCTGAGCGCCGACCGCACGGACACCCCCGGCACGGCCCTGGGCACCGCGACAGGACCGGCCCCCATCGAGGTCACCCCGCACCTGACCGCCTGGCGGCCGGACGCGGTCGCCCGCTTCCGCGAGGACCTCACCGCCTTCCAGACGCGCGCGGCGAACGTCCTCGACCTGCTCGGCGCGGCCCGCCTGGACGCCGAGGAGGTCACCCCGCTGCCCGGTGCCGAGGAACTGTCCTTCCTGCGCGCGCTGCGCGACGCGGCCCTCTCCGAGCGGTACGACCTCCTCGTCGTCGACCTCCCGCCCCTCGCGCAGGCGCTCCCCCTGCTCGCCCTGCCCGAGGAACTGCGCCGCTACCTGCGCCGCCTGCTCCCGCCCGAGCGGCAGGCCGCCCGCGCCCTGCGCCCGGTCCTCGGCCGGCTGGCCGGCGTGCCCATGCCCGCCGACTGGCTGTACGAGACGGCGGCCCGCTGGGACCTCGAACTGGCCGCCGTGGAGGCCGTCCTCACCGACCGGAACACGGCCGTACGCCTGGTCGCCGAACCCGGCCCGGCCGGCGCCGACGCCGTCCGCACCGCGACCCTCGGCCTCGCCCTGCGCGGCCTGCGCACCGAGGCCCTGATCGCCAACCGGACGCTGCCCGAGACGGCCCCCGACAGCTGGGTCTCCTCCCTCCTCGCCCAGCAGCGCAAGACGCTCGCCGACTGGGAGGAGACCCACGAGGTCCACCGCGTGCCGCACCTCGGCCGCGACCCGCACGGCCGCGACGACCTCGACGCCCTCGCCGTGCCCGCCGTCAACCCGGCGCCCGACCCGGTCGAGTGGCCTGTCCTCGACCGCATCGCCGAGGACGGGGTGCTGGTCTGGCACCTCCCGCTGCCCGGCGCGATACGGGAGGAACTCGACCTGGTCCGGCGCGGCGACGAACTCCTGATCACGGCCGGTCCCTTCCGCCGCATCGTCCCGCTGCCCTCCGCCCTGCGCCGCTGCACCGTCGCCGGGGCGGGACTCCGGGACGGCGCACTGCGCATCCGGTTCGCCCCGGACCCGGACCTGTGGCCCGCCGCGGGACGGTGAACGGGTACGCCCGTTCGGGTAACGTCGTAAAGGCGAACCGTAGTCAGGAGCCGTCATGAGCGAAGAGCGCCCCGCACCCGACCCCGTCGAGGAGCAGCCGCCGGGGGCGACCGACGCCGACGCCTGGGCCGCGGCCTGCGCCGAGGACCTCGCCGCGGAGCAGGCCCGCCGCCGCGCCGAGCACGGTCCGCAGCCGGGCTCGGCGGCCGAGGAACTGAAGAAGCTCGTGGACACGGTGGCCGACAGACTGGCCGGCCTGCCGTCACCGCTCCTCGGCGGCCTCGCCGGACCCGCCGCCCAGCAGATGGTGCGGCAGGTCGTCCAGCAGGCGAAGGCCGCCGTCGAGCCCGTCATAGACCGCAACCCGGACGTGTTCGACCATCTGGCCGCGGCCGGCGGCGAGCTGCTCGCCGCCTACCGCTCCGCCGTCCAGGCCCAGGAGCGCCGCTGGACGTCCCGCGCGGCCGGCGCGGCGGACGACGGACCGGACGGCCGGCGCGACCCGGGCGAGGGCAGCGGTCCGGGGGAGCGCATCGACCTGGACTGAAGCCCTGCGACGGCGGGGGCTCGGGTACGGTTGGCCGTAGCGGGGCTCGACCGAAACTGAGGGATTCATGGGACTCACCATCGGCGTCGACATCGGCGGCACGAAGATCGCGGCCGGCGTGGTCGACGAGGAAGGCAACATCCTCTCGACCTTCAAGGTGCCGACCCCCACCACGCCCGAGGCCATCGTGGACGCCATCGCCTCGGCGGTGGAGGGGGCGCGCGCCGGGCACGAGATCGTCGGCGTGGGTATCGGCGCGGCCGGTTACGTCAACCGGCAGCGTTCCACGGTGTACTTCGCGCCCAACATCGACTGGCGCAACGAGCCGCTCAAGGAAAAGGTCGAGGCCCGCACCGGCCTGCCGGTCGTGGTCGAGAACGACGCCAACGCCGCCGCCTGGGGCGAGTACAGGTTCGGGGCCGGCAAGGGCCACCGCAACGTCATCTGCATCACGCTCGGCACCGGGCTCGGCGGCGGCATCATCATCGGCAACAAGCTGCGCCGCGGCCACTTCGGCGTGGCCGCGGAGTTCGGCCACATCCGGATGGTCCCGGACGGCCTGCTGTGCGGCTGCGGCTCGCAGGGCTGCTGGGAGCAGTACGCCTCCGGCCGCGCCCTGGTGCGCTACGCCAAGCAGCGCGCCAACGCCACCCCCGAGCGCGCCGAGGTGCTGCTGTCGCTGGGCGACGGCACCCCCGACGGCATCGAGGGCAAGCACATCTCCATGGCCGCCCGCCAGGGCGACCCGGTCGCCGTGGACTCCTACCGGGAGCTGGCCCGCTGGGCCGGCGCCGGCCTCGCCGACCTGGCCTCCCTGTTCGACCCGTCGGCGTTCATCGTCGGCGGCGGCCTCTCCGACGAGGGCGACCTGGTCCTCGACCCGATCCGCAAGTCGTACAAGCGCTGGCTGGTCGGCGGCAACTGGCGTCCGGTGGCCGACGTGATCGCGGCCCGGCTCGGCAACAAGGCGGGCCTGGTGGGCGCGGCGGACCTGGCGCGCGAACCCGACCCGATCATGTGACGCCCACGGCCGGGGGTCCCCCCGCGCGAGCGGAGCCGAGCGCGGGGAAGTGACGTCCGCCCCGGCTCGCGGTCCCCGCCCCCGCCCAGGGCGGCGGGGACCGGGTCGTGGCCCCGCCGGCGCGCGGCCGCGCGAGCGGACACCGCGCACCGGCGGCCGCGCGCGGCCCGCGCCCCGGGCCGGGGGCGTTACATTGATCCACATGGCGCTGCTCCCCAACTCCCGTACGGAAGCGGACGGTTCCGCGGTCATCCGGGTCCTGAGCTACAACATCCGCTCGATGCGCGACGACACCGCCGCCCTCGCCCGAGTGATCGCCGCCTGCTCCCCGGATCTCGTCCTGGTCCAGGAAGCCCCCCGCTTCTTCCGCTGGCGCAAGAAACTGGCCCGTCTCGCCGCGGCCTCCGGCCAGGTGGTCCTCACCGGCGGCGCCACCGCCGCGGGCCCCGCGATCCTGTGCGGTCTGCGCGCCACCGTCGAGCGCACCGAGGACGTCCTCCTCCCCCTCACCCCCGGCCTCCACCGGCGCGGCCTCGCCACGGCGGTGGTCCGCTTCGGCGGCGCCCGCCTCGGCGTCGTCAGCTGCCACCTCAGCCTCCAGCGGGACGAGCGCCTGGCGCAGGGCGGCATGCTCCTGGACCGCCTCGCCGGCCTCGGCGTGGAACACGCCGTCGCGGGCGGCGACCTCAACGAGCGCCCCGACGGCCCCACCTTCCGCCGCCTCGCCGAGAACCTCCAGGACTGCCGCGCGACCGCACCGTGGGGCGGCGAGTTCACCTCCACCCCCGCCGACCCCCGTCAGCGCATCGACGCCATCTTCGCCAGCCGGGGCGTCGAGGTGCTCGGCTGCGGCGTCCCCCTGGACCTGCCCGGCGTCACCCGCGCCGACCTGGCCGCGGCCACCGACCACCTGCCGGTGCTGGCCGCCCTCCGGGTCCCCGCGCCACGGCCGGCGGTGTGAACGCCGCCGGCCTCCGGCCTCGGATCCCCGCCGCCGTCCGGCGTCAGACCACCGCCCCGCGGCCCGGGTCGTCGTCCTCCCCGTCGTCCGTCCGCATGCGCGTCACCAGCGTCGCGAAGCCGCCGAGGAAGCCGCCGATGCCGCAGGTGGCCAGCCACCAGGTCATCTCCCAGCCGAGCAGCACCGCCAGCAGGAGCAGGACCGGGCCGCCGACGACTCCCAGCCAGGCGAACCTGGCGGTGGTGTCCGCGGACGGCAGCGGCGGCGGCTCCGGCGGCACGAAGTGGCCCTCGTCGTCCTCGTCGAAGTCGTCGTCGGACGGCTCGGGCGCCTTGTAGTCGCGCGGGCCGACGCCGGGCGCGAAGGAGACCGAGCCGCCCAGCGGCCGGACCGGCTGCCGGCCCGCGGGATCGTCCGCGTCGGTCCGCGGCTCGCTCGCCGCCTCCGCCGCCTCCTGAGGCTCCTCCGCCTCCCTCATCCCCTTCTCCAGAAGCGCGAGGTCCTCCACCGACTTGAACGGCCGGGCGCCGGGCGGGTCCGGCGGCTCCTCGCCGTACCCGGCGACGATGGCCTGCCAGGCGGCGTCCTCGTCGAACGGCACCCCCTGCTCGTCCGGCTCGCGGTCCCCGCGGTCCTCACGGTCGGACTCGTGCTCAGCCAACTGCGGCCGTCCCTTCCTCCTTGCCGACACCGGGTGCGAGCCGGCCGATGAAGGCGAGGCTCTCCTCGAAGACCCGGTCCGCGTCCCTGTCCAACGTCGCCACGTGGTAGCTGTGTTCCAGCACGGTCTCCGTGACGTCCGTGGACGACACCCGGCTCAGCACCCGCGCCGAGTCGGCCGCCGGGACGACGTGGTCCTGGGCACTGCGCAGCAGCAGCAACGGCTGGGTGACCTGGGGCAGCTCGCCGTCCAGCCGGCGCAGGAACACCCGCAGCGAGTGCGCGGCGTGCAGCGGCACCCGGTCGTAGCCCAGCTCGGCCGCGCCCTCCTTGGCGATGTCGCTGGCGATGCCCCTCGTCGTGCGGACGAGATGCCGGGCCACCGGAAGGGCGTACGCCGACAGGCCGTGCACCTTGTTCGCCGGGTTGACGACCACCACGCCCGCGATCCGCTCGCCGTGCCGGGCGGCGAGCCGCAGGGCCAGCGCCCCGCCCATCGACAGGCCGGCGACGAACACCCGGGAGCAGCGCTCGGTGAGCGTCCGCAGCGCGCGGTCCACCTCCGCGTACCAGTCCTGCCAGCCCGTGAGCAGCATGTCCTCCCAGCGGGTGCCGTGGCCGGGCAGCAGGGGCAGCGACACGGACAGGCCGTGGGCGGCGTGGTGCTCCGCCCAGGGGCGCAACGACTGCGGCGAGCCGGTGAAGCCGTGGCAGAGGAGGACCCCCACCTCTCCGCCGTCGTGGCGGTACGGCTCGGCTCCGGGGAGAACTGGCATGGGGTTCACCGTACGCGACCGCACTGACACCGACCAGGGTCGTCGGGCCCATTGACGGTGCTCCGGGTTAAGGTCTGTTCGACGGAAACAGGAGGCACACGGGTGTTGTACGGCACGATGAAGGTCGCCATCGGCGGGCCGCTGAAGGTTGCCTTCAGACCGTGGGTGGAGGGCCTGGAGAACATCCCGGCCGAGGGTCCCGCCATCCTGGCCAGCAATCACCTGTCCTTCTCGGACTCGTTCTTCCTGCCCGTCATGCTGGACCGCAAGGTCACCTTCATCGCCAAGGCCGAGTACTTCACCACCCCCGGCGTGAAGGGCCGCCTCACCGCGGCCTTCTTCAAGGGCGTCGGCCAGCTCCCGGTGGACCGTTCCGGGGCGCGCGGCGCCGGCGAGGCGGCGATCAGGAGCGGTATCGAGGTGCTGCGGCGCGGCGAGCTGTTCGGTATCTACCCCGAGGGCACCCGTTCGCCCGACGGACGGCTGTACCGGGGCAAGCCCGGCGGCCTCGCGCGCGTGGCGCTCGCCACCGGCGCGCCGGTCATCCCCGTCGCCATGATCGACACGGAGAAGATCCAGCCGCCCGGCAAGGTCCTGCCGAAGCTGATGCGGCCCGGCATCCGCATCGGCAAGCCCATGGACTTCAGCCGCTACCAGGGCATGGAGCACGACCGGTTCGTGCTGCGCGCCCTGACCGACGAGGTCATGTACGAGATCATGAAGCTGTCCGGCCAGGAGTACGTCGACGTCTACGCCACCGCCGCCAAGCGGCAGATCGCGGAGGCGGCGAAGGCGGCCAGGGAAGCGGAGAAGGCCGGGAAGAAGCAGGCCGAGTCCTAGCCAGGGGGATCGGGGGGACCGGGGGACATGCCCAAGCGCGAGCGCGTCGTACGGATGTCGGTCGAGCTGCCGCTGTGGCGCGCGCTCGCCGGCTACCGCGTCATGACCATGCTGTACGCGACCGGCCTGTGCGCCACCGCGTACGAGCAGTTCGTCCGGCCCTGGGTCGCCGTCGGCTACTACGCCGTCCTGGCCGTGTGGACGCTGGCCACCCTGCCGAAGGTGGCGAACGCGGCGAGCTGCACCCGCCGTTTCCTGGCCGCGGACCTGACCGTCGCCCTGGTCGGCATCCTGCTCACCCCGGTCGCCGACAGCCACGAGCGGATCGCGGGCGGCGGCCCCACCCTGCCGTCGATATGGACCGCCGGCGCGGTGCTGGCCTTCGCCATCAAGGGCGGCTGGCGCTGGGCGGCCGCCGCCTCCACGGCCGTCGCCGTGGTCAACCTGATCGAACGCGGCCACCCCGCCCGGGACACCGTGCACAACGTGGTCCTCGTCTGGGTCGCCTCCATCGCCATCGGCTACGTCGTGGAGGTGGCCCGCGCCTCCGAGCGCACCCTCGCCCGCGCGCTGGAGATCGAGGCCGCGACCCGGGAGCGGGAGCGGCTGGCCCGGGACATCCACGACAGCGTGCTCCAGGTGCTGGCGATGGTGAAGCGCCGGGGCGCGGCCCTCGGCGGCGAGGCGGCCGAGCTGGGCCGGATGGCCGGGGAGCAGGAGGTGGCCCTGCGCACGCTGGTGTCGGGCGGCCTGGTGCCGGTCTCCCGGGTCTCGGAGGACCTGGCCGACGGAGCCGTCGTACGGGCCGTCGAGGAGCCGGACGAGGACGCGGCGGACGGCCCGGTCGACCTGCGCCCCCTGCTCGCCCGCTACGCGTGCGCCCGGGTCAGCCTGGCCGAGCCCGGCGCCCCGGTGCCGCTGCCGCCGCACGCGGCCCGCGAGCTGGCCGCCGCCGTCGGGGCGGCCCTGGACAACGTGCGCCGGCACGCCGGGGACGGGGCGCGGGCGTGGATCCTGCTGGAGGACGAGCCGGAGGAGATCGTCGTCACCGTCCGGGACGACGGCCCCGGCATCCCCGAGGGCCGGCTGGCGCAGGCCGAGGGCGAGGGCCGGCTCGGGGTGGCCCTGTCGATCCGGGGCCGGCTGCGCGATCTCGGCGGCGGCGCGGAGATCGTGTCCGTCCCCGGGCAGGGCACGGAAGTCGAACTGAAGGTACCGAAGGGCGCCGTGCGGGCACGGCGGAAGAAGGCGGAGCGGCGATGACACAGCAGCAGGACCCGATCAGGGTCATGGTGGTGGACGACCACCCGATGTGGCGTGACGCGGTCGCGCGTGACCTGGCCGAGTCCGGCTTCGAGGTGGTGGCCACCGCCGGCGACGGCGAGCAGGCGGTCCGCCGTGCCAAGGCCGCCGCCCCCGACGTCCTCGTCCTCGACCTCAACCTGCCCGCCAAGCCCGGTGTCCAGGTGTGCAAGGAACTGGTCGGCCACAACCCGGCGCTGCGCGTCCTCGTGCTGTCGGCGAGCGGTGAGCACGCGGACGTGCTGGAGGCCGTGAAGTCCGGCGCGACCGGCTACCTGCTGAAGTCGGCCTCCACCGAGGAACTGCTGGACGCGGTGCGCCGCACCGCCGTCGGCGACCCGGTGTTCACCCCGGGCCTGGCCGGACTGGTGCTCGGCGAGTACCGCCGCCTGGCCTCCGAGCCGGCTCCGGCGCCCGACGCCGACGAGCCGGGCGCGCCCCGGCTGACGGACCGGGAGACGGAGGTGTTGCGGCTCGTCGCCAAGGGCCTGAGCTACAAGCAGATCGCCGAACGCCTCGTCATCTCCCACCGCACGGTCCAGAACCACGTGCAGAACACCCTCGGCAAGCTCCAGCTGCACAACAGGGTGGAGCTGGTCCGGTACGCCATCGAGCGCGGACTCGACGAGGAGTAGGACAACCGGGGCACGCATCCGGACATACCCCGGAATCACCCTTCCCGCCTCTCCCGGTGTGACCTGAATCACCATTAGCGTGACTCTGCGTCAGGCAACCGCGCCGAGAGGACATTTCCATGCGGGTAGGAGTACTGACCGGAGGCGGCGACTGCCCCGGGCTCAACGCCGTCATCCGGGGCATCGTCCGCAAGGGCGTACAGGAGTACGGCCATGACTTCGTCGGCTTCCGGGACGGCTGGCGGGGTCCGCTCGGGAACGACACGATCCGCCTCGACATCCCCACCGTGCGCGGCATCCTGCCCCGCGGCGGCACCATCCTCGGCTCCTCGCGGACCAACCCCCTGAAGGAGGAGGACGGTATCCGCCGGATCAAGGAGAACCTGGCCAAGCAGGAGATCGAGGCGCTCATCGCGATCGGTGGCGAGGACACCCTCGGTGTCGCGGCGCGCCTGTCCGACGAGTACGGGGTGCCCTGCGTCGGGGTGCCGAAGACCATCGACAACGACCTGTCGGCCACGGACTACACCTTCGGCTTCGACACCGCCGTCAACATCGCCACCGAGGCCATCGACCGCCTGCACACCACCGCCGAGTCCCACATGCGGGTCCTGGTCTGCGAGGTGATGGGCCGCCACGCCGGCTGGATCGCCCTGCACTCCGGCCTGGCCGGCGGCGCCAACGTCATCCTGATCCCCGAACAGCGCTTCGACCTCGACCAGGTGTGCGCGTGGATCACCTCCCGGTTCAAGGCGTCCTACGCACCGATCGTCGTCGTCGCCGAGGGCGCCATGCCCAAGGACGGCGACGTGGTCCTCAAGGACGAGTCGCTCGACTCCTTCGGACACGTCCGGCTGTCCGGCATCGGCGAGTGGCTGGCCAAGGAGATCGAGAAGCGCACCGGCAAGGAGGCCCGCACCACGGTCCTCGGGCACATCCAGCGCGGCGGCACCCCGAGCGCCTACGACCGCTGGCTCGCCACCCGTTTCGGCCTGCACGCCATCGACTGCGTGCACGAGGGCGACTTCGGCAAGATGGTCGCCCTGCGCGGCACCGACATCGTCCGCGTCCCGATCGCCGAGGCCACCGCCAGGCTGAAGACGGTGGACCCGAAGCTGTACGAGGAGGTCGGTGTCTTCTTCGGCTGACGGCGGCCGCCGGGCCGGCTACACGGTCGTGCGGCGCAGCCGGTCCACCAGCTCCCGCACGATCGCCGCCCCGTTCAGCGTCAGCACCGACTCCGGGTGGAACTGCACCCCGGCGAAGCCGGGCCCCCGGACCGCGTGCACCTCCCCGTTCGCCGCGCGGCTCACCTCGACGCCGCGCGCCGCCAGCTCCCGGGCGGTCCGTTCGTCGCAGCGGGCCACGAAGCTGTTGTAGAAACCGACGGTCTCCGCCCGCCCGAACAGGTCGATCGTGGTCTGCGCCCCCTGGTACGGCACCTGCTTGCGCACGATCTCCAGCCCCAGTCCGGCCGCGATCAGCTCGTGGCCCAGGCAGACCCCGAGCACGCCGTACCGGTGGTCCGCGAGCACCGTGGCGGCCAGGCCCCGCAGGATCCGCATCTTCGGGTCGGCGAGGTCGCCGGGGTCGCCCGGACCGGGTCCCAGCACCACCGGGCCCTCGTGCCCGTGCACCGCGTCCCCGAGCCCCGGCTCGTCGTACCGCCGGACGGTCACCTCCAGGCCGCCCGAGCGCAGCACGTGCGCCAGCATCGCCGTGAAGGTGTCCTCGCCGTCCACCACGAGGGCGTGGCCGGCGAGCACGTCGGAGCGCTCCTGCATCCGCAGCCAGAACGGGGCGAGCCCGGCCCGGCGCCCGTCCAGCGCCTCCCGGACCCGGGGATCGTCGGCCAGCCGGGGCCGCTCCCGCTCCGCCCGCGGCGGGGCCGGCCGCACCCCGAGGGCGGCCAGCACGCCCGCCGCCTTCGCGTGGGTCTCCGCCACCTCGCCCGCCGGGTCGGAACCGCGCACCAGCGTCGCCCCGACCGGGACGCGCAGCCGGCCGTCGGCGGCGATGTCGGCGGTGCGGATCAGGATGGGGGAGTCGAGGGTCTGCGCGCCCCCGGGGTCCCGCCCGAGCAGGGCGAGCGCACCGGCGTAGTACCCGCGCCCCACGCCGTCCCGTCCGAGCGGCTCGTACCGCTCGATCACCCGGCAGGCGTTCTGCACCGGCGAGCCGGTCACCGTCGCCGCGAACATCGTCTCCCGCAGCACCTCCCGCGCGTCCAGGGAGGACTTCCCGCGCAGCTCGTACTCGGTGTGCGCGAGGTGCGCCATCTCCTTCAGCCGCGGACCGACGACGACCCCGCCCATGTCGCCGACGGTGCACATCATCTTCAGCTCCTCGTCGACGACCATCGACAGCTCCTCGATCTCCTTGCCGTCGGCGAGGAAGGAGAGCAGGTGCTCCGGGCTCGGCCCCTCGGCCGGATAGCGGTAGGTGCCGCTGATCGGGTTCATGACCACGGTCCCGCCGCTCATCCGGACGTGCACCTCCGGACTCGCCCCCACCAGCGTCCGGTCGCCGGTGTGCACCACGAACGTCCAGTACGCGCCCCGCTCACCCGCCAGCAGCCGCCGGAACAGCGCGAGCGCGTCCGCGCGGCCGAAGCCGGGGATCTCGCCCTCGTAGGTGCGCCGGATCACGAAGTTCGCGCCCTCGCCCCGGCCGATCTCCTCGCGCAGCACCCGCCCGACGATCTCGCCGTACTCCTCGTCCCCCACGTCGAAGCCCCCGCCGGTGACCCGCACCTCGTGGGCCGGGAGCCCGGACAGCGCCTCGTCGAGCGGGATCTCGAACGACTCCTCGGGGGTCAGCACCAGCAGCGGGGTGCCGTCGTCGCGCACGTCGAAGCCCCGCTCGCGGATCTGCCGGAACGGGACGAGGGCGAGCCCCTCGTCGGGCAGGTCGGCGAGCCGGTCGCGGCGGGTCACCGGGCCGAGCAGCACCTCCACCAGCCGCTCGTCGCGGCCCGGGGTGCGGCGGTGGAGCAGGGCGAAGGGGCGGGGGTCGTGCAGCAGGTCCTTGAGATCCACGGGTCGGGCTCCTTCTCGATCTTCTGACGGAGAGGAACGGCCCGGAGAAACACCGAAGGCCGCCCCTCGGGCGGCCTTCGCGGAGTTCTGTGTGTACGCGCGATCAGCGGGCCGCCGGAGAAGCGGTCCACCACCAGTTCTGGATCGACGGCGCGAACATGGGGGAACCCTACCGCACCGGGCTGGTGTCCAGAGGGTAATCACTCCGTCTCACCCTTCGAGCCGGAGGAAAATCCCGCCCCATGACCCCGTAATGTGTACGAGGTGACCGTGAACGCTAAGACCAGCCACAGCGCTGGCAACACCTGGCGAGACCTGCCCGCGGCGCAGCAGCCCGAGTACCCCGACCCCGAGGCTCTGCGCGCAGTGATCGCGGACCTCGAGTCGTATCCGCCGCTCGTCTTCGCGGGCGAGTGCGACCAGCTGCGCGCCCGGATGGCGGCCGTCGCCAGGGGAGAGGCGTTCCTCCTCCAGGGCGGCGACTGCGCCGAGGCGTTCGACGCGGTGTCCGCCGACCACATCCGCAACAAGCTGAAGACGCTGCTCCAGATGGGTGCCGTCCTGACCTACGCGGCCTCCGTGCCCGTGGTCAAGGTCGGCCGGATCGCGGGGCAGTACTCCAAGCCCCGCTCCAAGCCGACCGAGACCCGCGACGGTGTGACGCTCCCGGTGTACCGGGGCGACTCGGTCAACGGCTTCGACTTCACCGAGGCCTCCCGCATCCCGGACCCCGAGCGGCTCAAGCGCATGTACCACGCGTCGGCGTCCACGCTGAACCTGGTGCGCGCCTTCACCACCGGCGGCTACGCGGACCTGCGCCAGGTGCACGCCTGGAACCAGGACTTCGTGAAGACCTCGCCCTCGGGCCAGCGCTACGAGCAGCTCGCCCGCGAGATCGACAACGCGCTGAACTTCATGCGGGCCTGCGGCACCGACCCGGAGGAGTTCAAGACCGTCGAGTTCTTCTCCTCGCACGAGGCGCTGCTGCTGGACTACGAGTCCGCCCTGACCCGGGTCGACTCCCGCACCGGCGAGCTGTACGACGTCTCGGCCCACATGGTGTGGATCGGTGAGCGCACCCGGCAGCTGGACCACGCGCACATCGAGTTCGCCTCGCGGATCCGCAACCCGATCGGCATCAAGCTCGGCCCGACCACGACGGCCGAGGAGGCGCTCCGGTACATCGACCGGCTCGACCCCGAGCGGGAGCCGGGCCGGCTGACCTTCATCGTCCGCATGGGCGCCGACAAGATCCGCGACCGGCTCCCGGAGCTGGTCGAGAAGGTCACGGCGTCCGGCGCGACGGTGGCCTGGGTGACCGACCCGATGCACGGCAACACCTTCGAGGCGGCCTCCGGGCACAAGACCCGCCGCTTCGACGACGTGCTGGACGAGGTCAAGGGCTTCTTCGAGGTCCACAAGGCGCTGGGCACCCACCCGGGCGGCATCCACGTGGAGCTGACCGGCGACGACGTCACCGAGTGCGTGGGCGGCGGCGACGAGATCTTCGTCGACGACCTGCACCAGCGCTACGAGACGGCCTGCGACCCGCGGCTGAACCGCAGCCAGTCGCTGGACCTGGCGTTCCTCGTGGCCGAGATGTACCGGGACCAGTGACGGTTCCGCCCGGTACACCTGGCGCACCGGCGTGAGTGGGGCGCGGATCACACCTGATCCGCGCCCCCCGCCACTTTTGCGCCCACCGAGCCATGGGTAAGGTTAGGTTTGCCTCACCGAGAACGGGATGGCAGCAAGCGAACGATCCCGTGGGGAGGTGAGCCGGGTGTACGTCTGCAGTTGCTTCGGCGTCACCGAGCAGCAGGTACGGCAGCACGCGGAGAACGGCGCCTGCACCCCGCGCCAGATCGCCTCCGCCTGCAAGGCCGGCACCGACTGCGGATCGTGCGTCCGCCGGATCCAGGCCATCCTCGGCCGGGGCGCGTGCCCCCGCCGTGAGCTCGCCGACCAGGGCCGTCCCGTCCTCGCGGAGATCCCCGAGGCCGCCTAGCCCTCGGGCTGCTCGATCACCTGGGCGATGTAGAGCGCCTCACCGAGCTTGTCCAGCAGCTCCAGCTGGGTGTCGAGGTAGTCGATGTGGTGTTCCTCGTCGGCGAGGATGTCCTCGAAGATGTTCGCGGACGTGATGTCACCCTTCTCGCGCATCACCTTGATCCCCCGCTTGAGCCGGTCGATCGCCTCCACCTCGATCTCCCGGTCGGCCTCGAACATCTCCCGGACGGTCTGTCCCACCCGGACGTGGAAGAGCCGCTGGTAGTTGGGCAGCCCCTCCAGGAACAGGATCCGGTCGGTGAGCACCTCGGCGTGCTTCATCTCGTCGAACGACTCGTGCCGCGTGTATTTCGCGAGCTTCGTCCAGCCGTTGTTCTCCTGCATCTTCGCGTGCAGGAAGTACTGGTTGATCGCGGTCAGCTCGCCGGTGAGCTGCTCGTTGAGGAAGTCGAGGACCTCGGGGTCGCCCTGCATCGCAGCGGCTCCTTCCATACGGAGGGACGGGGAGGTATGCGGCCGCATGATTGCACCGGCGGGGAAGATCGTCCAGTAAGTGCGTACTTAGTAAGTACGCACTGAGTTGATGGTAGTTGTCCGTTTCGAGTGTGGGTGGTCAAGGGCACCGCCCGAGGTCTGTCAGGATGGATACATGGGTCATCCGGTGGAGCGAGAGTCTGGGGCGGGGGCAGGATTCGAGCTTCCGCCGGGTCAGCGGCTCCAGCGCGGCTGGCCGGTCACGCACTACGGGCCGGTGCCGAAGTTCCGGCCCGAGCGCTGGGAGTTCCGCGTCTTCGGTGCCACCGCCGACGGGGACAAGCGCACCTGGAACCACGAGGAGTTCACGGCCCTGCCGTACACCACCGTGGTGGCCGATCTGCACTGCGTGACGAAGTTCAGCATGGTCGGTGCGGAGTGGGGCGGCGTCCCGGCCCGCGCCATCCTGGACCTGGCTCCGCCGGCGCCGGATGTCACCCATGTGATGGTCTGGGCGGAGTACGGCTTCAGCTCCAACCTGCGCCTCGCCGACTTCGCCTCCGACCGCGCGATCTTCGCCACCCACAAGGACGGCGAGCTGCTCACCGCCGAGCACGGCTTCCCGGTCCGCCTGATCGTCCCCCACCTGTACGCCTGGAAGGGACCCAAATGGGTCCGGGGCGTGGAGTACATGACCGCCGACCGCCGCGGCTTCTGGGAGGAGCGCGGCTACCACAACATCGGCGACCCCTGGAAGGAGCAGCGCTACTCCTACCAGGAAGAACCCGGGGACGGCCCCGAGCTCTGATCCCGGCCGCGCGGTGGCGCGGCCCAGTGGATCACGCGTCCCGCAGCTTCTTCAGCCGCTCCACGTCCGCCGCGTGCCCCTCCTTGCCGCCGGGCGTCTCGATGACCAGCGGGACGCCCGCCGTCGCCGGGTGGGTCATCAGGGCGCGGAAGGGGTCCTCGCCGATGTGGCCGGCGCCGATGTTCTCGTGCCGGTCCTTGTGCGCGCCCACCACGTCCTTGGAGTCGTTGGCGTGGATCAGCTTCAGCCGGCCCTCGCCGACCGTGTCCACCAGCAGGTCCAGGGTCTGGTGCATGCCGCTCGGCCCGGTCAGGTCGTGCCCCGCGGCGAAGACGTGGCAGGTGTCCAGGCACACTCCCAGCTTCGGGTGGGCGTCCAGCGCCTCGAAGTACGGCCCGAAGTCCCAGGTGCGGGAGCACAGCGAGGCGCCCTGCCCGGCGGTCGACTCCAGCAGCAGGAACGGGTCGTCGTCGTGGGTCAGCTCGTCCAGCAGCGGCAGCAGGTGCTCCCGTACCTGCCGCAGCGCCACCTCGCGCGCCCGCCCCCCGGTCGCGCTGCCGGTGTGCACCACCACGCCGAGCGCGCCGATCTCCCGCCCGCGCCGCAGCGAGTGCCGCAGCGACTCCACCGACCGCTCCACGGTCGCCTCGGTGTGCGAACCGAAGTTGATCAGGTACGGGGCGTGGACGTACGCCGGGATCGACTCCTCGGCGCAGGCCGCGCGGAACGCCTCGTCCTGCCGCGGGTTCCCGGCGGGCGTGGCCCAGCCGCGCGGGTTGGCGACGAAGACCTGCACGGTCTCGGCCTTCAGGTCACGGGCGTACGACAGGCCGACGGAGTGCAGGCCGCCGGCGACCGGCACATGGCCGCCGACGGGGTTGCGGGGCAGGGAGGACTGATCGGGACTCACCCGTTCAGGGTGTCACGCCCGCCCCCGGACCCGGACCGCGGTCCCCGGTGACCCCGGTCACCGGATGGTGATCGTGATCGTCGACCCCTTCGGTGCCGTCCCGCCGCCGTCCACCGACTGCTTCTCCACGGTGTCGCCGAACAGCCCGAGCAGGCCGCGGTCCTCCTCGACCTCGAAGCCGGCGTCCTCCAGCGCCCGGCGGGCGTCGTCCACGCTGTCGCCGACCACGTCCGGGACCTCGACCATCTCCGGGCCCTTGGACAGGGTGAGCGTCACCGTGTCGCCCTCGGCGGCCCGGCGGCCGTCGGCCGGACTCTGCGCGGCGACCTTGCCCGGGTCGTACTCGGAGTGGACCCGGCCGGCGGCCACCTCGACCTTCAGCCCGGCGTCCGTCAGCTCCTGCCGGGCGCCGTCCAGGTCGTCCCCGGTGACGTCCGGCACGTCGATCGGGCTGCCCTTGCTGACGACCAGCGCGATCGCCGAGCCCGCGTGCCGCTTGGTGCCCGCGTCCGGCGACGTACCGATCACCGAGCCCCTGGCGACGTCCTCGCTGAACTCGCGGGTCACCATGCCCGGCTCCAGGCCGTCCGCCTTCAGCCGCGCCCGCGCCTTCGCGAGGGGCTGCCCCTCCACGTTCGGCACGTTCACCGTCTCCGGCCCGAGCGACACGGTCAGCGTCACCGAGTCGTCCTCCCGGATCCGCGCGCCGGGCGCCGGGTCGCTGCCGATCACCGTGCCCCGCTCGACGGTGTCGCTGTACGCGCGCTCGACCCGCCCGACGTCCAGCCCGGCGGCCTCCAGCCGCTCCTTCGCCCGCGCCTCGGTCTGCGTCAGCAGCGGCGGCACCTTGGTGAACTGCCCCGAGTTGATGTACCAGATCCCGGCGCCCACGCCGAGGACCACCAGGACAGCCGCGATCAGCGCCAGCACGGCGCGCGGGGGCCGGGCCGGGCCCCGGCGGCGGGGCGCCACGGGCGGCACCGGCGGGTTCCGGAAGCGGGCGGTGCGGTCGATCCCGTCGGCGGCGCCGTCCTCGCCGGCCGCCGGCGGCCGGGACGGGAGCCCTCCCGCGTGAGCGGTGCCGGGCAGCGGGGAGGTCAGCGCGCGCGGGATCACGCTGGTGCGGTCCTCGGCGTTGTCGTGCGCCGCGGCCAGCGCCTGCGGCGGCAGCGTGTCCAGCTGCTCGTCGGTCAGCGGCCGGCGCGCCTCGCGCGCCAGCGCGAGCAGCGCCACGGCGTCGTGCGGCCGGACCGCCAGGTCCCGGGCGGTGGCCGCCGCGACCAGCTCGTCCAGCTCGTACGGCAGCCCGGGAACGAGCGCCGAGGGGGGCGGCACGTCCTCGTGCAGGTGCTTGTAGAGCACCTGGGCCGGGGACTCCCCGGAGTGCGGCTTGGTGCCCGTCAGCATCTCGTACAGGACCACACCGCAGGCGTACACGTCGACGCGCGGGTCGGTGGTGCCCCGTTCTATCTGCTCGGGCGCGAGGTAGGAGACGGTCCCGAGTACGGCCCCCGTCGTGCTGGTCACCGTGTCCACGGAGCGCACCAGCCCGAAGTCGGCCACCTTCACCCGGCCGTCGTCGCCTATCAGCACGTTCTCCGGCTTCATGTCCCGGTGCACGAACCCCGCCCGGTGCGCGGCGCCGAGCGCGGCGAGCACCGGCTCCAGGATGTCCAGCGCGGCCCGCGGCTGCACGGCACCCCGCTCCCGCAGCACGTCGCGCAGGGTGCAGCCGGCGATGTACTCCATCGCCAGGTAGACGTACGACCCGTCGGTGCCCTGGTCGAAGACCTGCACCACATTGGGGTGGTCGAGCCGGGCGACGGACTTCGCCTCACGGATGAAGCGCTCGACGAAGGCCCCGTCGGCCGCGAGCGCCGGGTGCATCACCTTCAGCGCGAGCACGCGGTCCAGGCGGGTGTCCAGGGCCCGGTAGACCGTGGCCATCCCACCGGCCGCGATCCGCGCGTCGACGCGATACCGGCCGTCGAGCACCTGCCCGACGAGGGGGTCCTGAAGGGTCGTATCCACGAGAGGGGAGTCTACGAGGGCGGACGGACACCACCACCGCGTCCACCGGCACGGGAGCACGACTGAAGCCGACCTGTGACGCGACGCACGCCCGTCCCGCGGCCGGGGCGGTCCTCCGGCCGGCGGTGACGGGCGGTCGCGTGGCCGGGCGGCTAGAACGCGGGGCGCTCGGGGTCGAGACGGGCCAGGCCCTCCGTCGGGGAGGACGCCTGCGCGAAGTGCCGCCGGGGCATGCGGCCGGCCCGGTACGCCAGCCGGCCCGCCTCCACCGCGTGCCGCATGGCGTCCGCCATCAGCACCGGCTCCTGCGCCCGGGTCACCGCCGAGGCAAGCATCACGCCCGCGCAGCCCAGCTCCATCGCCAGCGCCGCGTCGGACGCCGTACCGGCCCCCGCGTCCAGGATCACCGGCACCCGCGCCTGCTCCACGATCAGCTGGAAGTTGTGCGGGTTGCGGATGCCGAGCCCGGAGCCGATCGGCGAGCCCAGCGGCATGACCGCCGCACAGCCGACGTCCTCCAGCTTCCGCGCGAGCACGGGGTCGTCGTTCGTGTACGGCAGCACCGTGAAGCCGTCGTCGACCAGCGTCTCCGCCGCCTCCAGCAGCTCCACCGGATCCGGCAGCAGCGTCCGCTCGTCGGCGATGACCTCCAGCTTGACCAGGTCGGTGCCGAGCGCCTCCCGGGCCAGCCGGGCGGTGAGCACCGCCTCGCCCGCGGTGAAACAGCCCGCCGTGTTCGGCAGCACCCGGATGCCGAGCCTGTCCAGCACCGACAGCACCGAGCCGTGCACGGACGGGTCCACCCGGCGCATCGCGACCGTGGTCAGCTCCGTGCCGGAGGCGACCAGCGACCGCTCCAGCACCTCCAGGCTGGGCGCCCCGCCCGTGCCCATGATCAGGCGGGACGAGAAGGTCAGCCCGCCGAGGACCAGGGGATCGTCTGCCATGGCTCAGCCTCCCTGCACGGCGGTGAGTACTTCGACCCGGTCGCCCTCGGCGAGCGCGGTGGCCGCCCACTGCGCGCGCGGGACGACGGTCTCGTTGACGGCGGCGGCCACCCCGCGGGGCGCCGCGGTGAGGGTCTCCACCAGCGCGTCCAGCGCGGTGCCCGGCGCGATGTCGCGGGGTTCACCGTTGACGGAGATGGTCAGGGGAGGGTTCATGCGGGCTGCTCCAGCTTCTCCAGCCCCGTGGCGCCGAACCGCCGCGGGGTGAACGGACGCGCCTCCTCGGGCAGTTCACCGGTGACCAGGGCGTGTGCCAGCACGTCCCCGGTGACCGGCGTGAGCAGTACCCCGTTGCGGTGGTGCCCGGTGGCCAGCAGCAGCCCGGCCAGACCGGACGGGCCGAGCAGCGGCGCGTTGTCGGGGGAGCCGGGGCGCAGCCCGGCCAGGGTCTCGGTGAGCGGCAGTTCGGTGATGCCGGGCACCAGCTCGTGGGCGTCGCGCAGCAGTTCGTACACGCCCCCGGCCGTGACCGTCGTATCCCAGCCCAGCTCCTCGCTGGTGGCTCCGACCACCAGGTCGCCGTTCTCCCGGGGCACCAGGTAGACGTGGCTGCCGCGCACCACGGCCCGTACGGTCCGGCTCAGGAACGGCGCGTACCGGCGGGGGACGGTCAGCCGCAGCACCTGCCCCTTGACCGGCCGCACCGGCGGCAGCACTTCCCCCGGGACCCCCGCGAGCCGCCCGCTCAGGCTGCCGGCGGCGAGCACCACCTGCTCCGCGCGCAGCCCGGTGCCGTCCGCCGTGGTGATCCCGGCGGCCCGGTCCCCGGCCACGTCGAGCCGCTCCGCCCGGGTGCGGTGGAAGACCACGCCGGCCCGCTCGCAGGCGGCCACCAGGGCGGCCGCGAGCCGCCGCGGGTCGATCTGGTGGTCGCCGTCCACCCGCAGCCCGCCGCGCACCCCCGGCGCCAGCATCGGCTCCAGGTGCCGGCACTCCCGCCCGGACAGCCACTGGGAGTCGAGGCCCGAACGCCGCTGGAGGGCGTGCAGGTCGCGCAGACCGGCGCGGTCGTCGGCGTCCAGCGCGACGGCGAGGGTGCCGCAGCGGCGGTAGCCGAGGTCGTGGCCGGTCAGCTCGGTGAGCTCGGCCGCGAAGTCGGGATAGCGGCGGGCCGACTCCAGGTTCAGGGCGAGCAGCGTCTCCTCGCCGTAGTGCAGTTCGGTGACCGCGGCCAGCATCCCGGCCGCGACCCGCGCGGCCCCGCCCCCGGGCTCGGGGTCCACCACGGCCGTGGCGAGCCCGCGCTGCGCCGCGCGCCAGGCCGTGACCAGGCCGATGATTCCGCCCCCGATGACGAGGACGTCGGACGTACGTGACGACATGGGCGTCCAGCCCCTCCCTTCGCCGGCATGACCCGGATCAGGTTCGTACGGTCGGAGGCCGCCAGCCTCCCTCTCAGCCCGGTGCGTCCGGGCTCCCGCGAGTGCTTGTACGGTGGCCACCCTAGCCCGCCGTCCTCCTCGCCCGTAAGGGAGCCCCGTTCCATGGCCCGCTCGCTCGACGGACTGATCCTCGCCCCGGTGGCCGACCAGGCCCCGGGTCAGGTCGGTACCCGCACCCGCTTCGCCTACCACGAGGAGGACGGCGAGATCTGGGCCGAGTACGCGGGCGGCGACGTCGTGCGCGGGCATCTGATCGGCACCCGCGAGGGCGACCGGCTGGACTTCCGGTACGTGCAGCTGAAGACCGACGGGACGACCGCCTCGGGCCACTGCGTGTCCGCGGTCGTGGAGCTGCCCGACGGCCGGGTGCGGCTGGAGGAGACCTGGGAATGGGAGTCCGGGGAGGGCTCGGGCACGAGCGTGGTGGAGCAGATCACCGAGCACGCCCCCTGACTGACGGACCGTCAATTGTCTATGGTGACCGGGTGAGCGAGCAGACAGCGGAAGAGGGCACGGCACAGGGGCCGCGCGTGGTCGTCGTCGGCGCGGGCATGGCCGGGGTGCAGACCGCGGTCGCCCTGCGCGAACAGGGCTTCCGGGGCGGTGTGACCGTCATCGGCGCCGAGCCGCACCAGCCCTACGACCGGCCGCCGCTGTCGAAGGCGGTGCTGCTCGGCAAGGCCGAGAACTCCGCCTTCGACGTGGACTTCGAGTCCCTCGGCGTCGAGCTCAGACTGGGCTGCGAGGCGCTGGGCGTGCGCCCCGCCGACCACGAACTGGACACCGAGGCCGGACCGGTCCCCTACGACGTCCTGGTGCTGGCCACCGGCGCCGAACCGGTCACCCTGCCCGGCACCGAGGGTGTGCCCGGGGTGCATCTGCTGCGCACCCTGGACGACGCCGCCCGGCTGCGCCCGGTGGTCGTCCGGCAGCACGACGTCGTGGTCGTGGGCGCCGGCTGGATCGGCGCCGAGTTCGCCACGGCCGCCCGTGAGGCCGGCTGCGCGGTGACCGTCGTGGAGGCCGCCGACCGGCCGCTCGCCGGCGCCCTGCCGGCCGAGGTGGCCGCCCCGATGGCCGCCTGGTACGCCGACAGCGGCACGGACCTGCGCACCGGCGCGCGTGTGGAGCGCGTCGAGCCCGGCGCGGTGCTGCTCGCCGACGGCACCCGGCTGGCCGCGGGCGCCGTCGTGGTCGGTGTCGGCGCCCGCCCCGCCACCGCCTGGCTGGCGGGCTCGGGCATCGAGCTGGGCGCGCACGGCGACGTCCTCGCCGACGACCACCTGCGCACCTCCCTGCCGGACGTGTACGCCGTCGGCGACTGCGCCTCCTTCCCCTCGGCCCGCTACGGCGAGCGGCTCCTCGTCCACCACTGGGACAACGCCCTCCAGGGCCCGCGCACGGTCGCCGCGAACATCCTCGGCGAGACGCCCGCGGTCTACGACCCGGTGCCGTACTTCTGGTCGGAGCAGTTCGGCCGGTTCGTGCAGTACGCCGGCCACCACGCCGCGGCCGACCGCCTGGTCTGGCGCGGCGATCCGGCGGGCCCCTCCTGGACGGTGTGCTGGCTGCGCGAGGGCCGCCTGGTGGCCCTGCTGGCGGTGGGCCGCCCCCGCGACCTGGCCCAGGGCCGCCGCCTGATCGAGGCGGGCCGGCGGATGGACGTGGACGCCCTGACCGACCCGGCCCGGCCCCTGAAGGACGCCACGGCCGACTGAGGCCGCGCCGGTGCGCTCCGCCCCGACCAGGCACGACGGTGCCGCGGACGGCCGACGGCGGATCGCGGGCGAGGCCGCGGAGCGCCTAGGCTGGATTCCGTGACCGAGATTGACGCAAAGATCGATGCTCTCGTCCCCGACTGGCTCACCCTCCCCGACATCGCCGAACAGCTCGGCGTCGAGGTGACGCGTGTGCGGCAGCTGGTCAAGGACGGCCAGCTCATCGCCGTACGCCGTGGTGAGAACCGGGCACTGCACGTCCCCGCCGCCTTCATCGACGGGGACAAGGTCGTCAAGGGCCTGTCCGGGACCCTGACGCTCCTGAGGGACGACGGCTTCACGGACGAAGAGATGATCGAGTGGCTCTTCACCCCCGACCCGACCCTGCCCGGTACCCCCGCGCAGGCCCTGAGCGAGAATCGCGGCACGGAGGTGAAGCGCCGCGCCCAGGCGCTCGCCGTCTGAGCCGACCCGCGGCAGGAGGTGGCGTGCGGGCCGGACGTCCGTACGCCACCAGCCGAACCGCAGGGACACCGACCACGGGGGGACCCAGCCATGTCCGACACCGCCCGCACCGCGCTCGCCGACGCCCGTCTGTACCTGTGCACGGACGCCCGCAGGCGCCAGGGTGACCTGCCCGAGTTCCTCGACGCGGTACTGGCCGGCGGGGTCGACATCGTGCAGCTGCGCGACAAGGGCATGGAGGCCGCCGAGGAGCTGGAGTACCTGGAAGTCTTCGCCGACGCCTGCGCCCGGCACGGCAGGCTGCTCGCGGTCAACGACCGGGCGGACGTCGCCCACGCCGCCGGCGCCGGTGTGCTGCATCTGGGCCAGGGCGACCTGCCGGTCCCCGCGGCCCGCGCGATCCTCGGCGACGGGGTGCTGATCGGCCGCTCCACGCACGCCGAGGACGAGGCCGCCGCTGCCGCCGTCCAGGAGGGTGTGGACTACTTCTGCACCGGCCCCTGCTGGCCCACCCCGACCAAGCCCGGCCGCCACGCCCCCGGCCTGGACCTGGTCCGGTACACGGCCGGCCTCGGCACCGACCGCCCCTGGTTCGCCATCGGCGGCATCGACCTCGGCAATCTCGACCAGGTGCTGGACGCCGGTGCCCGCCGGGTGGTCGTGGTCCGCGCGATCACCGAGGCGCGGGACCCGGGCGCGGCGGCGGCGGAGTTCGCGAAGCGGCTGCGCCAGGGCTAGCTTGTCCAAGGGGTGGACAGGAAGTCGACAAATCGGGCAAATTTCCGACGTTTGGTTGGGGGACCGCCCACCCCTGGCTAACCTGCCCGTATGGCCCTCGGAACCGCATCGACCAGGACTGATCGCGCACGCACCGTGCGCGACATCCTCGCCACCGGCAAGACGACGTACTCGTTCGAGTTCTCTGCGCCGAAGACGCCCAAGGGCGAGCGGAACCTGTGGAGCGCGCTCCGGCGGGTCGAGGCGGTCGCTCCCGACTTCGTCTCCGTGACCTACGGTGCCGGCGGCTCCACGCGGGCGGGCACGGTCAAGGAGACCCAGCAGATCGTCGCCGACACCACGCTGACCCCGGTCGCCCACCTCACGGCGGTCGACCACTCCATCGCGGAACTGCGCAACATCATCGGCCAGTACGCGGACGCCGGCATCCGCAACATGCTGGCCGTGCGCGGCGACCCGCCCGGCGACCCGATGGGCGAGTGGGTGCCGCACCCCAGGGGCCTGACCTACGCGGCCGAACTCGTCCGGCTCATCAAGGAGTCGGGCGACTTCTGTGTGGGCGTGGCCGCGTTCCCGGAGATGCACCCGCGCTCCGCGGACTGGGACACCGACGTCGCCCACTTCGTGGACAAGTGCCGTGCGGGCGCCGACTACGCCATCACACAGATGTTCTTCCAGCCGGAGTCCTACCTGCGGCTGCGCGACCGCGTGGCGGCCGCGGGCTGCGACACCCCGGTGATCCCGGAGGTCCTGCCCGTCACCAGCGTCAAAATGCTGGAACGGCTGCCGAAGCTCAGCAACGCCCACTTCCCGGACGCCCTGAAAGAGCGGATCCTCACAGCGAAGGACGATCCGGCGGCGGTACGCTCCATCGGTATCGACTTCGCCACGGAGTTCTGCGCACGGCTGCTGGCCGAGGGAGTGCCCGGACTGCACTTCATCACGCTCAACAGCTCCACGGCGACCCTGGAAATCTACGAGAACCTGGGCCTGCACCACCCCCCGCAGGCCTAGACCGGCCGCCTCGCGATACGACACACTGCGTAGCGGTCATTGGGAGAGGGGCGTACATGGGCTGGACGGTCCTCTACATCGCGTTCGGCGTCGTCGCGCTGTGGTTGCTCGGCGAGGTACTGCTGCAGTACAAGGCACGGCTGCGCTGGCGGCTGCTCGCCTTCGGTGGCTTCCTCGGCGTCGTCCTGGGCGTGCTGATGCCGTCCGTCGTCGTGATCGGGCTGGGCGCGATCGCCTTCGCGCTCGGCCAGACCTACGTCACACTGTCGTTCCGCCGCGGCTTCGCCGCCGGCTGGGCGGTCAAGCGGCCCGGCCCCGAGGCCGCCGGCGCCCCGAGGCGCCGCCGCGGCAAGGCCGACCGGCACGGCGCGGACAGCGGGGCCCACGCCCCCGGGTCCGCGGACACCGCCGACGGCCGGGCGCACGAGAGCTACGAGAGCTCCGTACACCCGGGGAACCCCGGGGATGCCGACCACTACGACGACTACGACCGCGACGACGTCTTCACCCCGGCGCCCTCCCGCCCGGCCGGACCCACCGCCGCCGAGACCACCGCCGTCTACGAGCCGCAGCCCCTCCCCGAGGACACCGGCAACTACGGCGTCTACGGCGACACCGCCTACGCCCACACCGCCCAGCCCCGGCACACCGGCGAACAGGGCCAGGCCTACGACTACTCCGGCTACGCGCAGCAGGGCTACGGCTACGACGGCGCGGGCCAGCAGGGCTACGCCAACTACTCCGACCCGTACATCGGCAGCCAGCCCTACGGCTCCTACGACCAGGGCTACGGCCAGCAGTACCAGCAGGGGTACGGCCAGGAGCCGTACGGCGGCGGCTACGGCGAGACCCCGGCCGGCGGGGTGTGGGTGCCGCAGCAGCGCACCGACGATTCCCACGGCGGTGAACTCCCGCCGGAGCAGGCGTACCCGCACCAGGCCGGCGGCCAGCAGCCGAACCCCGGCGCCGGGTACGACGAGCAGTACCGCTTCTGAGCCCCTCCGGCTCCGGCCCGGCCGCTCCCGGGTAAACGCTCAGCGCGAGCCGCGGAACCCCGGCCCCTCCACGATGAGCCCGGCCACCAGCGCACCCGACATGCCGGCGTGCGGCAGACCGCCGCCGGGGTGGGACCAGCCACCGACGGAGAACAGACCCGGCAGGGCCGTGGTGTTGGCCGGGTGCAGCACCCCCTCGGGCGCGGCCAGCGCGGGCGGCGGGACGGCACCGCCCGTGGCGCCCGTCTCCCGCTCGGTGTGCACCGGCGTCCGGACCTCCCGCCACAGCACCCGCTCGCGCAGCCCCGGTACGGCACGCTCGGCCGCGGCGGCCATGCGGTCCGCGAAGGCGTCGGCCGCTCCCGGCGCCGCCCAGTCGTACTCCGCCGCCGACGGCACCGTCGCCGTCACCACCACGGACTCGTGCTCCCCGTCCGGACGCAGGGCGGGATCGTCCGGCCGGTCCACCACGACCTGCGGCAGGCCGGACACCACCCCGTGCCGGAGCAGGTCCGGATCGCCCTCGGGGTCGGCCGCGTGCACCACCGTGCGGTGCACGGCACCCGCCTCCCGCGCGCCGCGCAGCGCCAGGCACACCACCACCCGGCCCGGGTGACGGTCCTCGGGCCGCGCCGGCACCTCCCCGGCGCCGTACAGCTCCCTGCCCGCCACCAGGGCGCCCAGCCGCCAGGGCCCGGTGCCGACGACGAAGTCCGCCGCGGTGACCGTCCCGTCGGCCAGCTCGACCCCGGCCGCCCGGCCCTCCTCCTCCAGGACCCGGGTGACCTCGGCGCCGAAGACGAACTCGACCCGCCGCTCCAGGCAGCGCTCGTACACCGCGCGCGCCAGCTCCCGGATCCCGCCGCGCACGTACCAGGTGCCGAAGGCGTGCTCCATGTACGGCAGCACGGCCGCGCTCGCCGGGGCGGTCCCGGGATCCAGGCCGTAGGCGAGCGCGTAGCCGTCCAGCAGCCGTGCCAGCCGGGGGTCGCGCAGCTCCCAGCGGCCGATCTCGCCGAGCCGGGCCGCGCGCCGGGTCCGCAGCAGCCGCTTGCGCGGGACCGCCGGGTACGGTTCCTTGCCGGCCAGCACCTGCCAGTTGGACCACAGCGGCTCCTCCAGCAGCGGCCGGCGGGTGCGGTCCCAGGCCTCCCGGGCCCGTACCAGGAACTCGCCCCAGCTCTCGCCCGCCCCCGCGCCCAGCGCCTCGTCCAGGGCCGCGACGACCCCCGCGCGGGAGGCGTTGGGCAGGCAGACCTCGCCGCCGTCCGCGAACACGTGCCGCGCCGACGGGTCGACCTGGACCAGCTCGACGCAGTCCTCCAGCGGCTTTCTGCCGGTCTTGACGAACAGATCGCGGTAGACGGCCGGCAGCGTCAGCAGACCCGGGCCCGTGTCGAAGCGGAACCCGTCCCGCTCGAACCGGCGCACCGCTCCGCCGTACGTCTCCGTGCGCTCGTACACCACCACCCGGTGGCCCGCGACGGCCAGCCGGGCGGCGGCCGCCATCGCGCCCATCCCGGCGCCGATCACCACAATCCGTGCCATGCCCGCGACTTTATCGAGCGCCGCCGACGCCCCGGCCGCCGGGCGGGCGGCGGCGGGTCCGGGGGGTGCGCGGCCACGGCCTGGGCACGCGTGCGGACGGCTGAGTACGCGTACTCAGAGTGCCACTTGAGTACCTGCGCGGATGGGACGAGGGCCTCCGGAACGAGAGAGTGGAGCCACGGCCAGGGGGCGTGGCCCGGCACCGCCGACACGGGGCGGCGGAACGGCGCCCGTCCACCGGCCGCTCCTTCCGCCGATTCGTCGGCGGAAGCGAGACACGGGGGCCTCGGGGAGACGACCGGCCACGGGGGTCCACACGGGGGAACCCGTACGGGGGAGTACGGGGCGGAAGTACGGGGGACGGGGGAACACGGGGGAGGGGAAGGCGCCGGTCCGGCAACGGACCGGCGCCTTCCGCGTGTGTGCTCAGACCTTGCCGCTGACCCGCCCCTGGAGCAGCCGGGACAGGGCCGCGTGGACGTCGTCCAGCGAGCGCTCCGGCTGGAACGCCTTCCAGTCCAGCGCGGCCACCAGGACCATGCCGACCAGCGCGGCCGCCGTCAGCTGGATGTCGATCTCGTCGCTGAACTCGCCGGCCGCCACACCCTCGCGCAGCACCCCCTCGACCACCGCGACCGCCTCCTGCCGCACCACCATGAGCGTGGACTGCCAGGCCCGGTTGGTGCGCCACAGCTCGGCGACGTAGAGCTGGGTGAAGGCCGGGTAGCGGTCGATGAAGACCAGGCCCGCGCGGATCATCGCGTCCAGCGCGTCCACCCTGCCGCCGCCCTCGCGCGCCGTGCGCTCGGCCGCCTCCTTCAGGGAGGCGGTGAGCAGGCCGACACCGTGCCGGAGCAGCTCCTCGAAGAGAACCGACTTGCTCGCGAAGTTGTAGTAGACCGTGCCCTTCGCGACCCCGGCCCGCTCGGCGATCTCGTCCACGGTGGTCGCGGAGAAGCCCTGCTCGGCGATGAGCGTGACGGCCGCCTCGTAGAGCTTCTGCCGGGTGGCCTCGCGGCGCGTGCTGCCCCCGGACCTGGCGCTGCTGCTTTCCATGGCCCTGATTCTCACAGGTACGCGCCCGTGCGGGCGCTTCCCGGGGATCACAGGCTCAGCTCCGGGTGCAGCCGGTCCAGCGTCCACACCTGGCGGCGCCGGGCCGCGAGGGCCGTCAGCGCGAGGGCGCCGGCGGTGAACGCGGCGAGCACGGCGCACGCCTGCCACACCGGGCCGAGCCCGCCGCCGGTGATCAGCCGGCGCAGTGCCTCCACGATGTAGCTCATCGGCAGGAACGGGTGGATCGCGTTGAAGAAGCCGGGGCTCGTCTGCACGGGGTAGGTGCCGCCCGCCGACGTCAGCTGCAGCATCAGCAGCGCGAGCACCAGGATCCGGCCCGCCGCGCCGAAGCGCGCGTTCAGCCACTGCACCAGCGCCGCGAAGCAGGCCGTGACCAGGCACAGGAAGCCGACCGTGCCGGCCGCCCGGACCATCTGCAGCCCGATCGCCCAGTGCAGCACGGCCATCAGCGCGGCCACCTGGAGCACGCCCACGGCCACCACCGGCAGCCAGCCGGCCAGCGCGATCCGCCAGGCGGAGGCGCCGGCCGCCAGGGCGCGGCGGTTGAGCGGCGCGATCAGCATGTAGGCCACCATCGCGCCGACCCACAGGGACAGCGGCAGGAAGTAGGGCGCGAAGCCGGTGCCGTAGTTCGGCGCCTTGTGCAGGTCGTGGGAGGCGAGCTGGACCGGGTCGGCCATGACGCCGGTGCGCCGGTCGCGGTCCCGCTTGTCGTAGTCCGGGATCTTCCCGGCGCCGGAGTGCAGCCCGCCGGCGAGCTTCCCGGAGCCGTCGGACAGCTTGTAGAGGCCGCCGTTGAGGGTCTCGGCACCCGACTTGGCCGTACCGACGCCCTTGTCCAGCGCGACCGCGCCGGTCCGGGCGGTGCCGAGGCCGGTGTGCAGCTTCTCGGCGCCGGTGGCGACCTTGTGCGCGCCGGTGTTCAGCTTGTTGATCTTCTTGACGGCGTCCTCGACGTCCTCCGACAGGTGGGGTGCGCGCTCGGCCAGGGCCGTGGCCTGCTTGCGCAGCGCGCCCAGGTTGTCCCGCATCGTCTTCAGGTCGCCGTTCTGGTCCGCGATGAGCGTGTTGAGGTCGTCGGCGACGGTGGCCACGTCGGCGGCGGCGGTCCTGGCCCGCTTCAGCTGCGGACAGGCCGTATCGGGGACGGCCGCGGTCTCGCAGCGCGCCTTGTACACCTCGTCCAGGGCGGCGGAGGACGCGTGGGCGGTCCTGGCGGCACCCGGCGCCAGCTTCACCAGCACGTCGAGGTTGTCCTTGACCGCCTTGGCCGAGTCGGCGACCAGCCGGGCGGCGTCCCCGACGGTCTTCTCGTTGCTCGTCAGGAACGGGCCCGCGTCGGCGTGGACGGCGTTGACCTTGTCGGCGAGGGCCTGGGTGCCGTCGGCGACCTGGCGCGAGCCCTTCTCGAGGTCGGCGGAGCCCGTGTCCAGCTTCTTCAGGCCCTTGGCCAGCTTGCCGCTGCCGCCCTTGGCCTTCCTCAGCCCGTCGGCGAGGTCCTTGGAACCCTTCTCCGCCTTCCCGATGCCGCTGTTCAGCTTGTCGGCGCCCTTGGCCGCCGTGACGGTCTCGTCGTGGATGTCGGAGAACGAGACGAAGATCTTGTCCAGGAAGGACCGGGAGGCCTTCGTGGACGCGGCCGAGCGCACCTCGCTGAAGACGGTGCGGGAGATCTGGCCGACGATGTAGTTGTTCGCGTCGTTGGTGCGCACCCGCAGGGCGCCGGTCTCGGGGGAGTCGCCCGAGCTGGAGGCGATCCGGTGGCTGAAGTCGGCCGGCATGGTCAGCGACAGGTAGTAGGTGCCGTCCTCGACGCCCTCGCGGGCCTCCTCGTCGCTCACCTCGTGCCACTCGAAGGTCCGGCTGTCGCGCAGCCCGTCGACGATGTCGTCGCCCGCGGTGAGCTTCCTGCCGCCCGCCGTGGCGCCCTCGTCCTCGTTCACCAGGGCCACCGGTATGCGGTCCAGACGGCCGTAGGGGTCCCAGAAGGACCACAGGTACAGGGCGCCGTAGAGCAGGGGCAGCACGAGCAGCGCGACCAGGGCGGCGCGCGGCAGCTTCCCGCGTCCGAAGCGCCTCAGCTCAAGCGCGGCCAGCCTCGGCGAGCGCATCGGCCTCCTCCTTCCGGTCGCTCTTCCGGCCGCTCTTCCGGTCGCTCGTCCCGCCGCTCTCGTCGTCGCTCCGCCGGGTGGACACCGCCACGCAGTCCTCGGGTGCGGTGCGGCAGACCGCCAGGACCGTCGTTCCCGCGCGCGCGAGGGACCGCAGCAGCTCCCAGACGTCGGCGCGTTCGGTGTCGGAGAGCTTCACGTCGACGTCGTCGACGCCGAGCAGCCGGGGCCGGCCCATGACGGCCAGCGCCACGGACAGGCGCAGCTCCTGGATCCGCTCCAGGTCGCGCACCGCCGTCCGGGAGCCCTTGGGCAGGGATTCGAGGTCGAGTCCGGCGGCGGCCAGGGCCGCGTCGACCCGCAGCCGCGCCTCGTGGGCGCGCTGGGCCCGGGGGCGCAGCACCTCGCGCAGGGAGCCGCCGAACCTGTGCTCCAGCAGGGCCCGCTCCCGCAGGTGCTCGCCGACGGTCAGGGCCGGCTCCGGATCGGTCACGCCGGCCACGTTGGCCACCGCGCTCACCCGGCGCAGGGCCGCCATGTGCCGGGGGAGTTTGAATCCCGCGACGGTGGCGACCCCTTCGGTGGGCTTCATCCGTCCGGTGAGCGTGAGGAGCAGACTCGTGCGGCCGGAGCCGGAGGGTCCCTCCAGGGCGATCAGCGAGCCGGGTCCCGCGTCGAGGGTGACGTGCCGGAAGACCCACCCCCGGGGCCCTTCGAGTCCGAGGTCCCCGGCCTCGACGTCCGCTCCGGCCGTGCCGCCGGTGCCGTCCGTGCGGTCCACGCGCCCCCCTGCCTGGCATATTTGAACTGACTGGTCAGTGCAAAAATACGCCCGAACCGGAGGGTGAGGCAAAGGCCCAGGTCAGAACGGATTGTCAGTGCCATACCTCACGATGGGCCCATACGGCACACGTGCCGTCACCCAGACGACAGGAGGTTCGTCATGGCCCACTCGTCCGCAGCCGCCGCCCGCCGGCGCCGCGCCACCGGCCCTGCCCCCTCACTGACCGGCCCGGCGAGCGACGTGCACCCCGTGCTCCGCCGGACCACGGCCCCGCCCGCCGCCCTCGACCTGCTCGCCCAGGCCCGCGCCGGCCTGGAGGAGGCCACCGTGCTGGACACGCCGAACGAGCGTTATGCCACGGCCCACCTCGCCGCCCTGCGCACCGCCGCCGCCGTGCTCGCCGCCCGCGGCCGGCCCGAGACCTCACCGCGCCGCCGGGCCCGGATCCGCAGCGCCTGGGAGGTGCTGCCCGAGATAGCGCCCGAGCTGACCGAGTGGAGTGCGCTGTTCGCCTCCGGCGCCGCGCGCCGCGCCCGCGCGGAGGCGGGCATCCAGGGAGCGGCCCGGCAGCGGGACGCCGACGACCTGATACGGGACGTCGCCATGTTCCTCCGCATCGTCGAGCGGATGCTGGTCCTCCAGCCGGTCCTGCCCCAGCCCCGCCGGGACCCGGGCGCCGAGGACACCGCCCCGGGACGGGGAGGCGGCCTCCCGGACGCGGGCTGACGGGGACGCGCGTGGTCGTACCCGGTCGCGGGCCGAGCCGGGCGCGCGTGGTCGTGCGCGGCCGCGGTGACCAGGCACGGGGTGAAGGCAATAGGGTGGAGGTCGCCTGAAGCGTTCCGCCCTGCCGAGGAGTCAACTGCCGTGTCGGACCCGACTCGACCCCGCGCCTCCCTCCGTACCGCCGTGGTCTGGGAGGTCCTCCGGGACGCCCTCGACCGCCGGGTCAAGGCCACGGGCCGGGACTCGCTGGACGTCCTCGACACCGGAGGCGGCAGCGGCAACTTCGCCGTGCCCCTCGCCCGCCTCGGCCACCGCGTCACGGTCGTCGACCCCAGCCCCAACGCCCTGTTCGCGCTGGAGCGCCGCGCCGCCGAGGCCGGGGTCGCCGACCGGGTCAAGGGCGTCCAGGGCGACGCGCACGGCCTGTTCGACGTGGTCGAGCGCGGCGGCTACGACGCCGTCCTGTGCCACGGTGTCCTGGAGTACGTGGACGACCCGGCCGAAGGCGTGCGCAACGCGGTGGCCGCGCTGCGCTCGGAAGGCGTCCTCAGCGTGCTCGCCGCCGGTCTCGGCGGAGCCGTGCTCGCCCGCGCCCTCGCCGGCCACTTCAGCGAGGCCCGGCAGGCGCTCCAGGACCCCGAGGGCCGCTGGGGCACCGGCGACCCGATGCCCCGCCGCTTCACCGCCGACCAGCTCACCGCGCTGGTCGAGGGCGCCGGGCTGCGGGTGGGCGCGGTCCACGGCGTGCGCGTCTTCGCCGATCTCGTGCCCGGCGTCCTGGTGGACACCGAGCCGGGCGCCCTCGACGCGCTGCTGAAGCTGGAGGCCGCGGCGGCCGAGCTGCCCGCCTTCCACTCCGTCGCCACCCAGCTCCACGTGCTCGGTGAGACGAAGGGCACGGCAGAGGTCTGAGGGCACGGCGGGGCAGGGGCGCACGGAGTGCGGGCAGGGATGTCCGCGCACCGAGGGCACCCCGAGCCCCGCGTGCACCGGGCCGCTCCGGGCGCACTGCCGGGACCAGCCGCTGATCAGCGGCTCGGCAGCAGATGGAGTACGCCACAACCGGCCCGGACGAGGGGGCGGCGCCGTATGATCGAGGTACACCGCCCGGCATGACGGGTCGGCCGCCGGGGAATGGAAGCCTCAGCGAGCCGGACGCCCATGACGGACTCCGGTTGGCCAATTGGCGTAGAGGGGCGGGTTTCACGGGGGCGATTCCCTGCCTATCCTGAAGGGACCCCCCGGGTCGCCCCGGCGACTGCACGATGAGGAGGACTCCGTGCCGCTCTCGGAGCACGAGCAGCGCATGCTCGAGCAGATGGAGCGAGCGCTGTACGCCGAAGATCCCAAGTTCGCGTCAGCGCTTGAGGGAAACGGGCTGCGGACGTACACCCGGCGGCGGGTCTACCAGGCGGTTGCCGGCTTCCTCGTGGGTATCGCGCTCCTCATGGCCGGAATGGTCGCCCAGTTGATCTGGGTCAGCGTGGTGGGTTTCCTCGTCATGCTGGGCTGCGCCGTGCTCGCCGTCACCGGCTGGCGCAAGGCCCCCAAACCAGGCGAACAGCCCCCGGGCGCCGTCGGCCGCCAGGTGCGTCCCAAGCGCTCCGTGATGGACCGGATCGAGCAGCGCTGGCAGCGCCGCCGGGACGAACAAGGGCACTGACGCTTCGCGCTCCAGGCGCCGGGCACAGCGGACAGACGTGAGGGGCGGCCACCGGATGGTGGCCGCCCCTCACGCGTGTGCTCAGCTCCGCTGCCCGGACGGCCGGCGCAGTACCGGCCGGGCCGCCGCGACCCGGTTCCTCAGCGCCGCCCAGCGGGCGTACACCGCCCACAGCACCCGGACCGACGAGCGTGGCAGGAACAGCGCCCGCAGCCGCGCCCCCGTGCCCACCGCGGCCCGCAACCCCTCGATCACCCGGCGCACGTCCTCGGCCGCGCCCGCCGTCGGGCCGGGCCGGGGCGCGTACAGCACCTGCTCCACCGCGTCCGCCACCCGGTGCACCGCGGCCCCGGCCGCCGGATCGAGCCGCCCGAGCCGGACGATCCGGGCGGCGGCCTTGCGCGGGGTCAGCGCGTCGTCCGGCGCGATCCCGTGGTCCCAGGCACTGTCCGTCAGCTCCTGCCAGGCGGCCAGGGTGTGCGCGGCAGCGGCCTCCGGCGTCCGGGCGTGCCCGCCCAGCCGGCGCGCCCGCGTCCGCCCCCGCCACAGCAGCGGCGTCAGCGGAGCCGCCAGGACCAGCAGCACACCCAGTCCGGCCGGCAGCCACCACCACGGGACCGCACCGTCGCCGCCGGACCGCGGGGCCGCCGCGGCGGACGGGCTGCCGCAGGCCTCCAGCTTGCGCAGCCCGCCGGCGCAGCTCTCGCTCGGCGAGGCCGCCGCCGACGGCGCCGAGGAGGAGCCCCTGGACGGCAGCGCCTCCTGCGGCAGCGAGGTGCCGGGCGCGTCCGGCTGGGTGTACGACGGCGTGGTGCCGCGGGTGGGGGTCGGCTCGAAGCGGGTCCAGCCCACCCCCTCGAAGTACAGCTCGGGCCAGGCGTGCGCGTCCCTCTGGTTCACCGCCACCGTGCCGTCGGCCTGCGGGGTGCCAGGCGCGAAACCCACCGCGACCCGGGCCGGGATGCCGAGGGTGCGGGCCATCGCCGCCATCGCGAAGGAGAAGTGGACGCAGAAGCCCTCCTTCTTCTTCAGGAAGTTCGCTATGGCCCCCGGACCGCGGCCGACCTCGACCTTCGTGTCGTACTGGAAGCCCCCCGTGACCGAGAACCAGTCCTGGAGCTTGACGGCTTCCTCGTAGTGGCTCTCCGCCCCTTCGGTGATCTCCTCGGCGGTGCGGGCCACCACATCGGGCAGCGAGGACGGCACCCGGGTGTACGCGCGCCGCAGGGCGGCCGGCGGCTGCGGGGCGGAGGCCAGCTGCGCCGCGGTCGGCCGCACGTCCAGGCTGGTCACCTGGTAGGTCGCCCCCCGCGTGGTCTGGCCTCGGTCGCCGACGACGGTCATCGCCTCCGGCTCGTACCGCCACCGGCCGCCGATGCTCACCTCGCTCGGCGGATAGGGCATCGGCAGCCAGCCCTGGGAGTAGAAGTCCGCGGCGGCGACCGTCGTCCTCACCTTGTCGCGCTTGACGTCCGCGGCCAGGCCGGCCGGCGTCGGGAGCGCGTCCGGCACGGCCACGACGCGCCGCGTGGTGGGCTTCCAGGTGGTGCCGTCGAAGTCGTCCAGCGAGACGATCCGCAGGTACAGGTCGGAGATGTCGTTCGTGCTGGTGCGCAGCGACAGCACCTGGCGGTCGTCGTTCGTGTTCAGGTCGTCCCGCAGCGAGACCAGCAGTTCGACGGCGGAGCCCCGGCCTCCGCGGCCGGTGCCCACGCCCACGCCCGTGCCGGTGCGGTCCAGCAGCCCGCCCTGCATCGCGGGCAGGGCCAGCGGCACCAGCAGGGCCACGCCGAGCGCGACCGCGCCGATCCGGCGTCCGGTGCGGACCGGCGCCACCGCGTTGCCGTCCGGGGCGCCCGGGGTGCGGGGCGCGCCACCGAAGACCCGGCCCCACTGGGCGAGCCGCTCCCGGCCCTCGGCGAGCAGCAGCATCAGGTAGCCGGCCGCCGCCACCAGGAACCACAGCCAGTCGGCACCGCCGTCGGACAGGCCCGCGGCCACCGAGTACAGCGCGAGCAGCGGCAGCCCGGCCGGGGCCGCGCTGCGGAAGGTCACCGCCAGCGTGTCCACCAGCAGCCCGATCACCAGCGCACCGCCGATCAGCATCAGCTCGATGCCGTCGGTGAGCGGTGCCGGTATCGCGTACTGGTTGACGTCGTCGGAGCCCCGCTGGAGCAGGTCGGCGAAGTACCGGAAGGTGTCGGGGCCCGGTATCAGCCCGAAGAACGCGTGCTGCCGGGCGAACACCAGCGTGAGCAGCACCAGGGTGACCAGGGCCTGCGCCGCCACGGTCAGGGTCCGGCCCAGCGGCACCCGCCGGGCCGCCGCGCCCGCCCCGCTCTGCACGGCCACCAGCGGGAGAAGCTGGAGCAGCCAGGTCGGCTCGGCGACCAGCGGCAGCAGTGCGCAGGAGACCATCAGCGTGGCCGCCGCCGCGGACAGCGTCAGCCGTGCCCGCCCGCTCATACCCGTGCCTCCCCGCTCGACGCCGCCAGGCCGGAGCGTTCCCGGTCGGCCTGCCGCCACAGTCCGTCCAGTGCGGCGCCGCGCGGCACGCTCAGCGCCGTCCAGCCCGCCTCGCGCAGCAGCCGCAGCCGCTCCGCGTGCCGGTCGCCGCCCGGGCCGGGCACGTCGGTCGCCTCCCGCACCCAGGTGTCGGGGTCCAGCACGAAGGCGACGGCGCCGCCGCTGCGCCGGCTCATCTTGGCGACCGTCGTGGCCTGCTCCTCGTCCAGGTCGCCGAGGAAGGCGACCAGCAGGCCCTCGTTGCCGCCGCGCAGCACGTCGTAGGCCCGGGACAGCCCGGTGCCGTCGGAGTGGTCGATCACCGCGAGGGTGTCCAGCATCAGCCCGGCCGTCTCCGCCGTCTCCTGGCCGCTGCCCGCGAAGCCGTCGGCGGTCTCGCCGGGCACCGTGCTGCCGGCGTCCGTCAGCAGCCGCACCGAGAAGCCGCGCTCCAGCAGGTGCACCAGCACCGAGGCGGCACCGGAGACGGCCCACTCGAAGGCCGAGTCCGGGCCCGCGCCCTCGTAGGCGCCGCCCCGGGTGTCCAGGAGCACCGTGCACCGGGAGCGCCGGGGCTGCTCCTCGCGGCGCACCATCAGCTCGCCGTGGCGCGCGGTGGACGGCCAGTGCACCCGCCGCAGGTCGTCGCCGTAGCGGTACCCGCGCGGGATCACGTCGTCCTCGCCCGCGAGGGCAAGCGAGCGCTGCCGGCCGTCGCCGTACCCCCTGGCCTCGCCGCCGAAGCGGACCGGGGCCAGCGGCTCCACGCGCGGGATCACCGTCAGCGTGTCGTACGCCGCGAAGGAGCGGGTCAGCTCGCACATGCCGAACGGGTCCGAGAGCCGCAGCTGGAGCGGGCCCAGCGCGTACCGGCCGCGCAGGTCCGAGCGGACCCGGTAGGACACCTCGCGGCGGCCGCCCGGCTCCACCCGGTCCAGCACGAACCGGGGGCGCGGACCGAGGACGTAGGGCACCCGGTCCTGGAGCATCAGCAGACCGGTGGGCAGCCGGGAGACGTTGTCCATGCGCAGGTGCACCCGGGCCTCGCTGCCGGCCGGCACGCGCGCGGGGGTCAGGTGGCGGCTCGCCGCCACCCGGTACCGCGTCCGGTAGAGCACGGCCGCGCAGATCAGGGGCAGCACGGCGAGCAGCAGGCCGACCCGCAGCAGATCGCTCAGGCCCAGCACGAACGCGCAGACCGCGGCGGCGACGCCGGCCGCGAAGAAGGAGCGGCCACGGGTGGTCAGACCCGCCAGGGCCGTCCGGACACCGCCCCTCTCCCCGCGGTCGGCCTCCGCCGGTCCCGGCCCCCCCGGGCTCATCACAGACTCCGCGGGGGCTGCTGGGGATAGGCCGGGACCGCGCGGACCGGGCCGCCGAAGCCGGCCTGCCGGCCCGGGGCCGCGGGCACCGGGGTGTGCTGCAGGATCTCCAGCACCACCTGCTCGGCCGTACGGCGGTTGAGCTGGGCCTGGGCGGTGGGCAGCAGCCGGTGGGCGAGGACGGCGACGGCCAGCGCCTGGACGTCGTCCGGCAGCGCGTACTCCCGGCCGGCCAGGGCCGCGGACGCCTTGGCGGCGCGCAGCAGGTGCAGCGTCGCACGCGGGGAGGCGCCGAGTCTGAGGTCGGGGTGGGTGCGGGTGGCGGCGACCAGTTCGACCGCGTACCGCCGGACCGGCTCGGAGACGTGCACCTTGCGGACCGCCTCGATCAGCTTCAGTATCTCGTCCGCGTGTGCCACCGGCCGGAGGTCCTCCAGCGGGCTCACCCCGCCGTGGACGTCCAGCATCCGCAGCTCGGCCTCGACGCTCGGGTAGCCGACGGAGACGCGGGCCATGAAGCGGTCCCGCTGGGCCTCGGGCAGCGGGTACGTGCCCTCCATCTCGACCGGGTTCTGGGTGGCCACCACCATGAAGGGGCCGGGCAGTTCGTACGACTTCCCGTCGATGGTGACCTGCCGCTCCTCCATGGACTCCAGCAGTGCGGACTGGGTCTTGGGAGAGGCGCGGTTGATCTCGTCGCCGATCACGATCTGCGCGAAGATGGCGCCCGGCTTGAACTCGAACTCCCGGCGCTGCTGGTCCCAGATGGGCACCCCCGTGATGTCCGAGGGCAGCAGGTCCGGCGTGAACTGGATGCGCCGCACGGAGCAGTCGATGGACCGTGCCAGCGCCTTGGCGAGCATCGTCTTGCCCACCCCGGGGACGTCCTCGATCAGCAGATGGCCCTCGGCGAGCAGCACGGTCAGCGCGAGCCGTACGACCTCGGGCTTGCCCTCGATCACACTCTCCACCGAACCGCGCACCCGCTCCACCGTGGCGGTCAGGTCGTCCCCCACCCGCGCACTCACGGGGGTGGGGACACCCCCATGGCTCGCCCGATCGTCATAGGTCGTCACCCGGCCCTCCTCGGCCCGTACTTTCCGGGCCGCCGCTCGATACGCGACCGGCCCACCCCGAAACACGGACACCACGCGGGAAAGGTTCCGCGTGATGCCACACCCGCATTCTTGCCGCCGTTACCGATTCGTGTCACTCGCCTGTGGACAACTGCCCGCGCGATGTCGGTCTCACGACTCTTCCGACCGTTCTTCCGGCGCGCAACGGCGGTATGCGGCGCGGGGCGACCGGCGGACGCGCCCGGGTCAGGCCGGGTCGGCCTCGCGCAGCCGGCCGGTGCGCACGTCGAAGACGAAGCCGCGGACGTCGCCGGTGTGCGGCAGGAAGGGCGAGGTGCGCACCCGCCGCATGGACTGCCGCACGTCCTGGTCCACGGGGTCCGTGAACGCCTCGGCGCAGCGCCGGTTGGCCGCCACGAGGCGGTCGGTCACGGTGTCACCGGCGGTCGTGGCGCCTTCGGGTCCGGCGGGCACGGCCGCGGAAGTCGTCATGCGCAAGACGGTACGGGTCACGGACCGTGGCGGCCCGCCGGGAGAGGGGACAAAGAGCGTCATCGTGGCGTGTTGTGAGCTAACCCACTGGGTGGGCAAAGGTGGGCCGAACGGGTGGAACCGCGTGAATCGATGTTCCCTCTGTGTAGCGGTGCGCGACGCGCAGGCCGGTTGATTGACCCTGGGACGCCGTGGACTAAAGTTGCGCGAAAGCGGGAGACGAGTCTCTCCCCGCTGGTGAAACCCCCGGAGACGCCGGCACGTGCCCGGACCCGTCTCCCCGCGCGCGCGGCGCGTACGTACGGCTCGGGGGACCGACGGTGCGTACGGCCCGCCGGAACTGAGAGGCCCCCTTGAGCCAGAGTCGACACGTCCCGGTGATGCTCCAGCGGTGCCTGGACCTGCTGGCGCCCGCCCTGGAGCGGCCCGGCGCGGTGGTCGTCGACTGCACCCTGGGTCTAGGCGGGCACAGCGAGGCGCTGCTGGCCCGGTTCCCCGAGGCGCGGCTGATCGGCCTCGACCGGGACAAGGAGGCACTGCGCCTGTCCGGGGAGCGGCTGGCACCCTACGGCGAGCGCGCCACCCTCGTGCACGCCGTCTACGACGAGCTGCCCGACGTACTGCGCCGGCTCGGCCTCGCGCGCGTGCAGGGCGTGCTGTTCGACCTCGGGGTCTCCTCCATGCAGCTGGACGAGGCCGACCGCGGCTTCGCCTACGCCCAGGACGCGCCCCTGGACATGCGCATGGACCAGACGACCGGCATCAGCGCCGCCGAGGTCCTCAACACCTACCCGGCGGGCGAACTCGTCCGCATCCTGCGCGCCTACGGCGAGGAGAAGCAGGCCAAGCGGATCGTCGGCGCGATCGTCCGGGAGCGGGAGAAGGAGCCGTTCGCCAACAGCGCGCGGCTCGTGGAGCTCATCCGCGACGCGCTGCCGCAGGCCGCCAAGCGGACCGGCGGCAACCCGGCCAAGCGCACCTTCCAGGCGCTGCGCATCGAGGTCAACGGCGAACTGTCCGTCCTCGAGCGGGCGATCCCGGCCGCCGTGAAGGCCCTCGACGTCGGCGGGCGGATCGCCGTGCTGTCGTACCACTCGCTCGAAGACCGGCTCGTGAAGCAGGTGTTCGCGGCCGGGGCGACCTCCACCGCGCCGCCCGGGCTGCCCGTCGTGCCCGAGCAGTACCAGCCGCGGCTCAAGCTGCTCACCCGCGGTGCCGAACTTCCCACCGAGGAAGAGATCGCCGAGAACCGCCGGGCCGCACCGGCCAGGCTGCGCGGCGCCGAGCGCATCAGGGAGGACGTCGAGTGAGCCAGACGGGCCGGAAGGCTTCCGCCGCACGCCGGGGGAGCGGTTTCCGCTGCGCACCGGGGGAGCAGTGAGCAGGAAACCCGAGCTGAAGGGGAGGGCCGCCCGGCTCGCCCGGCTCCTCCCGGCCGGCCGCGCCCGGGCGGCCCGCACCCCGTTCGTCCTCCTCGTCGTCGTCCTGCTCGGCGGCGGACTCATCGGGCTGCTGGTGCTGAACAGTGCGCTCAGCGAGGGCTCGTTCCGGCTCGCCGACCTGCAGAAGCGGACGAAAAACCTCACCGACCAGGAGCAGGCCCTCCAGCGGGACATCGACGCCTACTCGGCCCCCGACGCCCTCCAGCGCCGCGCCCGGCAGCTCGGCATGGTCCCCGGCGGGGACCCGGCCTTCCTCGGCCCCGACGGCAGCGTCAAGGGCGTCCCCAGCGCCGCCCCCGAGTCCGCGGTCCTCTCCGGTCCGGCCGCCCCCGGGTCCGCGGTCCTCTCCGATTCGGCCGCCCCCGAGCAGCCGACGGACCCGGCCGCCCCCGAGCAGCCGATGGACCCGGCCGCCGCCCAGCCGACGGACCCGGCGGCCGCCCCCCAGCCGACGGACCCGGCAGCTCCGGCCGCCCCGGCCGCCGGTGCGGTGCCCCCCGCCGCCCCGGCCCCGCCGCCGGGAGCCGCCCCGGCCCCGGCAGCCACCCTCCAGCCCGCCTCCACCCCGACCCCCGGCAGGTGACGGAAGTGACCGACAGGGAACCGCCGCGCCGACGTGTGCCCGGGCCGGCCAGGCCCCCGCGGCCGCGCGCCGCCGTCCGGCGGCAGCCCGGGCCCGGCGCCCGGCCGGTCCGCCGCTCCGGCGGGGCCCGGCCCATGCCCCCGCGCCCGCTCCGGCTCGGCAGCCCCCGGCCCCGGCTGCGCCTGGTCGGCCTCGCCCTGACCCTGGTGCTGCTCACCTTCGTCGTACGGCTGCTCCAGGTGCAGGCCGTCGACGCCAGCGCCTACGCGGCGCGGGCCGAGCAGAACCGCTACGTGGTGCACACCCTGGCCGCCGAGCGCGGTGAGATCACCGACCGCAACGGCGTCGCGCTCGCCGTCAGCGAGGACGCGTACGACATCACGGCCGACCCGACCATGTTCGCCCCCAAGCAGCTGAAGATCGGCGACGGCCCGGAGCAGGCCGCCGCGCTGCTCGCGCCGATCCTCGGCCAGGACCGGGCCGCGCTCGTCCGGAAGCTGCGGCCCGAGAACGAGAACTCCCGCTACACCCGGCTCGCCGCCCGGCAGACCCCACAGGTCTGGAAGCAGATCAAGGACCTGAAGGCCGCGCTCACCAAGAAGGCCGAGACCGACCACACCACCGTCAACGTGCTGGCCGGCGTCTTCGCGGACCCCAGCAGCCAGCGCGTGTACCCCAACGGCGACCTCGCCGCCGGGATACTGGGCTGGGTCAACGCCGACGGCCAGGGCGGCGGCGGCATCGAGCAGAAGCTGAACAAGCAGCTGTCCGGGAAGTCCGGCAAGGTCCGGTACGCCCAGTCCGGCGGGCGCGAGGTGCCCACGGCCGGATCCACCGAGACGCCCGCCGTACCCGGCGCCGACGTCGAGCTGACCATCGACCGCGACATCCAGTGGGCCGCGCAGAACGCGATCAGCGAACAGGTGCGCAAGTCCAAGGCCGACCGCGGCTACGTCATCGTCCAGGACACCGCCACCGGCCAGATCCTGGCCATGGCCAACTCGCCCGGCTTCGACCCGAACGACCTGTCGAAGGCCGACGGCGAGGCCATGGGCAACGCGGCCGTCCAGGACGCCTACGAGCCGGGCTCCACCGCGAAGGTGATGTCCATGGCCGCCGTGCTGGAGCGGAAGGTGGCCACCCCGCTCACCCATGTCGTCGTGCCCAACCGGCTGCACCGCGGCGACCGGCTCTTCCAGGACGACATCGACCACGCCACCTGGTACCTGACGCTCAACGGCGTGCTCGCCAAGTCCAGCAACATCGGCACCATCCTGGCCACCGGCGAACTCGGCAAGAGCCAGCCGGAGGCCAACAAGGTCCTCTACGACTACCTGCGCAAGTTCGGCATCGGCGGCTACACCGGCCTCGACTTCCCCGGCGAGACCCCCGGCATCCTCGCCCCGCCGAAGAAGTGGTCCACCTCGCAGCAGTACACGATCCCTTTCGGCCAGGGCTTCTCCATCAACGCCATGCAGGCCGCCTCCGTGTACTCCACCATCGCCAACGGGGGCGTCCGGGTCGAGCCGAGCCTGGTCCGCGGCACCAAGGGCGCCGACGGCCGCTTCACCCCGGCGCCGAAGCCCCGGCAGACCCGGGTCGTCAGCGAGGAGACCGCCAGGAGCCTCGCCCGGATGCTGGAGTCCGTGGTGGACGACGAACAGGGCACCGGCGTCAAGGCCCGCATCCCGGGGTACCGGGTGGCGGGAAAGACCGGCACCGCCAACCGCGTGGATCCGGCCACCGGCCGGTACCGCGGCTACACCTCCTCGTTCGCCGGGTTCGCCCCCGCGGACAAACCCCGCGTCACCGTCTACTGCGCCATCCAGAACGCCACCGCGGGCAGCTACTTCGGCGGCCAGATCTGCGGTCCCATCTACAAGCAGGTGATGGAGTTCGCTCTGAAGACCCTGCAGATCCCGCCGACCGGCGCAGGCCCCGCCAGCCTGCCCGTCGAGTACAAACCCTGATCGGCACCACGGAAACACCAGGAACGAGCTCGTGACAACGATCACCCCGAACCCCGGGAACCACGGGGCCGAGAACCCCTCACTTCGCTCCGGAGCGGGTGCGCCCGGTACGCTCACCGCCGTGCCACACGCTGATCAGTCCCAAACCACCCAGAAGGGCGCTTCCGTGACATATCCGGGACCGCCGCGACCGGTTCAGGTCTCCGCCACACCCCTCGCGGAACTGGCCGATCAGCTGGGTGCCACCGCTCCGGGCGGCTCCGCCGAGGTCACGGGGATCACCCACGACTCGCGCGCCGTCCGCCCCGGCGACCTGTACGCCGCCCTGCCGGGCGCCCGCCTGCACGGCGCCGACTTCGTCACCCAGGCCGCGGGCCTGGGCGCCGTCGCCGTGCTCACCGACCCGAGCGGCGCCGAGCGCGCCGCGGCCACCGGCCTGCCCGTGCTGGTCGTGGACGACCCGCGCGCGCGGATGGGCGAACTGGCGGCGACGATCTACGGCCGGCCGGGCCGGGACCTGCTCCAGATCGGCATCACCGGCACCTCCGGCAAGACCACCACCGCCTACCTGGTGGAAGGCGGCCTGAAGACCGCCCGCGCCACCGGGCTCATCGGCACCGTCGAGATGCGCATCGGCGACGAACGCATCAAGTCGGAGCGCACCACCCCCGAAGCCACCGACCTCCAGGCGCTCTTCGCCGTCATGCGGGAGCGCGGTGTCGAGGCGGTCGCCATGGAGGTCTCCAGCCACGCCCTGGTCCTCGGCCGGGTCGACGGCTGCGTCTTCGACATCGCCGTCTTCACCAACCTCAGCCCGGAACACATGGAGTTCCACTCCGGCATGGAGGACTACTTCCGGGCCAAGGCGCAGCTGTTCACGCCGGAGCGCAGCAGGCTCGGCGTGGTCAACGCCGACGACGAGTACGGGCGCCGGCTCGCGCGGGAGGCGACCGTGCCGGTCGTCACCTTCTCCGCCGAGGGCCACCCCGACGCCGACTGGCGCGCCGAGGACGTCCAGGTCGGCCCGCTGGACTCGACGTTCACCGTCCTCGGCCCGAACGGCGAGCGCGTGCACGCCAAGTCGCCGCTGCCGGGCCCGTTCAACGTGGCGAACACCCTCGCCGCCGTCGTCGCCCTCGCCGTGGCCGGTCTCGACCCGCAGACCGCCGCCGACGGCATCGCCGCCGTACCGGGCGTGCCCGGCCGCCTGGAGCGCGTCGACGCCGGGCAGCCCTACCTCGCGGTCGTCGACTACGCCCACAAGACCGACGCGGTCGAGTCGGTGCTGAAGGCCCTGCGCAAGGTCACCAAGGGCCGGCTGCACGTCGTCCTCGGCTGCGGCGGCGACCGCGACCAGACCAAGCGCGCCCCGATGGGCGCCGCCGCGGCCCGGCTCGCCGACACGGCCGTACTCACCTCCGACAACCCCCGCTCCGAGGACCCGCTCGCGATCCTCGCGACCATGCTCCAGGGCGCGGCCTCCGTGCCCGCGCACGAGCGCGGCGAGGTGCTCCTCTTCGAGGACCGCGCCGCCGCAGTCGCCGCCGCCGTGGGCCGCGCCCAGGCCGGCGACACCGTGCTGGTCGCGGGCAAGGGCCACGAGCAGGGCCAGGACATCGCCGGCGTGGTCCGTCCCTTCGACGACCGCCAGGTGCTTCGCGAAGCTATCCAGAAGACCCAGGGATGAACTTGTGATCGCCCTCTCCCTCGCCGAGATCGCAGAAGTCGTCGGCGGGCAGACGCACGACATACCGGATCCGTCCGTGCAGGTCACGGGGCCGGTCGTCCGGGACTCCCGTGAGGTGGTGCCGGGCAGCCTGTTCGCCGCCTTCGTCGGCGAGCGCGTGGACGGCCACGACTACGCGCCGCAGGTCGTCGCGGCCGGAGCGGTCGCCGTCCTGGCGTCCCGGCCGGTCGGCGTGCCCGCGATCGTCGTGGACGACGTGCAGGCCGCCCTCGGTGCCCTCGCCCGGCACGTCGTACGCCGGCTCGGCGCGACCCTCGTCGCCCTGACCGGCTCCGCGGGCAAGACCAGCACCAAGGACCTCATCGCCCAGGTGCTGCGGCGCAAGGCGCCGACCGTGTTCACGCCCGGCTCGCTCAACAACGAGATCGGGCTGCCGCTGACCGCCCTGTCCGCCACCGAGGAGACGCGGTTCCTCGTGCTGGAGATGGGCGCCCGCGGCATCGGGCACATCCGCTACCTCACCGGCCTCACCCCGCCGAGGATCGGCCTGGTGCTCAACGTCGGCACCGCCCACATCGGCGAGTTCGGCGGCCGCGAGCAGATCGCCCAGGCGAAGGGCGAACTGGTCGAGGCGCTCCCCGCGGCGAGCGACGGCGGTGCCGCGATCCTCAACGCCGACGACCCGTTGGTCCGGGCCATGGCCTCCCGTACCAAGGCGAAGGTGGTCCTTTTCGGAGAGTCGGCCGAAGCGGACGTACGCGCCGAGAACGTACGACTCACGGACAGCGGACAGCCCTCCTTCAGGCTTCACACACCCTCCGGTGCAAGCGATGTGACGATGCGCCTGTACGGTGAGCACCACGTGTCGAACGCGCTCGCCGCGGCCGCCGTCGCCCATGAGCTGGGCATGTCCGCGGAAGAGATCGCCACCGCGCTCTCCGAGGCGGGCTCCCTCTCCCGCTGGCGCATGGAGGTCACCGAGCGCCCGGACGGCGTGACCATCGTCAACGACGCCTACAACGCCAACCCCGAGTCCATGCGGGCCGCCCTCAGGGCGCTCGCGGCCATGGGCAAGGGGCGGCGCACGTGGGCGGTGCTCGGCAAGATGGCCGAGCTGGGGGACGAGGCGCTCGCCGAGCACGACGCCGTCGGACGGCTCGCCGTCCGGCTCAACGTCAGCAAGCTCGTCGCCGTCGGGGGGATTGAGGCCTCCTGGCTGCAACTGGGCGCATATAACGAGGGTTCGTGGGGTGAGGAGTCGGTGCACGTGTCCGACGCACAGGCGGCGATCGACCTGTTGCGCAGCGAGTTGCGCCCGGGGGACGTCGTCCTCGTGAAGGCGTCCCGTTCGGTGGGGCTCGAGAGCGTTGCCCAGGCGCTCGCCGAGGCCGGTGCCGGGCGTGGGGTTGATGCCCGATGATGAAGCAGATCCTGTTCTCGGGCGTCATCGGTCTCTTCCTGACGCTGATCGGCACTCCGCTGCTGATCAAGCTTCTCGCCCGCAAGGGCTACGGCCAGTACATCCGTGACGACGGCCCGCGCGAGCACGCCAGCAAGCGCGGTACGCCGACCATGGGCGGTATCGCCTTCATCCTGGCGACGATCGCCGCGTACTTCCTGTCCAAGGTGATCACCGGCCAGACGCCGACCTACTCCGGTGTGCTGGTCCTCGGCCTGATGTTCGGCATGGGCCTGGTCGGCTTCCTCGACGACTACATCAAGATCGTCAAGCGGCGCTCGCTGGGTCTGCGGGCCAAGGCCAAGATGGCCGGCCAGCTGATCGTCGGCATCGCCTTCGCGGTGCTCTCGCTCCAGTTCTCCGACGCGCGCGGCAACACCCCCGCGTCCACGAAGCTGTCGTTCATCACCGACTTCGGCTGGTCGATCGGCCCGGTGCTGTTCGTCGTCTGGGCGCTGTTCATGATCCTCGCGATGTCGAACGGCGTGAACCTGACCGACGGTCTGGACGGCCTCGCCACCGGTGCCTCGGTGCTCGTCTTCGGCGCCTACACTTTCATCGGCGTCTGGCAGTTCCAGGAGTCCTGCGCCAACGCGCAGACCCTCACCAACCCGGGCGCCTGCTACGAGGTGCGCGACCCGCTCGACCTCGCCGTGGTCGCCTCCGCGCTGATGGGTGCCTGCCTGGGCTTCCTGTGGTGGAACACCTCGCCGGCGAAGATCTTCATGGGCGACACCGGTTCGCTCGCGCTCGGCGGTGTCCTCACCGGTCTGGCCATCCTCTCCCGCACGGAGCTGCTGGTGGCCATCATGGGCGGCCTGTTCGTCCTCATCACCATGTCGGTCGTCATCCAGGTCGGCTCCTTCCGGCTCACCGGCAAGCGGGTCTTCCGGATGGCGCCGCTCCAGCACCACTTCGAACTCAAGGGCTGGTCCGAAGTCCTGGTGGTGGTCCGCTTCTGGATCATCCAGGGCATCTGCGTGATCGTCGGACTGGGCCTCTTCTACGCGGGATGGGCAGCGGACAAGTGACCTCCACCTCGGAGCTCTTCGACTTCCAGGGCAAGCACGTCACCGTCGCCGGGCTCGGCGTCTCCGGCGTCCCGGCGGCCAAGGTGCTGCACGCGCGCGGGGCGGTCGTCACGGTCGTCAACGACGGCGACGACGCACGCGCGCGTGAGCAGGCCGCGGAGCTGGAGGCGCTCGGCGTCACCGTGCGCCTCGGCGACGGGGCCACCCTGCCGGAGGGCACCGAGCTGATCGTCACCGCGCCCGGCTGGAAGCCGGACAAGCCGCTGTTCCTGGCGGCGCGGGAGGCGGGCGTGCCGGTCTGGGGCGACGTCGAACTGGCCTGGCGCCTGCGCGGGCCCGGCGCGGCGCCCTGGCTGGCCGTGACCGGCACCAACGGCAAGACCACCACGGTCCGGATGCTCGCCTCGATCCTGACGGCCGCGGGCCTGCGTACGGCGGCCGTCGGCAACATCGGCGTCTCCCTGCTCGACGCGGTCCTCGGCGAGGAGCGCTACGACGTGCTCGCCGTGGAGCTGTCCAGCTACCAGCTGCACTGGGCGCCCTCGCTGCGCGCCCACTCGGGTGCCGTCCTCAACCTGGCGCCCGACCACCTGGACTGGCACGGCTCCATGGAGGCGTACGCCCGCGACAAGGGCCGTATCTACGAGGGCAATCAGGTCGCCTGCGTCTACAACGTCGCGGACAAGGCCACCGAGGACCTCGTGCGCGAGGCCGACGTCGAGGAGGGCTGCCGGGCCGTCGGCTTCACGCTCGGCACCCCCGGCCCCTCCCAACTCGGGGTCGTCGAGGGCATCCTGGTCGACCGCGCCTTCGTGGAGAACCGGCGGGAGAACGCCCAGGAGCTGGCCGAGGTCACGGACGTCAACCCGCCCGCCCCGCACAACATCGCCAACGCCCTCGCGGCCGCGGCCCTCGCGCGCGCCTTCGGGGTGCCCGCCAGGGCCGTACGGGACGGGCTGCGGGCCTTCCGCCCGGACGCCCACCGCATCGCGCACGTGGCCGACATCGACGGGGTCGCCTACGTGGACGACTCCAAGGCGACCAACACCCATGCCACGGAAGCCTCGTTGGCGGCATATGAGTCGATCGTATGGATCGCGGGCGGTCTGGCGAAGGGCGCGACCTTCGACGAGCTGGTCGCCAAGTCGGCACCGCGCCTGCGCGGTGTGGTCCTGATCGGCGCCGATCGTGCCCTGATCCGCGACGCCCTCGCGCGACACGCCCCGGAAGTACCCGTGGTCGACCTCGACCGGACCGACACTGGGGCGATGCTCCAGGCGGTGACGGAGGCCAAGCGGCTGGCTCGGCGCGGTGACACGGTGCTGCTGGCCCCGGCCTGTGCCTCCATGGACATGTTCACCAACTACAACCAGCGCGGTGACGCGTTCGCGGCGGCGGTCCGCGAACTCGGAGCCTGACCCCGGCCGCCCGCCGGGCGGATCTTGGGAGGGACGCGTGGGACGGTCGACGTTCAGTGGAGGCGCCGATGCCCAGTAGCCGTACCGGCCGGCCGCCCGTGCAGCGGGCGTCCCGCCGTCCCGTCGTCCCCCGCCCCGCGCGCGAGAACCCCGTGCAGCGGCTCGGCACGCGCCTGCGCAGGGCATGGGACCGCCCGCTGACGGCCTATTACCTGATCTTCGGCGGCAGCGTCCTGATCACCGTGCTGGGCCTGGTGATGGTCTACTCGGCCTCCCAGATCACCGCGCTCCAGCTGTCGCTGCCCGGGTCGTACTTCTTCCGCAAGCAGTTCCTCGCGGCCCTCATCGGCGGCGCACTGCTGTTCGTCGCCTCCCGCATGCCGGTGAAGCTGCACCGCGCGCTGGCCTACCCGATCCTGGCCGCTGCCGTCTTCCTGATGGCGCTGGTGCAGGTGCCCGGGATAGGAGTGGCGGTCAACGGCAACCAGAACTGGATCTCCCTCGGCGGCTCCTTCCAGATCCAGCCCAGCGAGTTCGGCAAGCTCGCCCTGGTGCTGTGGGGCGCGGACCTGATCGCCCGGAAACAGGAGAGGAAGCTGCTGACCCAGTGGAAGCACATGCTGGTGCCGCTGGTCCCGGTCGCCTTCCTGCTGCTCGGACTGATCATGCTCGGCGGCGACATGGGCACCGCGATCATCCTCACGGCGATCCTTTTCGGCCTGCTCTGGCTCGCGGGCGCGCCCACCCGGCTGTTCGTGGGCGTGCTGTCGGTCGCCGCCCTGATCGGTGTGGTCCTGATCAAGACCAGCCCCAACCGGATGGCCCGTCTGGCCTGCATCGGCGCCACCGAGCCCAGGACCGGGGTCGCCGACTGCTGGCAGGCCGTGCACGGCATCTACGCCCTCGCCTCCGGCGGACTGTTCGGTTCCGGGCTCGGCGCGAGTGTGGAAAAATGGGGGCAACTCCCCGAAGCCCACACCGACTTCATCTTCGCCGTCACCGGTGAGGAACTGGGCCTCGCGGGGACGCTGTCGGTGCTCGCCCTGTTCGCGGCTCTAGGCTATGCGGGTATCCGCGTGGCCGGACGCACGGAGGACCCCTTCGTGAGGTATGCCGCGGGAGGCGTGACGACCTGGATCACCGCCCAGGCGGTGATCAACATCGGTGCGGTGCTCGGCCTGCTGCCGATCGCCGGCGTCCCCCTCCCGCTGTTCTCCTACGGAGGGTCCGCCCTGCTGCCGACCATGTTCGCCATCGGGCTGCTGATCGCTTTCGCGCGCGACGAGCCCGCTGCGCGGGCGGCGCTTGCGACGCGGCAACCTCGCTTTGGTAGAAAGCGGGCGGGAGGCTCCGGTGCCGAGCGGGGGCCTCGGAGATGGAACACGATGCGACGGCGTGCCTCGGTGGCGCGTTCGTCCGGAGAGCGGTGAATTTCGGTGCATGTCGTACTCGCCGGTGGGGGGACCGCCGGCCACATCGAGCCCGCGCTCGCCCTCGCGGACGCCCTGCGCAGGCAGGACCCGACCGTGGGGATCACGGCACTGGGCACGGAGCGCGGCCTGGAGACCCGGCTCGTTCCGGAGCGCGGCTACGAGCTCGCGCTGATCCCGGCGGTGCCGCTGCCCCGCAAGCCCACGCCCGAGCTGATCACCGTGCCGGGCCGGCTGCGCGGCACGATCAAGGCCGCCGAGCAGATCCTGGAGCGCACCAAGGCGGACTGCGTGGTCGGCTTCGGCGGCTACGTCGCCCTGCCCGGCTACCTGGCCGCCAAGCGCCTCGGCGTGCCCATCGTCATCCACGAGGCCAACGCGCGCCCGGGTCTGGCCAACAAGATCGGCTCCCGGTACGCCGCCCAGGTCGCCGTCTCCACGCCGGACAGCAAGCTGCGCAACTCCCGCTACATCGGCATCCCGCTGCGCCGCTCCATCGCCACGCTGGACCGCGCGGCCGTCCGCCCGGAGGCCCGCGCCCGCTTCGGTCTCGACCCGAACCTGCCCACGCTGCTCGTCTCCGGCGGCTCGCAGGGCGCCCGGCGGCTGAACGAGGTGACCCAGGCGGTCGCTCCCTGGCTGCAGCAGGCCGGCATCCAGATCCTGCACGCGGTCGGCCCGAAGAACGAATTGCCGCAGGTGCACCAGATGCCGGGGATGCCCCCCTACATCCCGGTAAGTTACCTGGACCGGATGGACCTCGCGTACGCCGCGGCCGACATGATGCTCTGCCGCGCGGGCGCGATGACCGTCGCCGAACTCTCCGCCGTCGGGCTCCCGGCCGCCTACGTCCCGCTGCCCATCGGCAACGGCGAACAGCGGCTGAACGCCCAGCCGGTGGTCAAGGCCGGCGGCGGGCTCCTCGTCGACGACGCGGAACTCACCCCCGAGTGGGTGCAGCAGCACGTGCTGCCCGTCCTCGCCGACCCGCACCGGCTGTACGAGATGTCCCGCGCGGCAAGCGAGTTCGGCCGCCGGGACGCCGACGACCTGCTCGTCGGCATGGTGTACGAGGCGATCGCCTCGCGCCGTTAGGACCGTATGACGAAAGGGCAGTGAGGGTGGCCGGACCGACTACCGCCGAGCGCGGTGAACGCCAGCAGGAGTCGTCCGGACCGCCCTCCGCCCGCCGGATCGGCAGGGCACGGCTTCGTACGATCGTCGTCCTGGCCGTGGCCGCCGCGCTGCTGGGGGGCGGTGGGACGTGGGTGCTGTACGGCTCGCAGTGGCTGCGCGTCCGGCACGTCTCGGTCTCGGGCACGCTCGTGCTGACCCCCGAGGAGGTCCGCGAGGCCGCGGCCGTGCCCGTCGGCGAGCCGATGATTTCCGTCGACGCGGAGGGCATCGAAGCCCGACTTCGCCGGAAATTGCCCCGAATTGACACCGTAGATGTGGTTCGTTCCTGGCCGCAGGGAATCGGTCTGAAAGTGATCGAGCGCACTCCGGTTCTGCTTGTCCGAAAGGGCGGGAAGTTCGTCGAAGTCGATGACGACGGTGTCCGTTTCGCTACGGTTTCGCAGGCACCGAAAGGTGTTCCGCTGCTGGAATTGTCCGCCTCCCGGACGGGTCCGGGTGCCGCGAGCTTCCGACGGTTCGGCACCGGCCGGCTGGTGCGCGAGGCCGTCCGGGTCGCCGGTGACCTGCCCGGCACCGTGGCGGGGGCCACCCGGACCGTCCAAGTCCGCTCCTACGACGCCATCTCGCTGGAGTTGGGCGACGGCCGTACGGTGGCATGGGGAAGCGGCGAGAACGGCCGCGCCAAGGCACGGGCCCTCACGGCTCTCATGAAAGCAGCTCCCGGCGCGCGGCACTTCGACGTCAGCGTTCCCACCGCCCCTGCGTCATCGGGGAGTTGACGCACATCAGCGCAGGCCAGCACCCTGGTTGGGCACTGCTACGGCTGATCACATAGGGTGAAAAGAAAAACGGGAGGTTCGGCGTGTTCGTTGAACGGGCGCCACTTGTCGACTTAGTGTCCTGTTCAGAAGACTCCAGGGAACAGACACACTGGTAACCCTAAACTTCAGGGTTAGGGTTCGGGTCGGCGCTACGGACCGTCCCATTCGGCATCCGTCGTCCCGGCGCGGGGCACCGCACGGCGGCGACAACGTAATTCGAGGCGAGAGGCCTTCGACGTGGCAGCACCGCAGAACTACCTCGCAGTCATCAAGGTCATCGGTGTCGGCGGCGGTGGTGTCAATGCCATCAACCGGATGATCGAGGTCGGTCTCAAGGGCGTCGAGTTCATCGCCATCAACACCGACGCACAGGCGCTGTTGATGAGCGACGCCGACGTCAAGCTCGACGTCGGCCGCGAACTCACCCGCGGACTCGGCGCCGGAGCCAACCCGGCCGTCGGCCGCAAGGCCGCCGAGGACCACCGCGAGGAGATCGAGGAGGTCCTCAAGGGGGCCGACATGGTCTTCGTGACGGCCGGTGAAGGCGGCGGCACCGGCACCGGCGGGGCCCCCGTCGTGGCCAACATCGCGCGCTCGCTGGGCGCCCTGACCATCGGCGTGGTCACGCGCCCGTTCACCTTCGAGGGACGGCGGCGCGCGAACCAGGCCGAGGACGGCATCGCCGAGCTGCGCGAAGAGGTCGACACCCTCATCGTCATCCCGAACGACCGGCTGCTGTCCATCTCGGACCGCCAGGTCTCGGTCCTGGACGCCTTCAAGTCCGCCGACCAGGTCCTGCTCTCCGGCGTTCAGGGCATCACCGACCTCATCACCACCCCCGGCCTGATCAACCTGGACTTCGCCGACGTCAAGTCGGTCATGTCCGAGGCCGGTTCGGCCCTCATGGGCATCGGCTCGGCCCGCGGCGACGACCGCGCGGTGGCCGCGGCCGAGATGGCTATCTCCTCGCCGCTGCTGGAGGCGTCCATCGACGGCGCCCGGGGCGTGCTGCTCTCCATCTCCGGTGGCTCCGACCTCGGCCTGTTCGAGATCAACGAGGCCGCCCAGCTGGTCAGCGAGGCCGCCCACCCCGAGGCCAACATCATCTTCGGCGCGGTCATCGACGACGCCCTCGGCGACGAGGTCCGGGTCACCGTGATCGCGGCCGGCTTCGACGGCGGCCAGCCGCCGGCCCGCCGGGACAACGTCATCGGTGCGGCCTCCGGCTCGGCCCCCGCCCGCCGGGAGGAGCCCGCTCCGGCCCGGCCGAGCGAGCCCAGCCGTCCGTCCTTCGGCTCGCTGGGCAGCGTCAAGCCGAAGGAGGAGCCGGAGCCGGCACCCGAGCCGGTCGCCGACATCCCGGTCGCCCCGCCGGTGACGCCGTCGCCGCGGACCTACTCGGACAGCGCGGCCGAGGAGCTGGACGTTCCGGACTTCCTCAAGTGATAGGACAGCGCGAGAGCGTGAGCGGCGCGCACTTCGCCTTCACCGACCGGTGGGGCGGGGTGAGCGCCGCTCCGTATGAGGAGCTGAACCTCGGCGGCCGCGTCGGCGACACGCCCGAGGCGGTGCGGGGCAACCGGGAGCTGGCGGCCAAGTCGCTGGGCCTGGACCCGGGCCGGGTCGTCTGGATGAACCAGGTGCACGGGGCCGAGGTCGCCGTGGTGGACGAGCCGTGGGGCGCGGAAGCCGCCCCGCGGGAGGGAAGCCGCAAGGAGGGGAATCCGGTGCCGGAGGTCGACGCGATCGTCACCGCCCGCCGCGGACTCGCCCTCGCGGTCCTCACCGCCGACTGCGTGCCGGTCCTGCTGGCCGACCCGGTCGCCGGGGTCGCCGCCGCGGCCCACGCGGGCCGGCCCGGCATGGTCAAGGGCGTGGTCCCCGCCGCCGTACGGGCGATGGTGGACCTCGGCGCCGTACCGGAGCGGATCGTCGCCCGGACCGGACCGGCCGTGTGCGGCCGGTGCTACGAGGTGCCGGAGCCGATGCGTGCCGAAGTGGCGGCCGTCGAGCCGGCGGCGCACGCCGAGACGAGCTGGGGCACACCGGCGGTCGACGTCGGCGCCGGCGTGCACGCGCAGCTGGACCGGCTCGGGGTGTGCGACCGGGCGCAGTCGCCGGTGTGCACGCTGGAGTCGGGCGATCACTTCTCGTACCGCCGCGACCGCACCACCGGGCGGCTCGCAGGCTATGTGTGGCTGGACTGATGGGGCATGACGGACCGTAAGACCGAACTCGCCGCGAACCTGGCGAAGGTGGAGGAGCGCATCACCGCCGCGTGCGTGGCGGCCGGGCGCGCGCGGGAGGAGGTGACCCTGATCGTGGTCACCAAGACCTACCCGGCGAGCGACGTGCGGATCCTGTCCGGACTCGGGGTGCGCCATGTCGCCGAGAACCGCGACCAGGACGCCGCCCCGAAGGCCGCCGACTGTGCGGATCTGTCCCTGACGTGGCACTTCGTCGGTCAGTTGCAGACCAACAAGGTGCGCTCCGTGGTCGGTTACGCCGATGTCGTGCAGTCCGTCGACCGCTCCCGGCTCGTCACCGCCCTGTCGAAGGAGGCGGTGCGCGCCGGGCGCGAGGTGGGCTGCCTGATCCAGGTCGCACTGGACGCGGGGGCGGGCGACCGGGGTGAGCGGGGCGGCGTGGCCCCGGCCGGAATCGAAGAGTTGGCCGGTCTTGTCGCCGACGCGCCCGGGCTGCGGCTCGACGGACTGATGACCGTCGCCCCGCTCACCGGGGAGTACGCGGGGCGCGAACAGGCGGCGTTCGAGCGCCTCATGGATTTGTCGACTGACCTGCGCCGAGCTCATCCGGCTGCAACCATGGTGTCGGCAGGGATGAGTGCGGACCTGGAACAGGCCGTGGCCGCCGGGGCGACACATGTGCGCGTCGGCAGCGCGGTACTCGGAGTCCGCCCCAGGCTCGGGTAACGTCGCCAGGAAGTCGGACCACAGCAGAAAATATGGTCAATGCGCGCCAAGGCGGGCGCAAGGACCACGTGGATCGCGGGCACTTGGCAGTCGTCAGTCGATCCACCACAGAGCGGAGGACTCAGAGCATGGCCGGCGCGATGCGCAAGATGGCGGTCTACCTCGGCCTCGTGGAGGACGATGGGTACGACGGCCGCGGATTCGACCCCGACGACGACTTCGAGCCCGAACTGGACCCGGAGCCCGAGCGGGACCACCGACGGCACGAACCGTCACACCAGTCGCACAGCGCACATCAGTCCCAAAGGGACGAAGAGGTGCGAATCGTGCAGCCGCCCGCGCCGCGCGAGCCGGTGGCCCGTTCGGCTTCGCTCGTCGCGGAATCCGGGCGTCCGGCGCGCATCGCGCCCGTGGCATCCATCACACAAGAACGTCAGTCCCTGGAGAAGAACGCACCGGTGATCATGCCCAAGGTCGTGTCCGAACGAGAGCCGTACCGGATCACCACACTTCACCCGCGGACCTACAACGAGGCCCGTACCATCGGGGAACACTTCCGTGAGGGCACCCCGGTGATCATGAATCTGACTGAGATGGATGACACAGACGCGAAGCGACTTGTCGACTTTGCGGCCGGTTTGGTGTTTGGTCTTCACGGCAGCATCGAGCGGGTGACGCAGAAGGTGTTCCTGTTGTCTCCTGCTAACGTCGATGTCACGGCGGAGGACAAGGCCCGCATCGCAGAGGGCGGGTTCTTCAACCAGAGCTGAGACGCACGACCGGATCGAAGCACGGAAGAGCACGGAAACAGGGGAGAGGGAACCACAGACCATGAGCGTGTTCGCGCAGGTGATCTACATCGCGCTGATGGTGTTCCTCGTCGTGCTCATCTTCCGGCTGGTCATGGACTACGTCTTCCAGTTCGCCCGCTCGTGGCAACCCGGCAAGGCGATGGTGGTCGTACTGGAGGCCACCTACACTGTCACCGATCCACCGCTGAAGCTTCTGCGGCGGTTCATCCCGCCGCTGCGTCTCGGGGGCGTGGCGCTCGACCTGTCCTTCTTCGTACTGATGATCATCGTCTACATTCTCATCTCCATCGCGCAGAACTTCGTGAGATGAGCATGGTGACGACCCGGTCTTGCCGACTGCCGATGACTACGTTGAGGTGAAGAGATGCCGTTGACCCCCGAGGACGTGCGGAACAAGCAGTTCACGACCGTCCGCCTCCGAGAAGGCTATGACGAGGACGAGGTCGATGCCTTCCTCGACGAGGTCGAAGCCGAACTGACCCGTCTGCTGCGTGAGAACGAGGACCTGCGCGCCAAGCTGGCCGCCGCGACGCGAGCCGCCGCGCAGAACCAGCAGAACGCGCGCAAGCCCCCGGAGCAGGACCAGCAGCACCAGCAGCAGCACCAGCAGCACCAGCAGCAGGGCATGCGAGGTCCCGGCGCCCCGGTGCCCGCCGGGATATCGGGCCCGCCGCAGCAGCAGATGGGCGGCCCCATGGGTGGCCCGCCCCAGCTGCCGAGCGGTGCCCCGCAGCTGCCCGCCGGCCCCGGCGGTCAGGGCGGCCCGCAGGGTCCCGGCCCGATGGGCCAGGGTCCGATGGGTCAGGGCCCGATGGGCGGCCAGCCGCCCATGCAGCAGCAGATGGGCGGCCCCATGGGCGGTCCCATGGGTGGCCCCATGGGCGGTCCGATGGGCGGCCCCGGTCAGGGCCCCGGTGGCGACAGCGCCGCCCGTGTCCTCTCGCTGGCCCAGCAGACCGCCGACCAGGCGATCGCCGAGGCCCGTTCCGAGGCCAACAAGATCGTCGGCGAGGCCCGCAGCCGTGCCGAGGGTCTGGAGCGTGACGCCCGTGCCAAGGCCGACGCCCTGGAGCGGGACGCGCAGGAGAAGCACCGCGTCGCCATGGGCTCCCTGGAGTCCGCCCGCGCCACGCTGGAGCGCAAGGTCGAGGACCTGCGCGGCTTCGAGCGCGAGTACCGCACGCGTCTGAAGTCGTACCTCGAGTCCCAGCTGCGCCAGCTGGAGACCCAGGCCGACGACTCCCTGGCTCCGCCGCGCACCCCGGCCACCGCGTCGCTGCCGCCGTCCCCGGCGCCCTCCATGGCACCGGCCGGCGCGACCGCCCCGTCCTACGGCGGCAACCAGCCGATGGGCGGCTCGCCCGCTCCGTCCGCCCCGTCGTACGGCGGCCAGCAGCAGATGACCCCCGCGATGACCCAGCCCATGGCTCCGGTCCGTCCGCAGGGTCCGTCCCCGATGGGCCAGGCCCCCTCGCCGATGCGTGGGTTCCTGATCGACGAGGACGACAACTGAGCACCGGGCACTAGGACGACAACGGCGTCGGCAAGCGCTCCCTAGGGCGGGCCCCCTGGACTTCGGTCCTGGGGGCCCGCCCTTTTTACGCGGGTTGAGCAAGGGCAGCACAGCCCAGGGGCGTCGGGGAGCCCGCGGGACCGGGCCGGCCGGGCCCGTGCGGAAGGGCGCCCGTGCGGAAGGGCCCGGCCTCCTCACCGGAGACCGGGCCCTTCTCATGGCAGCCGGCGGTTACGCCTTGCGCAGGCGGAACGTGAGCGAGAGTCCCTCGTCGGTGAAGGGCTCGCCGTAGGTGTCGTCGGCCTCGCCCTGGGCGAAGTCGGTGGCGAGGACCTCGTCGGCGATGAGTCCGGTGTGCTCGCCGAGGGCGGCGACGACGGCCGGGTCGGTGGAGGTCCAGCGCAGCGCGATGCGGTCGGCGACGTCCAGGCCGCTGTTCTTGCGGGCCTCCTGGATGAGCCGGATGGCGTCGCGGGCCAGGCCGGCGCGGCGCAGTTCCTCGGTGATCTCCAGGTCCAGGGCGACGGTGGCGCCGGATTCGGAGGCCACCGACCAGCCCTCGCGCGGGGTCTCGGTGATGATCACTTCGTCCGGGGCGAGGGTGATCGTCTCGCCGTCGACCTCCACGGACGCCGTGCCCTCGCGCAGGGCGAGGGAGAGGGCGGCGGCGTCCGCGCCGGCGATGGCCTTCGCCACGTCCTGGACGCGCTTGCCGAACCGCTTGCCCAGGGCCCGGAAGTTGGCCTTGGCGGTGGTGTCGACCAGGCTGCCGCCGACCTCCGAGAGGGAGGCCAGCGACGAGACGTTCAGCTCCTCGGTGATCTGCGTGTGCAGCTCGGCATCGAGGGTCTCGAAGCCCGCGACCGCCACCAGGGCACGCGACAGCGGCTGGCGGGTCTTGACGCCCGACTCCGCGCGCGTGGCGCGGCCCAGCTCGACCAGCCGGCGGACCAGGACCATCTGCTTCGACAGCTCCGGGTCGATCGCCGGCAGGTCCGCCTCCGGCCAGGCGGCCAGGTGCACCGACTCCGGGGCGCCGGGGGTGACCGGGACGATCAGGTCCTGCCAGACCCGCTCGGTGATGAACGGGGTGAGCGGGGCCATCAGCTTGGTGACCGTCTCGACGACCTCGTGCAGGGTGCGCAGCGCCGCCTTGTCGCCCTGCCAGAAGCGGCGGCGCGAGCGGCGCACGTACCAGTTGGACAGGTCGTCGACGAACGCCGAGAGCAGCTTGCCGGCGCGCTGGGTGTCGTAGGCCTCCAGGGACTGGGTGACCTGGTCGACCAGGGCGTGCAGCTCCGACAGCAGCCAGCGGTCCAGGACCGGGCGGTCGGCCGGGGCCGGGTCGGCCGCGGAGGGGGCCCAGCCGGACGTGCGGGCGTACAGGGCCTGGAAGGCGACGGTGTTCCAGTACGTCAGGAGCGTCTTGCGGACGACCTCCTGGATGGTGCCGTGGCCGACCCGGCGGGCCGCCCAGGGGGAGCCGCCGGCCGCCATGAACCAGCGCACCGCGTCCGCGCCGTGCTGGTCCATCAGCGGGATCGGCTGCAGGATGTTGCCCAGGTGCTTGGACATCTTGCGGCCGTCCTCGGCCAGGATGTGACCCAGGCAGACGACGTTCTCGTACGAGGACTTGTCGAAGACGAGCGTGCCGACCGCCATCAGCGTGTAGAACCAGCCGCGGGTCTGGTCGATCGCCTCGGAGATGAACTGCGCCGGGTAGCGGCTCTCGAACAGTTCCTTGTTCTTGTACGGGTAGCCCCACTGCGCGAACGGCATCGAGCCGGAGTCGTACCAGGCGTCGATGACCTCCGGCACCCGCGTGGCCGTCTCGCCGCAGCCCTCCTGCGGGCAGGCGAAGGTGACCTCGTCGATGTAGGGGCGGTGCGGGTCCAGGGCCGACTGGTCGGTGCCGGTCAGCTCGGACAGCTCCGCGCGCGAGCCGACGCAGGTGAGGTGGTCGTCCGCGCAGCGCCAGATCGGCAGCGGGGTGCCCCAGTAGCGGTTGCGGGACAGCGCCCAGTCGATGTTGTTGTTCAGCCAGTCGCCGAAGCGGCCGTGCTTGACGGTTTCCGGGAACCAGTTGGTCTTCTCGTTCTCCTGGATCAGCCGGTCCTTCACGGCCGTCGTGCGGATGTACCAGGAAGGCTGCGCGTAGTAGAGCAGCGCCGTGTGACAGCGCCAGCAGTGCGGGTAGCTGTGCTCGTACGGCAGGTGCTTGAAGAGGAGGCCGCGCTGCTGCAGGTCCGCGGTGAGCTTTTCGTCCGCCTTCTTGAAGAAGACGCCCCCGACCAGCGGGACGTCCTCCTGGAAGGTGCCGTCCGGGCGGACCGGGTTGACCACCGGCAGACCGTAGGAGCGGCAGACCTTGAGGTCGTCCTCACCGAAGGCGGGGGACTGGTGGACCAGACCGGTGCCGTCCTCGGTGGTGACGTAGTCGGCGTTCACCACGTAGTGCGCCGGCTCCGGGAACTCGATCAGCTCGAACGGACGCCGGTACGTCCAGCGCTCCATCTCGGCGCCGGTGAAGGTCTCGCCCGTGGCCTCCCAGCCCTCGCCGAGCGCCTTGGCGAGCAGCGGCTCGGCGACGACGATCTTCTCCTCGCCGTCGGTGGCGACGACGTAGGTGACCTCGGGGTGCGCGGCGACCGCCGTGTTGGACACCAGGGTCCACGGGGTCGTCGTCCACACCAGGAGCGCGGCCTGTCCGGCGAGCGGGCCGGAGGTGAGGGGGAAGCGGACGTACACGGACGGGTCGACCACCGTCTCGTAGCCCTGCGCCAGCTCGTGGTCGGACAGGCCGGTGCCGCAGCGCGGGCACCAGGGGGCGACACGGTGGTCCTGGACCAGCAGGCCCTTGCCGAAGATCTCCTTCAGCGACCACCAGACGGACTCCACGTACTCGGGGTCCATGGTCCGGTAGGCGTCGTCGAGGTCGACCCAGTAGCCCATGCGGGTCGTCAGCTCGGCGAAGGCGTCGGTGTGCCGGGTCACGGACTCGCGGCACTTGGCGTTGAACTCGGCGATGCCGTACGCCTCGATGTCCTGCTTGCCGGAGAAGCCCAGCTCCTTCTCGACGGCCAGCTCGACGGGGAGGCCGTGGCAGTCCCAGCCGGCCTTGCGGGCCACGTGGTAGCCGCGCATGGTGCGGAAGCGGGGGAAGACGTCCTTGAAGACGCGCGCCTCGATGTGGTGGGCGCCGGGCATGCCGTTGGCGGTGGGCGGGCCCTCGTAGAACACCCACTCCGGCCGGCCCTCGGACTGCTCCAGGCTCTTGGCGAAGATCTTCTGCTCGCGCCAGAAGTCGAGCACGGCGTGCTCAAGAGCGGGCAGGTCGACCTGTGCGGGCACCTGGCGGTACGTCGGCGCTGTCATCTGCGAGCATCCTCCAACGGACTTGCTGCCTTCCGTCGGAGGGACGAGAGCCTTCGTTCCTGTCTACGCCGTGTGCGGCGCGCTCCCGCGGTACCACCCTCCTTGGCTCCCCGCCGCGCCGTACGCGCCGGTGAGCCCCCTCATTGGGGTCGCGAAGCCGGTTCTACTCGCCGTGGCTCCTGCACGGCTTTCTTCCGGCGGCTCCGGGGTGATCTTCACGTCGCGCTCGCCCCCGGGCTCCCACCGTCCCCGGGTCGCTCTGGGCTGCGTACGCCGCTACTCGTCCCCATCCACGCTTTTCGCTCCGCCCAGTGTACGGCGCCGCGCGGACAGCGGCGGACCGGTTTTCGGCGCGGCGGGGCGGACCGGTTCTGCGTGGCGGGGGCGGACCGGTTTCGCGCGGCGGGGGCGCTCGCCGCGCGACCGGGGCGGATGACCCGAATGGCGAGGGGGCGCGCGCCCGGGTGCGTGGCCGCCCGGCCCGGCGGATTACCCGGCGGGGAGCGGGGCACAACGGATGCAGGCCCGTGGCTCGGGGGGTGCGGGCGGGCGAATCGGGCGGTGCGCCCCGTTGCCGCGGGACTCAAGTCGATTTATCGTCCCAGCACGATTCGCGAACATGATCACAATATGTGAAGGGGTCGCGGCCATGGTGGCGAAGAAGACCGCCGTACAGCAGCCGGCGACCGGGAAGACCGGTGCGCGGCCTGCCGCCAAGAAGGCGGCCCCGGGCAAGACGGCCGCCAGGAAGACGGCCGCCGGAAAGACGGTCGTCGGCAAGACGGCTGTGAACAACACGGCCGAAGGGAAGGCGGCCGAAGGGAAGGCGGCCGACGGCAAGCAGGCGGTCGGGAAGCCGGTCGCCGGCAGGACGGCGGTCAAGACATCGGCGACCGGGAAGACGGCCGTCAAGGGGGCGGCCAAGGAGACCGCCGCGAAGAAGGCGGTCGCTGAGAAGAGCGCCGCGAAAAAGAGCGCCGCGAAGAAGGCGGTCACGAAGAAGGCGGCTGCCCGGACGGCGGTCACGGAGAAGACGGCCGCCAGGAAGGCGGTCGCGAAGGAGACGGCTGCCGGGAAGACGGTCACGAAGGAGACGGCCGCGAAGGAGAAGGCCGTCGGCGAGAAGACCGCCACCGTGAAGGCCGCTGCCGGGAAGGCCGCGGTGAGGGAGGCGGCCGACAAGAGTACGGCCAAGAAAGCGGGCGCGGCGCGGGCCGCCAAGCAGACGGGAGCCACGACGGTGGTTGCGAAGAAGACTCCTGGCACGGCCGCGGCGGCCCAGACCGCCGTTCCCAAGGCGCGGGTCGCCGCGGTGGAGCCCGGCGAGCTGGCGGTGCGCCCCGGCGAGGACCCCTGGACCCCGGCGGAGGTCGCCGAGGCCCGTGCGGAGCTCCAGTCCGAGACGGAGCGGCTCCAGGAGGAGATCAGCTCGTCCGAGGCGTCCCTCGTCGGCCTGATGCGCGACTCCGGGGACGGCGCCGGCGACGACCAGGCCGACACCGGCACCAAGAACATCACGCGCGAGCACGAACTGGCGCTGGCCGCCAACGCGCGCGAGATGCTGATCCAGACCGAGCGCGCCCTGGAGCGGCTGGACGCCGGCACCTACGGCCTGTGCGAGAACTGCGGCAAGCCCATCGGAAAGGCCCGTATGCAGGCGTTCCCGCGGGCCACGCTGTGCGTGGAGTGCAAGCAGAAGCAGGAACGCCGCTCCTGAGCGTGAGGGGGCCTCGGGGCGTGCCGTAGTCTCGTCCCCAGTCAGGCACCTAAATCGAGGGACTCACGTGGCAGAGGCGGAGCGGATCATCGGTACGCCGGACACCCCGGACGACGGCGGCGAGCGGCCGGCGGCGGCCGACGCGGGGGAGCGCCAGGCCCCGGCGCCGCGGCGGACCGGCCGAGGGCGCCGGATCGCCGTGCTCTTCGCGGTGGCCGCGTTCGCGTACGCCGTCGACCTGATCAGCAAGATGCTGGTGGTCTCCCGGCTGGAGGGCCACGCGCCGATCCAGGTCGTCGGGGACCTGCTGGAGCTGCACGCCATCCGCAACCCCGGCGCCGCCTTCGGCTTCGGCGCGGCCTTCACGATCATCTTCACGCTGATCGCCGCGGCCGTGATCGTGGTCATCATCCGCCTGGCCCGCAAGCTCCACAGCTTCCCGTGGGCGGTCGCGCTCGGCCTGCTGCTCGGCGGCGCGCTCGGCAACCTCACCGACCGGATCTTCCGGTCGCCGGGCGTCTTCGAGGGCGAGGTGGTGGACTTCATCGCGCCCAAGGGCTTCGCGGTCTTCAACCTCGCCGACTCGGCGATCGTGTGCGGCGGCATCCTGATCGTGCTGCTGTCCTTCCGCGGCCTGGACCCGGACGGCACCGTCCACAAGGACTGAGGCGGGGCGTCTCCCGGTGGGAGTCGTCCACAGGCCCGTGCGGGGCCGTCCGGCCCGTCCGGCATACTCGACGGGTGAGCACGATTCCCGAGATCCGTACCCTGCCCGTGCCCGACGGCCTGGAGGGCGAGCGCGTCGACGCCGCCATCTCCCGCATGTTCGGCTTCTCCCGCACCAAGGCGGCGGAGCTGGCCGCGGCCGGCAAGGTCCAGGTCGACGGCGCGGTGGTCGGCAAGTCCGAGCGGGTGCGCGGCGGCGCCTGGCTCGAGGTCGAGATGCCGCAGGCGCCCGCGCCGGTCCAGGTGGTCGCCGAGCCGGTCGAGGGCATGGAGATCGTGCACGACGACGACGACGTGGTCGTGATCGTCAAGCCGGTCGGCGTGGCCGCGCACCCGTCGCCGGGCTGGTCCGGCCCGACCGTCATCGGCGGTCTCGCCGCCGCCGGGTACCGGATCTCCACCTCCGGCGCCGCCGAGCGCCAGGGCATCGTGCACCGCCTGGACGTCGGCACCTCCGGCCTGATGGTGGTCGCCAAGTCCGAGTACGCGTACACGTCGCTCAAGCGCCAGTTCAAGGAGCGCACGGTCGACAAGCGCTACCACACCCTGGTCCAGGGTCACCCGGACCCGACCAGCGGCACCATCGACGCCCCGATCGGCCGCCACCCGAACCACGACTACAAGTGGGCGGTCACGGCCGAGGGCAAGCCGTCCGTGACCCACTACGACCTCATCGAGGCGTTCCGTGCCGCCTCCCTGCTGGACGTGAAGCTGGAGACGGGCCGTACGCACCAGATCCGCGTCCACATGGCCGCCCACCGCCATCCGTGCGTCGGCGACCTCACCTACGGCGCCGACCCGACCCTCGCCAAGCGGCTGCGCCTGACCCGCCAGTGGCTGCACGCCGTGCGCCTCGGTTTCGAGCACCCCGGTGACGGCGGCTGGGTGGAGTTCGCCAGCGACTACCCCGAGGACCTCCAGCAGGCCCTCGACCAGGTCCGGGAGGAGACGTACGCGTGAGCCTGCCGTACACCGTCCGCGTCGCCGAGGACCCCGCCGACCGCGAAGCGTGCTTCGCGGTCCGCAAGGAGGTCTTCGTGGGTGAACAGGGCGTCGCCGAGGACATCGAGTACGACGCCTACGACGCCGTGGCCGTGCATGTCCTCGCCGTCCGCGAGGACGGGGTGCCGCTCGGCACCGGACGGCTGCTGCACGGCGCGGCGGCGGCCGGCAAGACCGGCGGGGACCCGGTGGTGGGCTCGCTGGGCCGGCTCGCCGTCACCCGTGAGGCACGCGGAATCGGCGTCGGCGCGGCCCTGGTGCGCGCCATCGAGGAGGCGGCACGGGCGCGTGGTCTGTCGGCGGTGGACCTGCACGCGCAGACCCACGCCCTGGGCTTCTACGAGCGCCTCGGCTACACGGCCTACGGCCCCGAGTTCCCGGACGCCGGCATACCGCACCGGGCGATGCGCCGCTCCCTGTAGCCGACGGGTCCACGCCGGCCCCGCACCGGCGTGCCGGTGGCCGGCCACGTCGTGCCGGGGCCGTCCCGCAGGCCCCGCGGCCGGCGGTTCGCTGTCGGACCGGTGCGGTCGGCGGTACCTCGGGACGGCCGGAGCGTGGGCGTCGTGGCAGGCTGGAGACCTGCCCTGTGATCGTCGAGCCCCGGAGTGCCGTCCGTGGATCAGTTGGCTCTGTTGTTCCTCCTGCTGCTCGGGGCCTTGGTGAGCGTCCCGGTGGGAGACCGGTTCGGGGTGCCGGCACCGGTGCTCATGACCCTGTTCGGCGGGGCCCTGGCCGTGGCCGAGTTCGTGCCGAACGTGGACATCCCACCGGATCTGATCCTGCCCGCGCTGCTGCCGCCGCTGCTCTACGCCGCCGTACGCCGGACCTCCTGGCGGCAGTTCGCGGCCAACGTGCGCCCGATCTTCCTGCTGGCCGTGGCCCTGGTGTTCGTGACGACGGTCTGTGTGGCGCTCGTCGCCCACGCGATCGTGCCCGGGCTGCCGATCGCCGCCGCCATCGCGCTCGGCGCCCTGATCGCGCCGCCCGATCCGGTCGCCGCGACCAGCGTCGCCGGCCGGCTCGGACTGCCGCGCCGCCTGGTGTCGATACTGGAGGGCGAGGGGCTCTTCAACGACGTCACGGCCATCGTGCTGTACCACGTGGCGATCGGCGCCGCCGTGAGCGGCACCTTCTCGGCCTGGCGGGCCGGGGTGGACCTGGTGCTGTCCGCCGTCGTAGCGGTGGTCGTGGGCCTGGTGCTGGGCTGGGGCGCGAACAGGCTGATGGACCTGCTGGGCGACCCGACCCTGCAGATCGGCATGACCCTGCTGGTGCCGTACGCCTCCTACGTCCTCGCCGAGCAGCTGCAGGGCTCCGGGGTGCTCGCCGTGCTCACCACGGCCCTCTTCCTCGCCGAGTACGCCACCGACGCCGACGACGTGATGACCCGGCTGGCCGGGCACACCTTCTGGGACATCATCGACACCCTCGTCACGGGTGTCGCCTTCGGGCTGATCGGTCTGGAGCTGCACAACGCGATCCGCACGGCCCAGGGCCGCTGGGGCGAGATGCTCGGCTGGGCCGCCGCCGTGGTGGGCGTGGTGGTCGTCGTACGGCTGCTGTGGCTGCTGCCGGCGACCTGGCTGACCAAGCGGCTGCACGCCGGCCGGGACTACGACGAGGACATCCCGGTGAGCTGGCGGGAGACCGTCGTGATGTGGTGGTCCGGGATGCGCGGGGTCGCCTCGGTGGCGCTGGCGCTGGCCGTGCCGCTCAGGACGGAGGACGGGTCCGCGTTCCCCGACCGGGACGAGATGATCTTCATCGCGTTCGGTGTGATCATCGCCACACTGGTGGTGCAGGGGCTCACGCTGCCCTGGCTGGTGCGGCGGCTGGGCGTGCGGTCGGACTCCGAGCGGGAGAAGGAGTTCGAGAAGGAGCTGGCGGTGCGGGCGGCGAAGGCGGCCAAGCGCAGGCTGCGGGAGATCGAGCAGGTGGAGGACCTGCCCGAGGACCTGTCGGAGCAGATGCTGCGGCGCGCCTTCGACATCGGCATCCGGATCAGCCCGGACATGGGGGAGGACGAGCGGCGGGAGGCGCAGCACCAGCGGGCCAAGCGGCTCAAGCGGGTGCGGCGCATCCAGAACGAGATGCTGAGCGCCGCCCGGCACGAGGTGCTGGCGGCGCGGAGCGAGCCCGGAGCGGACCCGGAGATCGTGGACCGGGTGCTGCGCCACCTCGACGTGCGCAGCCTGCGGTGAGCGGCCGGCCCCGGCGCGCCCGGGAGGCGGTCACGGGCCGCGCCGGGCTGCGGCGCCGCCCCCACCACGCCGAGTCCCACCACGCCGAGTCCCACCGCGCCGAGTCCCACCGCGCCGAGTCCCACCGCGCCGGGCCCGACCGCGCCGGGCGCGGTCGGGCCGTGGTGGGCGGGCCGTCCGGTCAGCCGCGGCCGGCCCGCGGGAATTCGTAGGCCCGGCGCAGGGCCGCGCCGTCCTGGGAGGGGATGTGGTGCGGCGGGAGCACCGCGTCCGCGGTGTTCACCCGGGGCAGCGCGGAGGGGTGCTCCGCGCAGAGCCAGGCGATCATCTGCTCGCGGACCGCGACCCGCACGGTCCAGATGTCGTCGGCGTCCTTCGCCGTCACCAGCGCGCGCACCTGGATGGTGTTCGGCGTGGTGTCCGTCACCTGCAGGGAGCAGGCGCGGCCGTCCCAGGCCGGGCACTCGCGCAGGATGTCCCGCAGCTTCTCGCGCATCGCCTCGACGGGCGCGCTGTGATCGAGGTGCCAGTAGACGATCCCGGTCATCTGCGGGGTGCCCCGGGACCAGTTCTCGAAGGGCTTGGAGGTGAAGTACGACACCGGCATGGTGATCCGGCGCTCGTCCCAGGTGCGTACCGTCAGGAAGGTCAGGGTGATCTCCTCCACGGTGCCCCACTCGCCGTCCACGACCACCGTGTCGCCGATCCGGACCATGTCCCCGAAGGCGATCTGCAGCCCGGCGAACATGTTCGACAGAGTGGACTGGGCCGCGACACCGGCGACGATGCCGAGGACCCCGGCGGAGGCCAGCAGGGAGGCTCCGGCCGCGCGCATCGCCGGGAAGGTCAGCAGCATGGCGGCCACGGCCACCACCCCGACGATCGCCGCCACCACCCGCATGATCAGCGTCACCTGGGTGCGCACCCGCCGGACCCGGGCGGGGTCGTGGTGGGCGCGCGCGTAGCGGCTGTACGACGTCTCGACCACGGCGGCCGCGATCCGGATCACCAGCCAGGCCGCCGCCCCGATCAGCACCAGGGTCAGCGTCCGCCCGATGCCGGTCCGGTGTTCCTCCAGCAGCTCGGCCTCGTCGTAGGAGCCTCTGAGCAGGGCCGCGCACAGCACCATCTGGTAGGGGACGCGGCCACGGCGCAGCAGGTCCCACAGCGGTGTCTCGCTGTGGCGCTGGTCGGCCTTGCGCAGCAGCACGTCCGTGGCCCAGCCGATGAGAACGGTCAGGACCACGGCGGCGCCGATGACGGTCACGGGGCGGAGTACGGTCTCCATGCCTCCGAACCTAACCGGCTTCGCCGGACCATGAACATGTGACTTCCGCACGCCCGTGGGTACGGGCGCGGTGCGGCTCGGGTGGTCCCGGCTGGCACCATGGCCTCATGAACATCATGCTTTTCCACTCGACCTACGGGCTCAGGCCCGCGGTCCGCGAGGCCGCGGACCGGCTGCGCGCGGCGGGCCACGAGGTGTGGACGCCGGACCTCTTCGACGGGCGCACGTTCGACACGGTCGAGGAGGGCATGGAGTTCAAGGAGCGGATCGGCAAGGAGGAGCTGCTGAAGCGCGCGGTGCTGGCGGCGGCGCCGTACTCGGACCGGGGGCTGGTGTACGCCGGGTTCTCCCTCGGCGCCTCCGTCGCGCAGACCCTGGCCCTCGGCGACGACAAGGCGCGCGGGCTGCTGCTCCTGCACGGCACGTCGGACATCGCGCCGACGGCGCAGGTGGACGAGCTGCCGGTGCAGCTGCACGTGGCCGAGCCGGACCCGTTCGAGACGGACGACTGGCTGAGCGCCTGGTACCTGAGGATGGGCCGGGTGGGCGCCGACGTGGAGGTCTACCGGTACGCCGGGGCGGGTCACCTCTACACCGACCCCGGGCTGCCGGACTACGACGCCGAGGCGGCCGAGGCCACCTGGCGGGTGGCGCTCGGCTTCCTCGACGGCCTGCGCTGAACGGCTACACCGGGTCGTAGGTCCGCTCGACCTTCTGCGTGCCGCTGCGGGTGCGGTAGGAACGGGCCCACGTGGAGGTGGCGTTCGCGTCGGTGCGGTCGGACAGGACGTAGTAGTCCATCTGCGCGCGGTCGGCGGTGATGTCCAGCACGCCGTAGCCGTGCCGGTCGGTGTCCACCCAGTGGACGTGCCGGTTGGCGGCCTTGATGACCGGCGAGGCGACCGCGGAGACCGTGCCCTCGGGCACCTTCACGATGTCGTCCAGGTTGTCGGAGGTCACCGAGGTCACCACGAACTCGGTGGCCGCCGACGCCGACAGCGGGTAGGTGCCCGCGTCCACCGGCACGTCGTTGGCCCACGCCATGTGGATGTCACCGGTCAGGAAGACGGTGTTGCCGATGCCGTTGGAGCGCAGGTGGGCCAGGAGCTCGCGGCGGTCGTCGGTGTAACCGTCCCACTGGTCGGTGTTGGCGGCGATGCCCTCCTGCGGCAGGCCGAGCAGCTTGGCGAGCGGCTTGAACAGGTCGGCGGAGAGCGAGCCGAAGGAGAACGGCGAGATCATCACCGAGTTGCCGACCAGCCGCCACCTGGTGTCGGACGCCTTCAGGCCGGCCTTCAGCCAGTCGAGCTGGACGCGGCCGGTGAGGGTGCGGTCCGGGTCGTCCACCGAGCCGCTCGCCGTGGCCGCCTGCTGGGAGCGGAAGGAGCGCAGGTCCAGCAGGGACAGGTCGGCGAGCTTGCCGAAGCGCAGGCGCCGGTAGGTGGTGCCGGCGACGGCCGGGCGGACCGGCATCCACTCGAAGTAGGCCTGCTTGGCGGCGGCCTGACGGGTCGCCCAGGCGCCCTCGGCACCCTCGGTGTGGTTGACCGCGCCGCCCGACCAGGCGTTGTCGGCGAACTCGTGGTCGTCCCAGATGGCGACGACGGGCGCCTTCAGGTGCAGGGCCTGGAGGTCGGGGTCGGTCTTGTACTTCGCGTGCCGGATCCGGTAGTCGGCGAGGGTGAGGATCTCGTTGGCCGGCGCGTGCGGGCGGACGGCCTTGCCCCGGGTGCCGTACTCGCCGGACGCGTACTCGTAGATGTAGTCGCCGAGATGCAGCCAGGCGTCCAGGTCGTTGCGCGCCGCGAGGTGGCGGTAGGCCGAGAAGTAGCCGGCCTCCCAGTTGGCGCAGGACACCACGCCGAAGCGCAGTGAGGACACCTCCGCGTCCGCCGCCGGCGCGGTGCGGGTGCGCGCCACCGGGGAGTCGGTGCCGCCGGCGGAGAAGCGGAACCAGTAGTCGGTGGCCGGCCGGAGGCCGCGGACGTCGGCCTTCACGGTGTGGTCGGAGGCGGCCGTCGCGGTGGTGGAGCCCCTGGCGACGATGTCCGTCAGCGCCTTGTCGCGGGCGACGACCCAGCTGACCTCGGTGTCCGGGCCGGCCCCGGAGCCGGGTATCGCCTCCGGGACGGGGGTCACCCGGGTCCACAGCAGCACGCCGTCGGGCAGCGGGTCACCGGAGGCGACCCCGTGCAGGAAGGCGGGGGCGTCCGTGGCGGCGCGGGCCGGCAGGGCGGCGGCCAGCGGGCCGGCCAGGACAGCGGTCGCCGCAGCGGCCTTGACGACCGTACGGCGGCGGGGCGAAAGCGAGTCGAGGCCGCGGACGGCCTCGGACGATCTGTTTCGACTGGTCACGGACGATCAGGTTACTGATCGGTACACGCCAAGCGGGCGAACTCGCAAAAGTTCGCCCGCTGTTCGGCGAAAAGTCGGCTGAGCCCCGAAAGGGCAGGTCGGTCCTGGTAAGTCGGCCCGGCCCCGAGGGCCGGACCGACCTCCGAGGGCCTGCTCAGCCGTGCGGGCCCAGCCGTGCGGACTCAGCCGTGCGGACTCAGCCGTGCGGGCCCAGCCGGGCCGGCTCAGCCCTTCAGGGCCGCCTCCAGCGCGGTCTTGTACTCGGCGACCGTCATCGGCGCGTTCTTGCCGTCGGAGCCCGTCAGGGTCTTGCCGCCCATCTTCAGGGTCGGGGTGCCCTCGATGCCGTCCTTGTCGAAGACCTTGGACTCCTCCAGCGCCCACCGGTCGTAGGTGCCGTTCTTCACGGCCTTCCGGAAGGCCGCGTTGCCCTTCAGGGCCGGGACCGTGTCGGCGATCTCGATCAGGTAGGCGTCGTCCTTGAACTTGTCGGTGGTCTCCTCGGGGTGCCACTTCTTCGTGTACATCGCGGCCTTGTACTCGAGGAACGCCTCGGGGCTGACGTCGAGCGCGGCGCCCAGGGCGCTCAGGGCGTTCTTGGAGCCCTCGCCGGTCAGGTTCCTGTCGAGGAAGGTGGCGCCGACGTACTGCATCTTGAACTTGCCGGCGTCCAGGTCCTTCTTCACCGTCGGGCCGACCACCTGCTCGAACGTCGCGCAGACCGGGCAGCGCGGGTCCTCGTACATGACCAGGGTCTTCTCGGCGCTGCTCTTGCCGAGGACGATCGTGGTGCCGTTCTTGCCCGTGGTGTTGGCCGGCTTGACGAGCTTGTCGTCCTTCGCGGCTTCCCAGTAGGCGGGCTTGTTGTTCTGGACGACGGCGTAGCCGATGCCGCCGGCCGCGGCCAGGACGCCCACCACCGAGGCGGCCACGATGAGCTGGCGCTTGGCCTTGTCGCGCTTGGCCTGCCGCTCGCGCTCCTGGCGCAGCCGCTCCCGGGCCGCCGTCTTCGCCGCCTGGCTGTTCCGCTTGCTCATATTGGTGATCTCCATGTGGGACGCGCACACGTCGTACGCGGGATACGTGTGGGGGACTGATCGTGCTCGGGTGCCGTCGCCGCGGACGAGCGGTCGTCGCTCAGCCGAGGGCGGCGGCGGGGGAGCACGGCGGTCCACGCCGTCCCAGGGAGTGCGCGAGGAGCCGGTCGCGGGCGGCGGCGCGGCGCGGCACCGGGCGGGGCAGCCGGCGGACCCGGGCCGGGCCCGCGGTGACCGCGGCCACCGCCAGCAGCAGCGGCCGGAAGGTGGCCGCGGCGACCGCGCGCAGCAGCTGGGCCAGCGCCCGCTCGCCCCGGCGCAGCCAGGCGGCGGCGAGCAGCCCCACACCGATGTGCGCGGCGAGCAGCAGCCAGGCGGCGGCCGGGCCGGCGTCGGAGAACAGCGCCCCGGCGTGGCCGGTGCCACCGGTGACCCGGGTCAGCGGCGTGCCCACCCGGCCCTCGCACAGCACGTCCAGGCCCACCGCGCGCAGCGGACCGGCGACCGGGCCGCCCGCCCGGCCGTAACAGGCGTGCTGGCCGGTGGTGAACACCGTGTCGGCGGCCAGCTCCAGCGGGATCAGCAGGGCCGCGATCCGGCCGAGGCCACGCTCGCGGCCCGCCAGCGCGTACGCGGTGACGAACACCCCGGCGGCGACCGCGCCCACGGTCGCCAGCGGCAGCGGAGCACGGGACAGCAGCACGTGCGACGCGGTGCTGAGCGTCACGACGAAGGCCGTGAACAGCGCCGCGCGCACGGCTCTGAGCTGGGTCCCGGATATGTCCATGGCGAGAGAAGAGTGTGTCACGTCCGCGGGTAAGAGACCCCTAAAGAGTGCCTGTGAATCCGCGGCGGCTACAGCCCCGGAATCCGGCCGTTGCGGAACAGGTCGACGAAGATCTGGTGGTCGGCACGCGCGCGTGCGCCGTAGGCGTGCGCGAAGTCCACCAGCAGGGGCGCGAAGTTCTCCTCGTCGGCCGCGAGGGCCGCGTCGATGGCCCGCTCGGTGGAGAACGGCACCAGGGACTCGCCGGAGGTGTCGTCCGCCGCCGCGTGCATCGCGGCCGTGGCCCGGCCGAGGTCGGCGACGACGGCCGCGATCTCCTCCGGGTCGTCGATGTCCTCCCAGTCCAGGTCCACGGCGTACGGCGAGACCTCGGCGACCAGCTGGCCGGCGCCGTCCAGCTCGGTCCAGCCGAGCCACGGGTCGGCGTGCGCCTGGAGGGCCCGCTGGGAGATCACCGTGCGGTGGCCCTCGTGCCGGAAGTACTCCGCGATGGCCGGATCCGTGATGTGCCGGGAGACGGCCGGCGTCTGGGCCTGCTTGATGTAGATCACGACATCGTTCTCCAGGGCGTCGCTGTGGCCCTCCAGGAGGATGTTGTACGACGGCAGGCCCGCCGAGCCGATGCCGATGCCCCGGCGGCCCACGACGTCCTTCACCCGGTAGGAGTCGGGGCGGGCCAGGGAGGAGTCCGGCAGCGTCTCCAGGTAGCCGTCGAAGGCCGCCAGGACCTTGTACCGGGTGGCCGCGTCCAGCTCGATGGAGCCGCCGCCCGGGGCGAAGCGGCGCTCGAAGTCGCGGATCTCGGTCATCGACTCCAGCAGCCCGAAACGGGTCAGCGAGCGGGCGTCACGCAGCGCGTCCAGCAGCGGACCCTGCGCGCTGTCCAGCGTGAACGGCGGCACCTCGTCCCGCTTGGCGCCCGTGGCCAGGGCCCGGATGCGCTCGCGGTAGGCGGCGGCGTAGACCGTCACCAGCTCGGTGATCTGCGCGTCGCTGAGCGCCTTCGCGTACCCGATGAGCGCGACGGAGGCGGAGAAGCGCTTCAGGTCCCAGGTGAAGGGGCCCACGTAGGCCTCGTCGAAGTCGTTGACGTTGAAGACCAGCCGGCCGTTCGAGTCCATGTACGTGCCGAAGTTCTCCGCGTGCAGGTCGCCGTGGATCCACACGCGCGAGGTGCGCTCGTCCAGGTACGGCCCGCCGCGCTTCTCGGCGTCGAGGTCGTGGTAGAAGAGGCACGCCGTGCCCCGGTAGAACGCGAACGCCGAGGCCGCCATCTTCCGGAATTTCACCCGGAACGCGGCCGGGTCGGCGGCCAGGAGCCGGCCGAAGGCGGTGTCGAAGACGGCGAGGATCTCCTCGCCGCGCTGCTCCTCGTCGAGCTGGGGGACCGACATCGCGGGGTGCCTCCTGGTGCATTGCCTGTACGACAGCGTTTCTGCCGTTTCCAACGCACGAAGGTACGCCGGAGTGCCCACCCGTCACCCGACCACCACCCGCGTCGAGGCGGTGTCCGCCTCGGGTGTCGGTCGTGAGGCATAGACTTCGACGCTGACCCCAGAACCGTCCGCCACCCGTCGCCGAGTGTTTCCGTTGGAGGCCAAACCGTGTCGAAGCCGCCCTTCACGCACCTGCACGTCCACACCCAGTACTCGCTGCTGGACGGTGCCGCGCGGCTCAAGGACATGTTCAACGCGTGCAACGAGATGGGCATGACGCACATCGCCATGTCCGACCACGGCAACCTGCACGGGGCCTACGATTTCTTCCATTCCGCGAAGAAAGCCGGAATCACCCCGATCATCGGGATCGAGGCGTACGTCGCCCCCGAGTCCCGGCGCAACAAGCGCAAGATCCTCTGGGGCCAGCCGCACCAGAAGCGGGACGACATCTCCGGTTCGGGCGGTTATACGCACAAGACGATGTGGGCGGTGAACCGGACCGGCCTGCACAACCTCTTCCGCCTCTCCTCCGACGCCTACGCCGAGGGCTGGCTGCAGAAGTGGCCCCGGATGGACAAGGAGACCATCGCCCAGTGGTCCGAGGGCATCGTCGCCTCCACCGGCTGCCCCTCCGGCGAGGTGCAGACCCGGCTGCGCCTCGGCCACTTCGACGAGGCCCTCAAGGCCGCCGCCGACTACCAGGACATCTTCGGCAAGGACCGGTACTTCCTGGAGCTGATGGACCACGGCATCGAGATCGAGCGCCGGGTCCGTGACGGCCTGCTGGAGATCGGCAGGAAGCTCGGCATCCCCCCGCTGGTCACCAACGACTCGCACTACACGTACGCGCACGAGGCGGGCGCCCACGACGCCCTGCTGTGCATCCAGACCGGCAAGAACCTCTCCGACCCGGACCGCTTCAAGTTCGACGGCACCGGCTACTACCTGAAGTCCACGGACGAGATGTACGCCATCGACTCCTCGGACGCCTGGCAGGAGGGCTGCGCCAACACGCTGCTCGTCGCCGAGATGGTCGACACCACGGGCATGTTCGAGAAGCGCGACCTCATGCCCAAGTTCGACATCCCCGAGGGCTACACCGAGGTCACCTGGTTCAAGGAGGAGGTCCGCCGCGGCATGGAGCGCCGCTACCCGGACGGCATCCCCGAGGACCGCCAGAAGCAGGCCGACTACGAGATGGACACCATCATCTCGATGGGCTTCCCCGGCTACTTCCTCGTCGTCGCCGACTTCATCATGTGGGCCAAGAAGCAGGGCATCGCGGTCGGCCCCGGCCGTGGCTCCGCGGCCGGCTCGATCGTCGCCTACGCCATGGGCATCACCGACCTCGACCCCATCCCGCACGGCCTGATCTTCGAGCGGTTCCTCAACCCCGAGCGCATCTCGATGCCCGATGTCGACATCGACTTCGACGAGCGCCGGCGCGTGGAGGTGATCCGGTACGTCACCGAGAAGTACGGCGCCGACAAGGTCGCCATGATCGGCACCTACGGCACCATCAAGGCCAAGAACGCGATCAAGGACTCCGCGCGCGTGCTGGGCTACCCGTACGCGATGGGCGACCGCATCACCAAGGCCATGCCCGCCGACGTCCTCGGCAAGGGCATCCCGCTGTCCGGCATCACCGACCCCAGCCACCCGCGCTACAGCGAGGCCGGCGAGGTCCGCGGGATGTACGAGAACGAACCGGACGTGAAGAAGGTCATCGACACCGCGCGCGGCGTGGAGGGCCTGGTCCGGCAGATGGGTGTGCACGCGGCCGGCGTGATCATGTCCAGCGAGACCATCACCGAGCACGTCCCGGTGTGGGTCAGGCACACCGACGGCGTGACGATCACCCAGTGGGACTACCCGAGCTGTGAGTCGCTCGGCCTGCTGAAGATGGACTTCCTGGGCCTGCGCAACCTCACGATCATGGACGACGCCGTCAAGATGGTGAAGGCCAACAAGGGGATCGACATCGATCTCCTGGGCCTGCCGCTCGACGACCCCACGACCTTCGAGCTGCTCCAGCGGGGCGACACCCTCGGCGTCTTCCAGTTCGACGGCGGCCCCATGCGCTCGCTGCTGCGCCTGATGAAGCCGGACAACTTCGAAGACATCTCCGCCGTGTCGGCCCTGTACCGCCCGGGCCCGATGGGCATGAACTCCCACACGAACTACGCGCTGCGCAAGAACGGGCAGCAGGAGATCACGCCGATCCACCCCGAGCTGGAGGCGCCGCTCAAGGAGGTACTGGACGTCACCTACGGCCTGATCGTCTACCAGGAGCAGGTGCAGAAGGCCGCCCAGATCATCGCCGGCTACTCGCTCGGCGAGGCCGACATCCTCCGCCGCGTGATGGGCAAGAAGAAGCCGGAGGAGCTGGAGAAGAACTTCGTCATCTTCCAGGCCGGCGCCCGCAAGAACGGCTACAGCGACGAGGCGATCCAGGCGCTGTGGGACGTGCTGGTCCCCTTCGCCGGCTACGCGTTCAACAAGGCGCACTCGGCCGCGTACGGCCTGGTGTCCTACTGGACGGCCTACCTGAAGGCGAACCACCCCGCCGAGTACATGGCCGCCCTGCTGACCTCCGTCAAGGACGACAAGGACAAGTCGGCGGTCTACCTCAACGAGTGCCGCCGCATGGGCATCCGGGTGCTCCCGCCGAACGTGAACGAGTCGGAGTCGAACTTCGCCGCCCAGGGCGACGACGTGATCCTCTTCGGCCTCTCCGCCGTCCGCAACGTCGGCACCAACGTGGTCGAGTCGATCATCAAGTGCCGCAAGGCCAAGGGGAAGTACACCTCCTTCCCCGACTACCTCGACAAGGTCGAGGCGGTGGTCTGCAACAAGCGCACCACGGAATCGCTGATCAAGGCCGGCGCCTTCGACTCGATGGGCCACACCCGCAAGGGCCTCATGGCGCAGTACGAGCCGATGATCGACAACGTGGTCGCGGTCAAGCGCAAGGAGGCCGAGGGACAGTTCGACCTCTTCGGCGGCATGGGCGAGGAGACCAGCAGCGAGCCCGGCTTCGGACTCGACGTGCAGTTCACCGACGACGAGTGGGACAAGACCTACCTGCTCGCCCAGGAGCGGGAGATGCTCGGTCTGTACGTCTCCGACCACCCGCTCTTCGGCCTGGAGCACGTACTGTCCGACAAGGCCGACGCGGGCATCGCCCAGCTCACCGGCGGTGAGCACGCCGACGGCGCGGTCGTCACGATCGGCGGCATCATCTCCGGCCTGCAGCGCAAGATGACCAAGCAGGGCAACGCCTGGGCGATCGCCACCGTGGAGGACCTGGCGGGCTCCATCGAGTGCATGTTCTTCCCGGCCACCTACCAGCTGGTGTCGACCCAACTGGTCGAGGACGCCGTGGTGTTCGTCAAGGGCCGGCTCGACAAGCGGGAGGACGTGCCCCGGCTGGTCGCCATGGAACTGATGGTCCCGGACCTGTCCAACGCGGGCACCAACGCGCCCGTGGTGCTCACCATCCCGGCCGTGAAGGTCACCCCGCCGATGGTCAGCCGTCTCGGCGAGATCCTCAGCCACCACAAGGGCGACAGCGAGGTGCGGATCAGGCTCCAGGGCCCGCGCAAGACCACCGTCCTGCGCCTGGACCGGCACCGGGTCAAGCCCGACCCCGCGCTCTTCGGCGACCTGAAGGTGCTCCTCGGCCCCTCCTGCCTGGCCGGCTGAGCCCCGCCGCCCGCGCCCGCGCGAAGGGCGCACCCATGACGCCCGCGCGAAGGGGCGCACCCGTGACGGGTGCGCCCCTTCCATGTGCCCGGGCTTCAACTGCCCTTTAGTTGTGGCCGAAGCTCTTCTGCTTCTTGCGAGCGGCATCCGCGGGGCCGCCCTGGATGTGCGACACCGGCGACTCGTGCTCTTCCGCCGGAGGACGCTGCGCGTGCTCGTTCTGCTGCGCGCGGTTCTGCGGGCCGGCCTGCTTGCGGTTCTTGTTCTTGGCCATGGTGATCTGCCTCCTGTGGGGGATCTAGGGGCCAGGGCCGGGACCAGATTCACATAGGCTGACATCAGGCGCATGTCGGATAATTACCGTGTGTGACAGGGTTGGTGGGCGCGCCGCACCCGCAAACGCCACGCCGAAGATCGAGTTCGGGCCGTTAACCCCCGCGCAGTCGGGCAGACTCGAAGGAAGTCCGAAGCAAAACCTTCCGGGAAGAGGGTGAGTCGCGTGGACCGCTGCATCGTCCTGGTGGACGCCGGGTATCTGCTGGGAGCCGCCGCCAGCCTCCTCGCCGGCGAGCCCTCGCGGTCCCGGATCACCGTCGATCACACCGCACTGATCCAGGCCCTGCGGGAACGCGCGGAATCCGACACGGAGCGCCCTCTGCTGCGCATCTACTGGTTCGACGGCGCCCCCGACCGGGTCCCCCAGCCGGAACACCGCCGGTTGCGCGTCATGCCCCGGGTCACGGTCCGCCTCGGCGCCCTCACCCGCAGTGACGGACGCTGGGCCCAGAAGGGCGTCGACGCCGCCATGCACGCCGAGCTGACCGAGCTGGCCCGCAACCGTGCCTGCTCCGACGTCGTCCTCGTCACCGGCGACGGCGATCTGCTGCCCGGCATGATGGCCGCCAAGGAGCACGGCGTCGCCGTCCACCTGTGGGCCGTCCAGGCCGCGGACGGCGACTACAACCAGTCCGAGGACCTGGTCGCCGAGGCCGACGAGCGGCGCGTGCTGGACCGGGCCTGGATCACCCAGGCCGTCCGCGCCAAGGAGCTGACCGGCGTCTGCGCCCCGCCGCCCGCGCCCCGCCCGGAGATCGCCGCGATCCTCTCCGCGCCGCTGCCCGAGTCCGCGCTCGCCGCGGCGGCCGAGCGGACCGCCGAGCAGCCCGCGCACCGGCCCGCCGCCGCGGCGGCGGAGAACGGCACCCCGGAGCGGGCCCCCGCCGCCAAGGGCGTGCCGACCCCGAAGGACCTGGCCGCACTGCGCGCACCCGGCAGCCAGCCCGCGCAGCACCCGGCGACCGCGACCCTGCGCTGGTCCTCCGACAAGGGCTGGGTCGACCGGCCCGGCGTCGTCGCCGAGCCGCCCGAGGCCGCCTCCATGCCGACGCTGGCCCAGCTCACCACCGCCGAGCAGCGGTGGGCCGACCGGGAGGAGGACATCACCACGGTCGGCGGCGACCCCTACGAGGTGGGTCAGGTCTTCGCCCGCCGCTGGATGTCCCGGCTCGGCGACCAGAGCCACCTCCAGCGGCTGTCGCAGATGTACCCGCGCATCCCGCACCGGATCGACGGGGAGCTGCTGAGATACGCGGCGCGGTTCGGACTGCTCGCGCACAAGGACGACCAGATCGACGAGCACGACCGTTACGCCATCCGGGCGGGCTTCTGGCGGGAGTTCGACGTGCCGGCCGCCGCCGAGCAGCACGCGCCCGCGGCCGACTGAACCCCCGTAACCGCCCCCGAAGGCGAGCAAACGCCGCGGACCCCGTAGTCTCGTCCCTTGTGAGTACGCGCGCGGGACAGGCACTTCGGTACGACGAGGTCGTACGCGTGCGCGGGCTCGGCAAGACGTATCCGGCCGTGAAGGGCCGGCGGGGCACTCCGGGCACCCCCGAGGTGCGGGCCACCGACGGGGTGGAGCTGGACGTGCGGCGCGGGGAGGTCTTCGGACTGCTCGGGCCGAACGGCGCCGGCAAGTCCACGCTCGTACGGCAGCTCACCGGGCTGCTGCGGCCGGACACCGGCAGCGTCGAGATACTCGGCCACGACATCGTGCGGCACCCCGAGCGGGCCGCCCGGATCCTCGCCTACCTCGGCCAGGAGTCCACCGCCCTGGACGAGCTGACCGTCTCCCTCGCCGCCGAGACCACCGGCCGCCTGCGCGGCCTGGAGGTCCGGCGGGCGCGGGCCGAGCGGGACGCCGTGCTGGAGGAGCTCGGGCTCACTCCCATCGCCGGGCGGGTGCTGAAGAAGCTGTCCGGCGGGCAGCGGCGGCTCGCCTGTTTCGCCGCCGCCCTCGTCGGCCGGCGGCCGCTGCTCGTACTGGACGAGCCGACCACCGGCATGGACCCGGTGGCCCGGCGCGCGGTCTGGGCGGCCGTGGACCGGCGGCGGGCCGAGCACGGTACGACCGTGCTGCTGGTCACCCACAACGTCATCGAGGCCGAGACGGTGCTGGACCGGGTCGCCGTGCTCGACCAGGGCCGGGTCATCGCCTGTGACACCCCCGCCGGCCTCAAGGCGCGGGTCGCCGGAGAGGTGCGGGTCGAGCTGGTGTGGCGGGACCGGGCGCCGCTGGAGGTGCCCGAGGTCGCCGTGTTGAGCGAGCGGGCCGTGGAGTCCGGCCGGCGCTGGACGCTCCGGCTCGCTCCCGAGGAGGCCCGCGCCGTCGTCGCCACGGTGACCGGCGGGGCCGCGTTCGCCGCCCTGGACGACTTCACGCTCGCCACGCCCAGCCTGGAGGACGTCTACCTGGCGCTGGGCGGGGCGGCCCGGCAGGGGCTGGTGCGGGCATGAGCGCGCGGGCCGCGGAGTGCGTATGGGTGTGCGCGAGAGCCGTACGGAAGAGGAGCAGCTCGTCGTGAGTGTCGTACCCGCCGAGGTCCTGCCGGGCGGTGCCCGGGCCGTACCGGAGCCGGCGTCCCGCGCGGCCGAGCTCGGGCCGCCCGCGCGGCTGTGGCCGTCGCTGGCGGCCGTCTACCGGGCGCAGCTGTCCCGGGCCCGGGTGGCCCGGATCCCGCTGCTGTTCGTGGCGACCTTCCAGTCCGTCGGCATCACCGTGATGATGCGCGGTGTCGTCGACAGCGGCGGTGAGGCCCAGTCCGTGGTGGCCGGGTCGTCCGTGCTGGTCGTCGCGTACGTCGCGCTGAACCTGCTGTCGCAGTACTTCGGGCAGCTGCGGGCCAGCGGCGGACTCGACCACTACGCCACGCTGCCGGTGCCGCCGGCGGCCGTGGTGCTGGGCGCGGCGGCGGCGTACGCCTCCTTCACCGTGCCGGGGACCTTGGTGACCGCCGTCTTCGGCTGCGTGCTGTTCGGGCTGCCGCTGGCCAACCTGTGGATCCTGCTGGCCGTCGTGCCGCTCGCCGGGGCCGCGCTGGCCGGGCTCGGAGCCGCCTGCGGGCTGCTCGCGCCCCGCCCCGAGCTGGCCACGCTGCTCGGACAGCTCGGCATGTCGGCGGCGCTGCTGCTGGGCGTGCTGCCGGCCGACCGGATGCCGGGCGTCGTCCGGCTGGCCCGTGATCTCCTGCCGTCGACGTACGGCGTGGAGGCCTACGCGCGGACCTTCGGGGCCCACCCCGACTGGGCCGTCGTCCTCGCCGACCTGGGGGTGTGCGCGGGTGTCGGAGTCGTCTCGCTGGCCGTGGCGACCTGGGCGTACCGCAGGGCCGCCGTCCGGTGACGCGGCGCACGGCACGGCCTGGCACGATGTCAGGGTGACCGCACCGCTGACTCCACCGCCGCACGACGACTCCGCGCACCAGGTCCGGCAGGCGCCGCCGCCTGCCGGGGCACCCGTCGGGGATGGATACGAACAGGACGGCCCCGGCATGAGGACGGAACTGCGGGAGGCCGCCGTGGTCACGGTGGCGGTGGCGCTCGGCGGGGTGCTGCTGGGGCTGCTGTGGTGGTGGCTGGCGCCGCGTGTGCCGCTCGTCGGTGACGAGATCGACAAGAGCTGGGTCGTCTACCTCAAGGACACCGAGGGGGAGCAGGCGGTCGGGGTGGACGGTACGTTCATCCTGCTGGGGCTCGCCTTCGGGCTGGTCAGCGCGGTCGTGGTGTTCCTGCTGCGACGGCGTGGCGGTGTGCCGCTCGTGGTGGCGCTGGGGCTGGGCGGGCTGCTCGGGTCCGTGCTGGCCTGGCGGCTGGGGGTCTGGCTGGGACCCGAGTCGGACGTGCTCGCGCACGCGCGGGCGGCGGGCAAGGGTGTGACCTTCTCGGCGCCGCTGAAGCTGTCCGCCAAGGGGGCGCTGCTGGCGTGGCCGCTGGCGGGGCTGCTGGTGCACCTGGGGCTCACGGCGCTGTTCGGTCCCCGGGATCCCGAGCCGCCGTATGCGGAGGGGCGGTAGGGGTCGGCGGGGTGCGCTGGCGGGTGCGCTGGCGGGTTCGCCGGTGTGGTTCGGCTGCCGGGGTCGCAGTGCCGTAGCCGGGGCTCCGCCCCGGACCCCGCCTCGCCCACCCGCCACCCGACTCGGTCGGCGGGAAGGGCACCGTGCCGGGTTCGGCCGGTGTGGTCCGGCTGCCGGGGCCGCAGTGCCGTAGCCGGGGCTCCGCCCCGGACCCCGCCTCGCCCACCCGCCACCCGACTCGGTCGGCGGGAAGGGTGCCCCAGGCTCGGTGGGTGGGGAGAGTGCCCCCCGTCTCGGGGGGTGGGGAGAGTCCCCCCGTCTCGGGGGGTGGGGAGAGTGCCCCCCGTCTCGGTCCGTCTCGGTCGACGGGACGGTGCTCGGTCGGCTCGGTCGGTGAGGTGGGGGTCAGGTTCGGGCGATCGGGGCCAGGGTCGCGTCCGTCAGTTCGGTGAGGGTGGTGGGGGACAGTTCCACTTCCAGGCCCCGGCGGCCCGCCGACACGCAGATCGTCCCGTGCCGCGCCGCCGACTCGTCGAGGACCGTCGGGAGCCGCTTGCGCTGGCCCAGGGGGGAGATCCCGCCGCGGACGTAGCCCGTGGTGCGTTCGGCGAGGGCCGGGTCGGCCATGGCGGCCCGCTTGCCGCCGACCGCCGCCGCCAGGGCCTTCAGGTCCAGCGAGCCGGCCACCGGGACCACGCCGACCACCAGCGAGCCGTCCACGTCGGCCACCAGGGTCTTGAAGACGCGGTCGGGGGAGACACCCATCGCCTCGGCCGCCTCCTCGCCGTACGACGGGTGGGAGGGGTCGTGGTCGTAGGCGTGGACGGTGAAGTCCACGCCGGCCGCCGTCAGGGCCACCGTGGCCGGCGTGCCCCCGGACTGCTGCTGCTTCTTCGACTTCTTCGCCATCGGATGCGCGGCTCTTCCTCAGTTCAGGCTGGTCGGCGTCCGCGTCAGCTCGGACGCGGGCAACGACGGCAGGCTACGGATGATGGCCGTCTCCCCGCGAAGGAGTTTCAGCTCGTCGCGCAGGCGCGAGGCGGTGTCCGGGGCCTGCAGCAGCCGCTGCTTGGTCGGCGTGTCGTGCACCATCGCCGCCGCCACCAGGTACGACACCACGCTCGGGTCGTCCGGCAGGTCCGCCCCCGAGGACAGGGAGCGCTCCCGGGCGCCCGCCAGGCGCTTCTGGTACTGCCGGAAGGAGCGCAGCACGCCCTCGGCCAGCGCGCCGGCCTCGTCGCCGGGCTCCTCCGGCAGCTCCTCCAGCTCGGCCGTCAGGAACGGCCCCGAGGCGTCCACGGACAGCAGCCGCACCCGGGTCGTACCGGTCGCCAGCACCTCGAACGTGCCGTCGGACCGCTCCCGGACGGTCGCCGCGTCCGCCACACAGCCCACGGCGTGGAAGGACTTCAGTGGATCGGGGCCGAAGCCCGCGGCCGGGCCGCGTTCCGGCCGGGCCGTCGGATCCGGCATGCCCGGGGCGCTCGGCGCCACCTCGTGGCCGTCGCGGATGGCGACGACGGCGAACCGGCGCGGCTCGTCCTCGGGGGTCTTGAGCAGCTCGCGCATCATGGCGCGATAACGCTCCTCGAAGACGTTCAACGGCAGCACGAGCCCCGGGAACAACACCGAGTTCAGCGGAAAGAGCGGGAGACGGGCGGTGGTCACGGCGCCCCAGCCTAGTGGTCGGCGGAGCAGACGTGTCCGCCGTGCCCGCCGAGGGGGTTCCCGGGCGGCGGCAGCAGCCCGGCCGGGGAGGGCAGCGGGCCCGCCGTCTCCAGGTGTTCGCGCAGCCGCAGGAAGTGGCCGAGCGGGTCCTCGGAGAACCGGTCCCACGGGAAGGAGGTGGCGTACGGGCCGATCAGCCGCAGCTGCGCCCGGGCGTCCGCCCAGCGGTCCAGCCGTAGCAGGACGTACAGCAGTTTGTTGCGGACCTCGGCGGGCCACGGGTCGGCCGCCGGGAAGCGGGCCGAGAGCACGATGGCGCGGTCGGCCGCCGCGTCCAGCCGGGCCCGGGGCACCTGGGGGCCGCAGCCGTCGGTGAGGTAGCCGAGGGCCGCCCGGGCGGGCAGGGCCTGGACGAGCGAGACCGCCGGGGCGTCCTGCGCGGCCCGGTCGGCGAAGTCGAAGCACTCGCGGTGCGAGCCGTGCCAGAAGGTGGCCAGGTAGCGCAGCGCGGCCACGTGGCAGCCGTAGTGGTGCGGGGCGCGCCGGACCGCCGCCTCCCACAGCTCCTCGAAGTACCGGTGCCCGGCCCGGGAGCCCCGGGCGTGGTCCAGCGCGATCCGCCAGGGCACCGGGTCGCGGTCGTCGGCGCGGGCGGCCGCCGTGATGAGCGGGCTCACCTCGCGCAGCAGCTCGGCGCGGGCCGGTGAGGGCCAGACGCGGTCCACCGCCAGCTGGGCGCCGAGGAGCAGCGCGTCGGGGTCCTCGGGGGCGGCCGCGCGCCATTCCTCGAACCACTCGGGACGCGACCGGGCGAAGGCGGCCAGGCGTCTGACGTACCGGTCGCGGATCTCCCACTCGGCCGCGGCCCGCGTGCCGGCCAGCAGCTCGGCCGCGCCGGCGTACTCGCCCCGGCCGGCCGCGACCAGCGCGGGGGACAGCCGGTGGTCGGGCGCGTCGAGCACGGTCTCGTCGCCGGCCGGCGGTCGGCCGGCCGGGGACGCGGAGCGTTTGGCCATCCGGGTGGGGCGGATGAACGAGGGCAGCAGAGCCATGGTGTCGACCATTGAAAGACCGCTGGTCGGGGCCGCGCCAGAGGGCCGGGGCAAGTTGCGTAAGGTTGTACGGCGGAAGGTCAAGGAACGGTAAAGGGTGACCCGCGCGTGTGACGGAACCGTGTGCTCCGTGAGTGCTCCGCGGGTGGGCCGCGCGGCAGCCGTGTCCGCCGCCCCTCCAGCCACGGCGGCCCCCGCGGTGTCAGTACGGCCGGCCCGTCCACGGAGCCCCCGGCGGCGTCCACCGTCAGCCCGGCCACAATCCGGCAGCGGCGGCAGCGGCGGCAGCGGCGGCAGCGGCCGGCAGCGGTACCCGCAGTCGCCCCCGCCGCGACGCCCGGCAGCGGTGTCCGCCGTCCGTCGCGGGTCCGCCGGCCCCGAACCGCCCGCTTCGTCAGTTCCGCCGCAGCAGCCGCGTCGCCCCCGCCGCCACCGTCGTCGCCAGGATCCAGCCCAGCAGGATCATCACCGCCGCCAGCCACTGCCAGCCGCCGCGCAGCTGCCACTGGCCGGCCTGGCCGAGGTCGATCACCGGCAGCAGCAGGTCCAGGGTGAACAGCGCCGGGCTCCAGACCGGATGGCCGCCGGGGTTGACCGGCGGGTGGTCCGCGTGCGCGAACGTGAGCGTGCCCGCCGCCCACAGCACCGTCATCCACACCGCCGCCCGGCCCGGCCGGTAGCCGTAGGCGACCGCCAGGTCCTGGACGTACCCCCAGAACTTGCCGGTCAGCGGCAGTGTCTCGCGCCGCCGGCGCTGCTTGGCGAGCAGCACCTCGCGGGCGTCCTCGTCCTCGCCGGCGGCCTTCAGCACCGCGGCCAGCCGCTCGTACGGCTCCGGGGCGTACTCGGCGGTGGCCGCCGCCACCCACTCCAGGCGCTCGGTCAGCGGGAACGGGCCCTTCGGGACCAGGCTCTCGTAGGCGAACCCGCCCATGTGCAGATTGCCCGGCTCCGGCCAGCTGCTCGCGCGGTCCACCAGGTTCACGATCCGCGCCCCGGACAGGACCACCTTGCCGCGCTGCGGCCTGTCCCCGAGGAAGCGCAGTTCCGGTGTCTGCACCCGGCGCAGCGACAGCTCCTGGTCGTCGGCGAGGACGAACCGGGCCCGCTCCAGGTCGACGGCGTCCCCGAACCGCCCGTCGTCCAGCCGTACGCCGCCCCGGCACTCGAAGCGCTGGATGCGCGTGCCGCGCGCGGGTGTGGTGCCGCTCAGCAGCGGACTGCCGACGCCGGCCGGGGTCAGGTACAGCGTGCGCTCGACCGTCATCTGGGGCGCGTTCAGGGCGAACCGGGAGTACGGATTGGCGAGTTTCGCGCCGCGCAGGCTGAGCGAGACACCGATCTGGGCACCGCGCAGGCTCACCTCGCCGTGCGACTCCAGCATCTCCGCCTGGAGGTCCTGGCCGACGGTCATGCCGTCCGCCGCGATCGACCGCCCGCTGCGGTCGCGGTGCGCGATCGCCTGGTTGAGCAGCAGGTCGGTGCCGATGTGCGCGTCCGTCAGCCGGACGCCGCTGCGGAACCGGCAGCGCGGCAGGTGCAGGTCGCCCTCGGTGTGCACCCGGGCCGCCTCCAGGCGGGGCACCGCGCAGTCCACCAGCCGTACGGTCGTGAACCGGGCCTCCGGCAGCCGCACCTCCTCGTCGAAGCGGCAGCCCCGCAGCTCGACATAGGGCGTCACCTGGCCGCCCGCCAGGTCCAGCGAGTCGCTGATCCGCACGCCGACCAGCTTCAGCGCGGACACCCGGCCGGCGAGCGCCGGCGGGCCGTCCAGCAGCAGCCAGGCGACGATGCGGGCCCGCACGGTCCGCTCCGGACCCCAGGGATGCCCGCCGTGCGGATCGTCCACGACGAAGTCGCCGCTGCTCAGGTCGTACACACTGCCGTTGCGGAAGGCCTGCCACATACCCGCCTCGGCCGCGGTCAGGTCGTCCGGCAGGTCCCCGGCGTGGATCCGGGTGCCCTCGGTCACCGCTCTCCTCTCCCGGTTCAGTGGGTTTCACCGGTTTTCGTACAGCCGTTCATGCCCGCTGCGTGACCCCTGGAACACCAAGCGTGAAGGAGATCTTCCGGGTTCCGGCCAGCCTATGTACCAGCCATTGACCCACGTTCTGTATCAGCCATTGATACGCGCGGACGGCCCGCTGCACCGGTCTGAGAGAATTGGGACTGTGATTTCCCGAATCGATCTGCGCGGCGACGCCCTCCCCGAGGGCCCCGCCCTGCGCGACCTGCTGCCCCGAGCCGACTTCGACGTTCAGGCCGCCCTGGAGAAGGTGCGTCCGATCTGCGAAGCCGTGCATCATCGTGGCGACGCGGCGCTGATCGACTTCGCCGAGAAGTTCGACGGAGTACGGCTGGAATCCGTCCGTGTGCCGGCCCGGGCGCTCACCGACGCGCTCGCCGGTCTCGACCCCGCCGTGCGCGCCGCGCTGGAGGAGTCCATCCGCCGCGCCCGCCTGGTCCACCGCGCCCAGCGCCGTACGACGCACACCACGCAGGTCGTGCCCGGCGGCTCGGTGACCGAGAAGTGGGTGCCGGTCGAGCGCGTCGGCCTGTACGCGCCCGGCGGGCGGTCCGTCTACCCGTCGTCCGTGGTCATGAACGTGGTCCCGGCCCAGGAGGCGGGCGTCGAGTCGATCGCGCTGGCCTCGCCGGCCCAGGCCGACTTCGGCGGCCTGCCGCACCCGACGATCCTCGCCGCCTGCGCCCTGCTCGGCGTGGACGAGGTGTACGCGGCCGGCGGTGCCACCGCCGTCGCGATGTTCGCGTACGGCACCGAGTCCTGCCCGCCCGCCAACATGGTCACCGGCCCCGGCAACATCTGGGTCGCCGCGGCCAAGCGCTACTTCACCGGCAGGATCGGCATCGACGCCGAGGCGGGTCCGACCGAGATCGCGATCCTCGCGGACGCCGGCGCCGACCCGGTGCACGTCGCGTCCGACCTGATCAGCCAGGCCGAGCACGACCCGCTGGCGGCGGCGGTCCTGGTCACCGACTCCGTCGAGCTGGCCGACGCGGTGGAGAAGGAGCTGGAGCCGCAGGTCGCGGCCACCCGGCACGTCGACGACCGGATCGTGCCCGCCCTGACGGGCAAGCAGTCCGCGATCGTCCTCGTGGACGGTGTGGAGGAGGGCCTCAGGGTGGTCGACGCCTACGGCGCCGAGCACCTGGAGATCCAGACCGCCGACGCGGCCGCGGTGGCCGACCGGGTGAAGAACGCCGGCGCGGTCTTCATCGGTCCCTGGGCCCCCGTCTCCCTCGGCGACTACGCGGCCGGCTCCAACCACGTGCTGCCCACCGGCGGCTGCGCCTGCCACTCCTCGGGCCTGTCCGTCCAGTCCTTCCTGCGCGGCATCCACATCGTGGACTACACGAAGGACGCGCTCGCCGAGGTCGCCCACCACGTGGTGACGCTGGCGGAGGCGGAGGACCTGCCCGCGCACGGCGCGGCGATCAAGGCGAGGTTCGGCTGGAAGGTACCCGAGAGCAAGTGACCGGCAACCCCTCAGTGTCCCGCTGGGACGAACTCCCCATCCGTGACGAGCTGCGCGGCAAGTCCCCCTACGGCGCCCCCCAGCTCGACGTACCCGTACGGCTGAACACCAACGAGAACCCCTACCCGCTGCCCGAGCCGCTGGTCGAGCGGATCGCGGAGCGGGTGCGGGAGGCCGCCCGCGACCTGAACCGCTACCCCGACCGGGACGCGGTCCAGCTCCGCACCGAACTGGCCGCCTACCTGACCAGGACCGGCGGGTACCCGCTCGGCACCGAGAACGTGTGGGCCGCCAACGGCTCCAACGAGGTCATCCAGCAGCTGCTCCAGACCTTCGGCGGACCGGGCCGTACGGCGATGGGCTTCGAGCCGTCGTACTCGATGCACGCGCTGATCGCGCGCGGCACCGGCACCGGCTGGATCTCCGGCCCGCGCGGCGAGGACTTCTCGATCGACGTCGCCGCCGCCGAGCGGGCCGTCGCCGAACACGAGCCGGACGTCGTTTTCATCACCACCCCCAACAACCCCACCGGCAACGCGGTCCCGGCGGAGACGGTCCTCGCGCTGTACGAGGCGGCCCAGGCGGCCAAGCCGTCGATGGTGATCGTGGACGAGGCCTACGTCGAGTTCAGCCACGGCGACTCGCTCCTGCCGCTGCTGGCGGGACGCCCGCACCTGGTCGTCTCCCGCACGATGTCCAAGGCGTTCGGTGCGGCGGGCCTGCGCCTGGGCTACCTCGCCGCCGACCCCGCCGTCGTGGACGCCGTCCAGCTGGTCCGGCTGCCGTACCACCTGTCGGCGATCACCCAGGCGACCGCCCTGGCCGCCCTGGAGCACACCGACACGCTGCTGGGGTACGTCGAGCAGCTGAAGTCCGAGCGCGACCGGCTGGTCGCCGAGCTGCGCGCGATCGGCTACGAGGTCACCGAGTCCGACGCCAACTTCGTCCAGTTCGGACGGTTCGAGAACACCCACGACACCTGGCGGAAGATCCTCGACCGGGGCGTCCTGGTCCGGGACAACGGCGTACCGGGATGGCTGCGGGTGTCCGCCGGCACCCCGGAGGAGAACGACGCGTTCCTCGACGCGGTCCGTGAAGTGAAGAAGGAGCTTGAGCGATGAGCCGCATGGGACGCGTGGAGCGCACCACCAAGGAGACCTCGGTGCTGGTCGAGATAGACCTCGACGGTACCGGGCGGACCGACATCGCCACCGGCGTCGGCTTCTACGACCACATGCTCGACCAGCTCGGCCGGCACGGTCTGTTCGACCTGACCGTGAAGACCGACGGCGACCTGCACATCGACTCCCACCACACCATCGAGGACACCGCCCTCGCGCTGGGCGCCGCCTTCCGGCAGGCGCTCGGCGACAAGGTGGGCATCTACCGCTTCGGCAACTGCACGGTCCCGCTGGACGAGTCCCTCGCCCAGGTCACCGTCGACCTCTCCGGCCGCCCCTACCTCGTGCACACCGAGCCCGAGAACATGGCGCCGATGATCGGCGAGTACGACACGACGATGACCCGGCACATCCTGGAGTCCTTCGTCGCCCAGGCGCAGATCGCGCTGCACGTGCACGTGCCGTACGGGCGCAACGCGCACCACATCGTGGAGTGCCAGTTCAAGGCGCTGGCCCGGGCGCTGCGGTACGCCTCCGAGCGCGACCCGCGCGCGGCCGGCATCCTCCCGTCGACGAAGGGCGCGCTGTAACCCATGAACGGTCTGTCGACCCTGCTGATCGTCGTCGGTCTCTTCCTGGTCGGCGGCATCATCTCCTTCGTCAAGCAGAAGATGCCCACGAGCCTGATCGTGCTGCTCTCGTTCGGCGCCGCCCTGTGCCTGGTGGCGGGCGTCATGCGGCTGGAGGTGTGGAGTTGAGCACCGCGTCCACGAACAAGAAGGTCGTCGTCTTCGACTACGGCTTCGGCAACGTCCGCTCCGCCGAACGCGCCCTCGCGCGCGTGGGCGCCGACGTCGAGATAACGCGCGACTTCGACAAGGCGATGAACGCCGACGGCCTGCTCGTCCCGGGCGTCGGGGCCTTCGCCGCCTGCATGGAGGGCCTGCGCGCCGCCCGGGGCGACTGGGTGGTGGACCGCCGGCTGTCCGGCGGGCGCCCGGTGATGGGCATCTGCGTCGGCATGCAGATCCTCTTCGCGCGCGGCATCGAGCACGGCGTGGAGGCCGAGGGCCTGGACGAGTGGCCCGGCAGCGTCGAGCCGCTCCGGGCCGACATCGTGCCGCACATGGGCTGGAACACCGTCGACGCCCCGGCCGGCTCGCAGCTGTTCGCGGGCCTGGACGCCGACGCCCGCTTCTACTTCGTGCACTCCTACGCCGTCCGCGAGTGGACCCTCCAGACCCACAACCCGGTGATCGAGGCCCCCAAGGTCACCTGGTCGACGCACGGCGAGCCGTTCGTGGCCGCCGTGGAGAACGGCGCCCTGTGGGCCACCCAGTTCCACCCCGAGAAGTCCGGCGACGCCGGCGCCCAGCTCCTCACCAACTGGATCGGAACCCTGTAGACCATGGCCAAGCTCGAACTCCTCCCCGCCGTCGACGTCCGCGACGGCCAGGCCGTCCGCCTCGTGCACGGCGAGTCCGGGACCGAGACCTCCTACGGCTCCCCGCTGGAGGCCGCCCTCGCCTGGCAGCGCTCCGGCGCCGAGTGGCTGCACCTGGTCGACCTGGACGCGGCCTTCGGCACGGGCGACAACCGTGAGCTGATCGCCGAGGTCGCGCGGGCGATGGACATCAAGGTGGAGCTGTCCGGCGGCATCCGCGACGACGACACCCTCGCCGCCGCCCTCGCCACCGGCTGCACCCGCGTGAACCTCGGCACCGCCGCCCTGGAGACCCCCGAGTGGGTCGCCAAGGTCATCGCCGAGCACGGCGACAAGATCGCGGTCGGCCTGGACGTGCGCGGCACGACCCTGCGCGGCCGCGGCTGGACCCGTGACGGCGGCGACCTCTACGAGACGCTGGAGCGCCTCGACAAGGAGGGCTGCGCCCGCTACGTCGTCACCGACATCGCCAAGGACGGCACCCTCCAGGGCCCGAACCTGGAGCTGCTGCGCAACGTCTGCGCGGTGACGGACCGCCCGGTCGTGGCCTCCGGCGGCGTGTCGTCGCTGGACGACCTGCGCGCCATCGCCGAGCTGGTACCCCTCGGTGTCGAGGGCTCCATCGTCGGGAAGGCCCTGTACGCGAAGGCGTTCACCCTGGAAGAGGCCTTGGAGGCTGTGTCGTCATGAGCGAAGCCGTACGGCGCGTACAGAGCGGAAGTCCCTGGGAAGACAGTTTCGGCTCCGCACGCGCCGTCGCGGCGGGTGACCGCGTGCTGGTGGGCGGCACGACGTCCTTCAAGGGCACCGTGCTGTACGGGGAAGGCGACCCGTACGAGCAGGCGAAGGTGGCGTTCACCAGCGCGGTCGAGGCGATCGGCGCGTTCGGGCTCGGCATCGGGTCCGTGATCCGCACGCGGATGTTCCTCACCCATGTGCGGGACGTGGACGCGGTGGGCCGGGCGCACAAGGAGTTCTTCGACTCCGTGCGCCCTGTCTCGACGCTGCTGGTCGTGGAGGGATTCGTCGATCCGCGGATCCTGGTCGAAGTGGAACTAGAAGCATTCAGAGGAGCCTGAGCAGTCATGACCCTGGCGGTCCGAGTCATCCCCTGCCTGGACGTGGACAACGGCCGGGTCGTCAAGGGCGTCAACTTCCAGAACCTGCGCGACGCGGGCGACCCCGTCGAGATGGCCAAGGTGTACGACGCCGAAGGCGCCGACGAGCTGACGTTCCTGGACATCACCGCGTCCTCCGGCAACCGGGAGACGACGTACGACGTGGTGCGCCGCACCGCGGAGCAGGTGTTCATCCCGCTGACGGTCGGCGGCGGCGTCCGCACGGCCGAGGACGTGGACAAGCTGCTGCGGGCGGGCGCCGACAAGGTGGGCGTCAACACGGCGGCCATCGCGCGCCCCGAGCTGATCCGTGAGATCGCCGAGCGTTTCGGCCGCCAGGTCCTGGTCCTGTCGGTCGATGCCCGCCGCACCCCGGAGGGCACCTTCGAGGTCACCACCCACGGCGGCCGGCGCGGCACCGGCATCGACGCGGTGGAGTGGGCGCACCGGGCGGCCGAGCTGGGCGCGGGCGAGATCCTGCTGAACTCCATGGACGCCGACGGCACGAAGGACGGCTACGACCTGGAGATGATCGCCGCGGTCCGCAAGCACGTGACCGTCCCGGTGATCGCGTCCGGCGGCGCCGGCAAGCTGGCCGACTTCCCGCCGGCCGTCGCGGCGGGGGCGGACGCGGTGCTGGCCGCGTCGGTGTTCCACTTCGGCGACCTGCGGATCGGCGAGGTCAAGCAGACACTGCGCGAGGCGGGACACCCGGTCAGGTAGCGGGGCCCCGCCGGGTGGCACCGGCCCCGCGCGGCGGACCCCGCCGGACGGGACCGGCCCGCCGGGCCTCACTCCTTCGGCTGCACCAGCTGCACCAGGTTGCCCACCGTGTCCTCGAACACGGCCGCCAGCACCGGGCCCTGCTCCTGCGGGGGGTGTGTGAACCGCACACCCCGGCCGGTCAGCCGCTCGTACGCTCCCGGCAGGTCGTCGACGGAGAACACGATGCACGGCAGCCCGGCCTCGTACAGCGCCCGGCGGTACGGCTCCGCGATCGGGCCCTCACCGGGCTCAAGCAGCAGCTCCAGGTCCGGCTGGGCCCCCTGCGGCGCCCCGACCGTGACGAAGAGCGTGCCGTCGCCGAGATCCATGTGCGTGCGGGTCTCGAAGCCGAGGACGTCGGTGTAGAAGGCGTGGGCCCGGGCCACGTCGTCGACGTACACGCTGGTCATCGCAACCTTGATCACGGCGGGTGTCCTCTCAGATGCCCAGCTGTTTGCTCTCGTGCAGTTGCTCGATCGCGTCCGCGTCCCCGTCCAGCTGTACCTTGGCCGCGTTCTGCCGACCGTACGCGAACATCAGCAGTTCCGACGGCTCGCCGGTCACCGTGACCACCGGGGTGCCCCGGTGCGCCACCACCGTCTGGCCGTCGGGGCGGCGCAGCACCAGACCCGTCGGCACACCCCTACCCATCAGCCGCGCGGCGCGCTCCAGCCGCGACCACAGCGCGTCCTGGAAGACCGGGTCCAGCTCGCGCGGGCTCCAGTCCCGCTGGGCGCGGCGGACGTCCTCCGTGTGGACGTAGAACTCGACGATGTTGGCCGCCTCGTCCACCTGCTTGAGCTGGAAGGGCGAGAAGCGCGGCGGGCCGGTACGGATCAGCTGGATCAGCTCCTCGTACGGCTTGGCGGTGTACTCGGCCATCACCTTCTCCAGGCGCGGCACGAGCTGTTTGATCAGTGTGCCCCCCGCCGCGTCCGGGCGGCGTTCGCGCACGACCACGTGCGCGGCCAGGTCCCGGGTCCGCCAGCCGGTGCAGAGCGTCTCCGCGTCCGGACCGGCGGTCTCCAAGAGGTCGGCGAGCAGCAGCCGTTCACGCTTGGCAAAGGTCGACATGCGGTCAGCCTACGACCACGTCGACGGCCCGGCCCAGCGGGCACCGGCCGTCCGGCTCCCTCGTCCGCCCCGTGGACGCGGACCGTCACCACCGGTCGCGCGCGGCACAATGGCACCCATGACCAGTACGACCGGTGCCCCCCGGCCCAGCAGCCTCGACCCGGAGATCGCCGCGCGGCTCAAGCGCAGCGCCGACGGCCTCCTGCCCGCCATCGCCCAGCAGTACGACACCGGCGAGGTGCTCATGCTCGGCTGGATGGACGACGAGGCGCTGCACCGGACGCTGACCACCGGCCGCTGCACCTACTGGTCGCGCAGCCGCCGGGAGTACTGGGTCAAGGGCGACACCTCCGGCCACCTCCAGTGGGTGAAGTCGGTCGCGCTGGACTGCGACGCCGACACGCTGCTCGTCAAGGTCGACCAGGTGGGCGCCGCCTGCCACACCGGCGCCCGCACCTGCTTCGACGCCGACGTCCTGCTGAAGGACGCCGGTTCCGGTCCCGCCCCGTCCGGTCAGTAAGGTCAGCGGTCATGGACCTAGAGACCTTCCGCAAGCTGGCCGCGGACCGCCGTGTCATCCCGGTCACGCGCAAGCTGCTCGCCGACGGCGACACCCCGGTCGCGCTCTACCGCAAGCTCGCCGCCGAGCGCCCGGGCACCTTCCTGCTGGAGTCCGCGGAGAACGGGCGGTCCTGGTCCCGGTATTCCTTCGTCGGGGTCCGCAGCGACGCCACCCTGACCGCGCGGGACGGACAGGCCCACTGGCTCGGCACCCCGCCGGTCGGCGTCCCCACGGACGGCGACCCCCTCGCGGCCCTGCGCACCACCCTCCAGGTCCTGCACACGCCGAACCAGGAGGGTCTGCCGCCCTTCACCGGCGGCATGGTCGGCTACCTGGGCTACGACATCGTCCGCCGCCTGGAGAAGATCGGCCCCGGCGAGCGGGACGACCTCCGGCTGCCCGAGCTGACCATGCTCCTCACCAGCGACCTCGCGGTGATGGACCACTGGGAGGGCTCCGTCCTGCTGATCGCCAACGCGATCAACCACAACGACCTGGACACGGGCGTCGACGAGGCCTACGCGGACGCCGTGGCCCGCCTGGACGCCATGGAGGCGGACCTCTCCCGACCCGTGGTCCAGCCCCCGGCACACCTCCCGCCCTCCGAGCTGCCCGAGTACACCGCCCGGTGGGGCGGCCCCGACTTCCAGCGGGCCGTCGAGGACGTCAAGGAGCGCATCCGCGCGGGCGAGGCGTTCCAGGTGGTGCCCTCCCAGCGCTTCGAGACCCCGTGCACGGCGAGCGCCCTGGACGTCTACCGGGTGCTGCGGGCCACCAACCCGTCGCCGTACATGTACCTGTTCCGCTTCGACGGCTTCGACGTCGTCGGCTCCTCCCCGGAAGCGCTGGTCAAGGTCGAGGACGGGCGCGCGATGGTGCACCCGATCGCCGGCACCCGGCACCGCGGGGCCACCCCGCAGGAGGACCAGGCCCTCGCCGAGGAGCTGCTCGCCGACCCCAAGGAGCGCGCCGAGCACCTGATGCTGGTCGACCTCGGCCGCAACGACCTCGGCCGGGTCTGCGAGCCCGGCTCGGTCGAGGTGGTCGACTTCATGTCCGTCGAGCGCTACTCGCACGTGATGCACATCGTCTCCACCGTCACCGGGAAGGTGGCCGCCGGCCGCACGGCGTTCGACGTGCTCACCGCCTGCTTCCCGGCGGGCACCCTCTCCGGCGCGCCCAAGCCCCGGGCCATGCAGATCATCGACGAACTGGAGCCCTCCCGGCGCGGCCTGTACGGCGGCTGCGTGGGCTACCTGGACTTCGCCGGCGACTCCGACACCGCGATCGCCATCCGTACGGCGCTGCTCCGCGACGGCACGGCCTACGTCCAGGCCGGAGCCGGTGTCGTCGCCGACTCCGATCCGGTCGCCGAGGACCAGGAGTGCCGCAACAAGGCGGCGGCGGTGCTGCGGGCGGTGCACACGGCGAACCGCCTGGAGCGGTAGGACGCTCCTCACGACACCCCGGGTGCCGGTTCGCCCGGGGTTCAGGCGATAGTGGAGTACGTGACTGCCGTACCTCACCCCCGTTCCGAAGCCGCCGCGCCCGCCCGGTCCGGCCGGCGGAGCCTCGCCGTGGCCCTCCTGTGCGGCGCGCTCGGCGCGGCCGTGTCGCTGCTCGCCACCCGGCAGCGCTGGGCGGAGGGCACCGCCACGGTGGCCGGCGGCGCGTTCCCGCTGACCGCCAGGGGCAGCGATGTCACGGGCGTCCCCGCGGCCCTCGCCATAGTGGGCCTCGCCGCGCTCGTCGCCGTCTTCGCCGTCCGCCGGGCCGGCCGCCTCGCCGTCTCGGCGCTGCTCGCGCTCTCCGGTGCCGGCATCGTCGCCGCGGCCCTGGTGAGCGCCACCGACGGCTCCGCGCTGGACGAGAAGGCCGCCCAGGCGAGCGGCGACACCTCCGCCACGGTCCACGCGCTCACCCACACCGGCTGGCCCTACGTGGCGGCCGCCGGCGGCCTGCTGCTCCTGCTCGCCGGCCTGCTCGCGCTGCGCTACGGCCGTCAGTGGCCCGCCATGTCCGGCCGCTACGAGCGCGGCACCGCCCGCCCGCGCCGCACGGCCCGGCCCGCCGACCCGGAGCGTCCCGAGGAGCTCTGGAAGGCCCTGGACCGCGGCGAGGACCCGACCGGCGCCTGAACCGCCCCCGGTGTGGTGAAACAGACGCCACCCCCGCGCCGGGCACGCGTACGCGTACGGGACAATGGACGGCGAGCGTCCGGCTCGTACGACACACAGACAGCAACGAGGAGCAAGTCATGGCGGGCAGCAGCCACGGTCACACCCCGGCCGCCTGGACCGGTGTCATCATCGCCTTCATCGGTTTCTGCGTCGCGGGTGCCTTCATGGTGATGGCCCAGCCCGTCGGCTTCTGGGCCGGCATGGCCCTCACCCTCCTCGGTGGTGTGGTCGGCGCCGTCATGCGCGCCATGGGCCTCGGCCAGCCGAAGCAGGCCCGGTCCCTGCCGCACACCGCTCCCGCGGCCACGCGCGAGCCGGTGACCGCGGAGGGCTGAGCCCCGGGTTTCCCGCGAGGGGCGGCCCGCACCGTTCGTGGTGCGGGCCGCCCCTCGCGTCGCGTCGCGGCAGGCGCCGCCGCGGACCGCACCCCGCGTCGCGGCACGGCGCGGCCGGCCGCGGCCGTGAGCGGGCGGGCCGGCGGACGGCGGTGCAGAATGCCCGCGTGAACGCCTACAGCCGTCCGGTCGAGCAGGCCGTCCCCGTCCACCGGCGGCTCGCCGTACCCGTGGGGCTCCTCGCGGCCGTCGCCGGAGCCTTCGGTTACGTCGGTGCCGTCGACCCGAACGAGCCCGGCCACTACCCCGGCTGCCCCCTGTACCAGCTCACCGGCCTGTACTGCCCCGGCTGCGGCGGACTGCGCAGCGCGCACGCCTTCGTCCACGGCGACCTCCTCACCGCCCTGCGCGACAACGCGCCGGCCGTGGCCGCCTACCTGGGCTTCGCCGTGCTGTGGACCGTCTGGGTGGTCCGCGCGGGGCGCGGCCGGCCGCTGCGGATCGCGCTCGGTCCGGCCGGACTGTGGACCGCAGGCGTGCTGCTGCTGGTGTTCACCGTCGTCCGGAACCTGCCGTTCGGTGGCTGGCTCCACCCTTGATCGAATAGCGAATGTCCAGGTAGTGGGACCGGCGTCCGCCGGATGCGAAGCCTCGGGGCTGCTGCGGATACCATCGCAGTGACCACAGGTTCACGGAACCTGAAGGAACAACCGTCTGAAAGGGGGCCGCTCGCGTGAGTGTGCTCGACGAGATCATCGACGGAGTCCGTGCCGACCTCGCGGAGCGGCAGGCACGCGTCAGCCTCGACGAGCTCAAGGAGCGTGCGGCCAAGGCCCCCGCCGCCAAGGACGGGGTGGCCGCGCTCAAGGGCGACGGCGTCAAGGTGATCTGCGAGGTCAAGCGCTCCAGCCCCTCCAAGGGCGCGCTGGCCGCGATCGCCGATCCGGCCGGACTGGCCGCGGACTACGAGGCGGGCGGCGCGGCCGTCATCTCCGTCCTCACCGAACAGCGCCGCTTCGGCGGCTCGCTGGCCGACCTGGAGGCGGTCCGCGCGCGGGTCGACATCCCGGTCCTGCGCAAGGACTTCATCGTCACGTCGTACCAGCTGTGGGAGGCCCGGGCGTACGGCGCCGACCTCGCGCTGCTGATCGTGGCCGCCCTGGACCAGTCGGCCCTGGAGTCGCTGATCGAGCGGGCGGTCTCCATCGGCCTGACCCCCCTGGTCGAGGTGCACGACGAGGACGAGGTCGAGCGTGCGGTGGACGCGGGCGCCAAGATCATCGGTGTCAACGCGCGCAACCTGAAGACCCTGGAGGTCGACCGCGGCACGTTCGAGCGGGTCGCCCCGGAGATCCCGGGCCACATCGTCAAGGTCGCCGAGTCCGGCGTCCGCGGCCCGCACGACCTGATCGCCTACGCCAACGCCGGCGCCGACGCGGTGCTGGTCGGCGAGTCCCTGGTCACCGGCCGCGACCCGAAGGCGGCGGTCGCCGACCTGGTCGCCGCGGGCGAACACCCGGCACTGCGCCACGGGCGGGGCTGAACACCGGTAGGCTGACCGACGATGACCACCCACACCCTGCCGACCCGGGACCCGTACGCCCGCCTCGCGCGCGGCTGCCGGCCCCGAGGCTGCCGTGCCCCGGCCCGCCGGGTCCACGGCCGCAGGGTGCGGTATGTCATCGGTGACGAACCGGGACAGGTCAACGGACGCCGATGGCAGCGCGCCCCGAAGGGGCGCGGGGAACTGCGCGACCAGCCACACACGGCCTGAGGTCGAACGACAAGCTCCGCCCCCACGGCGATCAGTGTTTCTTCACCGCACTCACCGTGAGGTTTGGCATGCCAAGCGAGTTCTTCATCCCTGACCCGGAGGGCCAGGTCCCCACTGCCGAGGGCTACTTCGGCGCGTTCGGCGGCACGTTCATCCCGGAGGCCCTCGTGGCCGCCGTGGACGAGGTCGCCGTCGAGTACGACAAGGCCAAGCAGGACCCCGAGTTCGCCCGGGAACTCGACGACCTGCTGGTGAACTACACCGGCCGTCCCAGCGCCCTCACCGAGGTGCCGCGCTTCGCCGAACACGCCGGTGGCTGCCGCGTGTTCCTCAAGCGCGAGGACCTCAACCACACCGGCTCACACAAGATCAACAACGTGCTCGGCCAGGCCCTGCTCACCAAGCGCATGGGCAAGACCCGCGTCATCGCCGAGACCGGCGCCGGCCAGCACGGCGTCGCCACCGCCACCGCCTGCGCGCTGTTCGGCCTCGACTGCACCATCTACATGGGCGAGGTCGACACCGAGCGCCAGGCCCTCAACGTCGCCCGGATGCGCATGCTCGGCGCCGAGGTCGTCGCCGTGAAGTCCGGCAGCCGCACCCTCAAGGACGCCATCAACGAGGCGTTCCGGGACTGGGTCGCCAACGTCGACCACACGCACTACCTGTTCGGCACCGTCGCCGGCCCGCACCCCTTCCCGGCCATGGTCCGCGACTTCCACCGGGTCATCGGCGTCGAGGCCCGCCGGCAGCTGCTGGAGCGCGCCGGCCGGCTTCCCGACGCGGCCGTCGCCTGCGTCGGCGGCGGCTCCAACGCCATCGGCCTCTTCCACGCCTTCATCCCCGACGAGGGGGTCCGCCTGATCGGCTGCGAGCCCGCGGGACACGGCGTCGAGACCGGCGAGCACGCGGCCACCCTCACCGCCGGCGAGCCCGGCATCCTGCACGGCTCCCGGTCGTACGTCCTGCAGGACGACGAGGGCCAGATCACCGAGCCGTACTCGATCTCGGCCGGCCTGGACTACCCGGGTGTCGGACCGGAGCACTCCTACCTGCGCGACTCCGGCCGCGGTGAGTACCGCGCGGTCACCGACGACGCGGCCATGCAGGCCCTGCGCCTGCTGTCGCGCACCGAGGGCATCATCCCGGCCATCGAGAGCGCGCACGCGCTGGCCGGCGCCCTGGAGGTCGGCCGGGAACTGGGCCGCGACGGCCTGGTCGTCGTCAACCTGTCCGGCCGGGGCGACAAGGACATGGACACGGCCGCCCGCTACTTCGGCCTGTACGACACCGACGCCGAGGTGGCGGCCACCCAGGCCGACACCGCCGAGATCGAGGGGGACGCCAAGTGAGCGGGAAGGTCCAGCTGCTGAACGACACCCTCGCCGCCGCCAGGGCCGAGGGCCGCTCCGCGCTCATCGCCTACCTCCCGGCCGGCTTCCCGACCGTGGACGGCGGCATCGAGGCGATCAAGGCCGTCTTCGACGGCGGTGCCGACATCGTCGAGGTCGGACTGCCGCACAGCGACCCGGTGCTCGACGGCCCGGTCATCCAGACCGCCGACGACATCGCGCTGCGCGGCGGGGTGAGGATCGCCGACGTCATGCGGACGGTCCGGGAGGCGCACCAGGCCACCGGGAAACCGGTGCTCGTCATGACGTACTGGAACCCCATCGACCGCTACGGCGTGGAGCGCTTCACCGCCGAGCTGGCCGAGGCGGGCGGCGCGGGCTGCATCCTGCCCGACCTGCCGGTGCAGGAGTCGGCCCTGTGGCGGGAGCACGCCGCGAAGCACGGCCTCGGTACCGTCTTCGTCGTCGCCCCCAGCAGCAAGGACGAGAGGCTCGCCGAGATCACCGCGGCGGGCAGCGGATTCGTCTACGCCGCCTCGCTCATGGGTGTCACCGGCACCCGCGAGTCGGTCGGCGAGCAGGCCCAGGACCTGGTCCGGCGCACCCGCGCCACCGGCACCGAGCTGCCCGTCTGCGTCGGTCTCGGCGTCTCCAACCAGGCCCAGGCCGCCGAGGTCGCCGGCTTCGCCGACGGGGTCATCGTCGGTTCGGCGTTCGTCAAGCGGATGCTGGACGCCCCGGACCACGCCGCCGGCCTCGCGGCCGTCCGCGAGCTGGCCGGGGAGCTGGCGAAGGGCGTGCGCGGGCAGGCGTAACCGCCTGTGATGTCCTGTATCAGGCGATTCGGTCACTCGAACGGGTGGACCTCGGGCCGGGGAGGCGCGCTGCGCCTCCCCGGTTCGTTCTGGGGGTGTGAGCGAGAAGAACCGTGACGGAAAGCGCACCGCCCGGGAGCGGCTGGCGGTCGAGCGCGAGAAGCAGAAGGCCGCGGAGAAGCGACGGCGGGCGCTGATCGTGGGCGCGAGCGTCGTCTGCGTCCTGGGCCTCGCGGCGGTGATCGGCGTGGTCGCCGCGAACGCCGGCAAGGACAAGGGCGACAAGGCCGGCCCGGTCGTGGCCCCCTCGGGCGCGCAGGGCAAGGACAGCCTCGCGATCCCGGTCGGCAAGGACGGCGCCAAGTCGACGCTCACCGTCTGGGAGGACTTCCGCTGCCCGGCCTGCCAGTCCTTCGAGCTGGCGTACCGGCCGACCCTCCACGAACTGGCCGACGCCGGCAAGCTCAAGATCGAGTACCACCTGGTCCGGCTGATCGACGGCAACCTCGGCGGCAGCGGCTCGCTGCGCTCCGCCAACGCCGCCGCCTGTGCCCAGGACGCCGGGAAGTTCCGCGACTACCACGACGTGCTGTACGCGAACCAGCCCAAGGAGACCGACGACGCCTTCGGCGACGACGCCAAGCTGATCGCGCTGGCCGGCAAGGTGCGGGGCCTGGACACCCCGGCCTTCCGCAAGTGCGTCGAGAACGGCACCCACAACAACTGGGTGGACAAGTCCAACCAGGCGTTCCGGGCCGGCGGTTTCAACGGCACGCCCACCGTGCTGTTCGGCGGCAAGAACATCTACCAGGACCAGACGATGACCCCGGCCAAGCTCAAGGAGATGGTGGAGGCGGCCGACCGCGGGTGAGCGTTTCCCACACCCCGTTATGGACCCGTAGCCGGGCTGCCTGCCGTCCCCGCGGCCCGGCACGGTAGCGTCGGACTTGCCATGAACCTTGCCTACATCCCCAGCCCGTCGCACGGGGTGCTGTACCTCGGCCCCATCCCGCTGCGCGGCTACGCCTTCTGCATCATCATCGGCGTCTTCGTTGCCGTCTGGCTCGGCAACAAGCGCTGGATCGCCCGCGGCGGGCAGTCCGGCACCGTCGCCGACATCGCCGTCTGGGCCGTGCCCTTCGGCCTGGTCGGCGGCCGGCTCTACCACGTGATCACGGACTACGAGCTGTACTTCAGCGAGGGCCGTGACTGGGTGGACGCCTTCAAGGTGTGGGAGGGCGGCCTGGGCATCTGGGGCGCGATCGCGCTCGGCGGGCTCGGCGCGTGGATCGGCGCGCGGCGCCGGGGCGTGCCGATGCCCGCGTACGCCGACGCCGTCGCCCCCGGTATCGCCTTCGCGCAGGCCATCGGCCGCTGGGGCAACTGGTTCAACCAGGAGCTGTACGGCCGCGAGACCGACCTGCCCTGGGCGCTGCACATCACCTCCTCCGAGGGCGGCCGGGTGCCGGGCCACTACCACCCGACCTTCCTCTACGAGTCCCTGTGGTGCATCGGCGTGGCCCTGCTGGTCATCTGGGCGGACCGCCGCTTCAGGCTGGGCCACGGCCGGGCGTTCGCCCTGTACGTCGCCGCCTACTGCGTGGGCCGCGGCTGGATCGAGTACCTGCGGGTGGACGACGCCCACCACATCCTGGGTCTCCGCCTCAACGTCTGGACCGCGGCCGTCGTGTTCCTGCTGGCGGTGCTGTACATCGTGGTGTCGGCGCGGAAGCGGCCGGGACGGGAGGAACTCGTCGAGCCGGGTGCGCCGGGTGCGCCGGGCGTCTCGGGCGGTGCGGCCGGCGAGGTCTCCGACGGTACGGCCGGGGACGAGGAGGCCGCCGCCGCGGGCGAGGAGAAGGCCGGGGTCTCCGACCGGGCCCCCAAGGACGAGGCGGAGTCGGCCAAGAAGAGCTGACCGCCGCCGGTCAGGCGATGGACGAGGGCGCCCGGAGGACTCCGGGCGCCCTCGCCGTCCCCGGGGGCGCGGCGGCGACCGCCGGCCTCCTAGGTCCGGCCCGCCAGCGACAGGGTGCGCCGGGCCATCGCCACCACCGCCGCGTCGATGAAACGGCCGTCGGGCAGGGCCTGGGCGCCTTCGTTCGCCGACGCCGCCTTGATGATCGTCTCGGCGTGTTCGAGCTCCGCGTCCGTGGGCAGATAGGCCCGCTCGATCACCGGCAGCTGCCGGGGATGGATCGCGGCGCGGCCCAGGAACCCGAGGGCGCGGCCGTGGGCGCAGGAGGCGGACAGGCCGTCCAGGTCACGGATGTCCGGGTAGACCGTCTGCGGCGGCGGGGCGAGGCCCGCCGCGCGGGCGGCGAGGACCACCCGGGAACGCGGCCAGTCCAGGCCCGCCTCGGCCCGTACCCCGAGGTCGGCCCGGAGGTCCGCCTCGCCCAGGGCGATGCCCCGCAGCGCCGGGTGGGCGGTGGCGATGCCGTAGGCGTGCTCGACCGCGAGAGCGGACTCCAGGAGCGCGTACAGGGGGACCGGGGTGACCACGGCGACCTGCCGCACCTGCTCCGGCGCCGACACCTTCGGCAGCCGCAGCCCGGACAGGCCCGGGAGGCCGGCCACGGCGGCGAGGTCGGCGGCGGACCAGGGGCTGTCCAGCGCGTTGACGCGGACGTGCACCGGTACCGGCTGGGGCTCGGTGAGGAGTTCCGCGGTGGCCGCGCGGGCGTGCTCCTTGCGGTCCTGGGCGACCGCGTCCTCCAGGTCGATCACCACGACGTCGGCGCCCGCGGCCAGGGCCTTGGCCACCACGTGCGGGCGGTCGCCGGGGACGTAGAGCCAGGTGAGCGGGGTGCGGGTCACAGGGCGCCCTCCGCGTGCAGGGCCGCGAGCTCGGCCGGGGTCAGGCCCAGCTCCGTGAGCACGGCCTCGGTGTCGGCGCCGTGCGGGCGGCCGGCCCAGCGGATCTCGCCGGGGGTGGCGGACAGCCGGAAGAGCACGTTCTGCATGCGCAGCGGTCCCAGCTCCGGGTCGTCGACGGTGGTGACCGTGTCCAGGGCCTGGTACTGGGGATCGGTCATGACGTCCCGCACGTCCTGGACCGGAGCGGCCGCGGCCTCCGCCTTCTCGAAGGCGGCCAGCACCTCGGTGCGGGTGCGGGCGGCGATCCACGAGCCGACCGCCTCGTCCAGGACGTCGGCGTGCGCGGCCCGGCCCGCGCCGGTGGCGAACCACGGCTCCCCGGCCAGTTCCGGGCGGCCGACCAGCCGCAGCACCCGTTCGGCGACCGACTGCGCAGAGGTGGAGACGGCGACCCAGGAGCCGTCGGCGGTGCGGTAGGTGTTGCGCGGGGCGTTGTTCGCGGACCGGTTCCCGGTGCGTTCCTGCACGTAGCCGAGCTGGTCGTACCAGGTCGGGTGCGGGCCGAGGACCGACAGGATCGGCTCGATGATCGCCATGTCCACGACCTGCCCGGTGCCGGTGTGCCGGCGGGCGGCCAGCGCCGTCAGTACGGCGTACGCGGTGGCCAGGCCCGCGACCGAGTCGGCGAGGCCGAACGGCGGCAGCGTCGGCGGTGCGTCCGGCTCGCCGGTGACCGCCGCGAAGCCGCTCATCGCCTCGGCCAGGGTGCCGAACCCGGGCCGGTGCGCGTACGGGCCGGTCTGGCCGAAGGCGGTGACCCGGGCGAGGACCAGCCGGGGGTTGGCCGCCGACAGCTCCGGCCAGCCGAGCGACCACTTCTCCAGGGTGCCGGGCCGGAAGTTCTCGATCACCACGTCGGCGGTGCCGGCGAGCCGCAGCAGGGTGGCGCGGCCGCCGGGAGTGGACAGGTCGAGGGTGACGGTGCGCTTGTTGCGGCCGAGCACCTTCCACCACAGGCCGACGCCGTCCCGGGCCGGGCCGTGGCCCCGGGAGGGGTCGGGCCGCCGGGGGTGCTCCACCTTGATCACCTCGGCGCCGAAGTCACCGAGCAGCGTGGCGGCCATCGGCCCGGCGAAGAGGGTCGCCAGGTCCAGCACGCGCAGGCCGGCCAGGGCCGGGGGCGTCCGTGTCGTCGTACTCATGCGCTGTACTGGGCCTCGATCTCCGGGCGGTACGGCATGGACGCCGACGCCCCGGCCCGCTGGACGGAGAGCGCCGCGGCGGCGGCCGCCCAGGACAGGGCCTCCCGCACCGGCTTCTCCTCGGCGAGGGCCACGGCGAGCGCGCCGACGAAGGTGTCGCCCGCGCCCGTCGAGTCCACGGCGGTCACGCGGGGTGCGGGGACCACGAGCGGTCCGGCACCGCGGGTCAGGTACAGGCAGCCCGTCGCACCCAGGGTGACGGCGACCTCCGGCACCAGATCGAGCAGGGCGGCCGCCGCCTCCCGCGGGTCGGTGCGGCCGGTCAGCGTGACCGCCTCGTACTCGTTGGGCACCAGCAGGTCGGTGGCGGCGAGGAGTTCCGGCGGCAGCGGCTGGGCCGGGGACGGGGTCAGCACCGTACGGACGCCGTGCCGGCGGGCCGCTTCCGCGCCCGCGACGACGGCCGCCAGCGGGATCTCCAGCTGGAGCAGCAGCGCGTCGGCGGTGGCGATCACCCCCTCGTCGCCCGGGGAGAGGTGGTCGACGGTGCCGTTCGCGCCGGGGATCACGACGATCGCGTTGCCGCCCTCCTCGTCCACCACGATGTGCGCGGTGCCGGAGGGACCCTCCACCGTGCGCAGGAAGTCGGTGTCCACGCCCGAGTGTTCGAGGGTGTCGCGCAGCCGCAGGCCGAAGGCGTCGTTGCCGACCGCGCCGATCATCGAGACGGTGGCGCCGGCGCGGGCCGCGGCGATCGCCTGGTTGGCGCCCTTGCCGCCGGGGATCGTACGGAACTCCCGCCCGGTCACGGTCTCCCCGCGCTGCGGGGCCTTGGCGACATAGGTGACGAGGTCCATGTTCGTGCTGCCGAGGACGGCGATGTGGGTCATGAGCGCGTGGCCTCCCGGTGGGTGAGGTGGGCGAGGGTGTCGAAGCCGGTGCCGTTGAAGTCGGCCACGGTGGTGGCGAGCCGGTTCTTCAGCGGGTTGCGCCAGCGCTCGGGGAGCGCGGCCGGGGTGCCGGCGAGGAGTCCGGCGATGCTGCCGGCGGTGGCCCCGTTGGAGTCGGTGTCCCAGCCACCCGAGACGGCACGGCAGACGGAGCCGCTGAAGTCGCCGTCGGCGTGGGTGAGGGCGGCGGCGATCAGGGCGGTGTTGGGCAGGGCGTGCACCCAGTGGTGGGCGGGGCCGTGGACCGCGTGCAGCTCGTCCACGACGTCGTCGAAGTCGCGGGTGTGCGCGGCCAGTCGGACGGCGTGGTCGAGCGCCGCGGCCAGCCGGGAGCGGGCCGGGACCACCGCGCGGCCGGTGCGCAGGCAGGCGTGGACGTCCTGCGTGCCGGTGGCGGCCGCGGCGATCGTGGCGGCCGCGAACATCGCCGCGTAGACGCCGTTGGCGGTGTGGGTGAGGACCGCGTCGCGGTGCGCCTGCGCGGCCGCGGCGGCCGGGTCGCCGGGGTTGGTCCAGCCGTGCACGTCGGCGCGGATCAGCGCGCCGATCCACTCGCGGAACGGGTTGCGGTGGCGGGCCGTGTGCGGGGGTTCGATGCCGCACAGGAGGTTGCGGTGGGCGACGCGCTCGGCGGTGAAGGTGCGGCCGGGCGGCAGTTCGTCCAGCCAGAGCCGTGCCACGTCGTCGGTGCCGAAGTGCTTCCCGTGGCGCTGGAGCAGCAGGAGGTTGAGGAGCGGGTAGTTGAGATCGTCGTCCTCGGGCATGCCGTCGATGTTCTCGGCGAGGGAGGTGGCCGCCGAGCGGCGGTTCCAGGGATGCGCCTCCAGCAGCTCCGGCGGGACGCCCCGCGCGGTGAAGTAGCCGGTCAGCGGCCAGTCGCCGGCGGCCCGGGCCAGCGCGCGGATGCCGTCGAGCGGCAGTTTCTCGACGGGCTTGCCGAGCAGGCAGCCGATGGCCCGGCCCAGCCAGGCGGCCTCCAGGGCGCGCGGGTGGGGTGCCGTGCCGGACCGCGCGGCGGGCCAGTCGGGGCAGGCCGCTTCGATCGCGGCCAGGTCCGTCGGCTCGTCGTCGGCCAGCGTGCTGGGCAGGTCGGCGAGTTCGTCCAGCAGGTCCTCGGCGAGCAGGCGCAGGTAGCGGGAGGGGCGGTGCGCGGACGCGCCCGCCCGCTCCGGGGCGTCCGGGCCGCCCGCCGCCCGCCAGCGCGCCTCCACCGCCGACGGCTCCCGCCCGTCCAGCCTGGCCTGGCGCAGCTCGTGGCCCAGCAGGTCCTCCGGCTGGACCCAGGTCAGTCGGAGCACGGCCGGCCTCCGAGCGCGAGGAACGCCTCCTCGTGGGCGCGCCGGCGGCGGACGTCCCGGTCGAAGACTTCGGCCGCGACCCCGGTGAGCGTGCGGGCGGGCTCCCACAGGTCCAGTCGGCTGGCGTCCGCGACCGTCTTCGCCCACTCCTCGGGGACCGGCGAGCCGAGCGCGCCCGCGAGGGCGCCGGCCATCGTCGCGATCGAGTCGCAGTCCCGGCCGTAGTTGACCGAACCGAGCACGGCGTGCCGGTAGTCGCCGCCGGAGACGACCAGCATGCCGAGCGCGATGGGCAGTTCCTCGATCGAGTGCAGCCGGGAGGGGCGCCGGGCGGCGAGGGAGGGGGCGCGGTAGTCCGGGCCGACGGTGTCGTAGGGGGCCACCGCCGCGCGCAGCGGGGCGAGCGCCGACTCGAAGTCCCGGAACCCGGCGGCGACTTCGCACACCGTCTCGATCGCCGCGCGGGTGCCGTCCTTCGCCAGGGACAGGCAGACCGCCACGACCGAGTCCGGGGTCGCACCGGGTGCGGTGGCGGCGGCGACGGCGGCCGCGAACACACCGGCCGCCTCACGGCCGTACGACGACTGGTGCGCGCCGGCGACGTCCAGCGCCTCGGCGTAGGCGGCGGCCGGGTGGGCCGCGTTGACCAGGCCGACCGGGGCCATGTACATCGCGGCACCGCAGTTGACGATGTTGCCGACGCCGGCCTCCCGGGGGTCGGCGTGGCCGTAGGCCAGCCGGGCCACCAGCCACTTCTCGGCGAGGAAGAGGCGGTGCAGGGGCAGGGCCTCGGCCTCCAGTTCCGGGATCCAGCGCGGGGTGGTCATCAGGTCCGGGACGAGGTGCTCGGCGATCGCGTACGCGTCCAGGTGGTCGCGGACGCGGTCGTAGACCCGCACCAGGGCGTGGGTCATCAAGGTGTCGTCGGTGACGTGGCCGTCGCCCTTGTGGTACGGGGCGATGGGGCGGGCGGTGCGCCAGGCGTCACCGTGCCAGGGGCCGACGACACCGCGCACCCGGCCGCCGTGGCGCTCGGCGATCCGGTCGGGGGAGTAGCCCTCGACCGGACCGCCGAGGGCGTCACCGACAGCGGCGCCGACGAGGGCGCCGGTGATCCGCTCCGCGAGACCGTGGGGAGCCGGCCGGCTGCTTTCTTCTTGTTCGGGTCCTTTGGACTCCTTGGGCGTCATGCCCCGAATCATCCTCCTGGACGGGCCGGTTGTGCGGCTTCCAGGAGTCCGGCGAGTTCCACCAGGTCGGTGCCGGTGAGACGGGGCAGGGTGCAGCCGGGCAGGATGCGGCAGGCGTCCCGCCAGGCCTGCGGGACGGCCCCGCCGCCACCGAGTGCGCCGGTGAGCGCGCCCGCGAGGGCGGGGGCGGAGTCGGCGACCCGGGACAGGCAGGCGGCGGCCGGTACGGCCTCGGCGATCCGGCCCCGGGCGGCGGTGGCGAGCGCGAGGGCGACCGGGACGGTCTCGGCGGCGGCGACGCCGTAGCTGTAGACGTGGTCGACGATCTGGTGCTCCAGGAGCGGTACGAGGGCGAAGGCGCAGTCGCCGCCCTCGGTCAGGGCGAGGGCGTGGCGGGTGTTGCGGCCGATCTCCGTGTCCGCCGGGAGTTCGGCGAGCGCGGCGGTCACGCAGGTGTCCGTGTCCGCACCGGCGAGGGCGAGCGAGAGGGCCGCCGCCATGGCCCGCGCGCCGTGCACGCCGTCGCCGTCCTGGGTGTAGCGGGCGTCGAACTCCGCGAGGTCGGCGGCCTCTTGCGGGTCGCCGGGGTGGGCCACGGCGAGGACGCAGGCGCGCACGCAGGCCGCGTCGTCGAAGTAGTGCGGGTTGTCGTGGCCGGTGGCGGGCGGGCGCAGACCGGTGGCGAGGTTGCCGAGGCCGGTACGGACGGAGATGCGGGCGCGCAGGGGGAGCACGGCGGACTCGATCTCCGGGGCGCGCTCCGCTGCGGCGGCGACCTCGCAGGCCACGGCGGTCCAGGTGAGGTCGATGGCGGCGCGCATGCGGCGGGCTCGGCTGAGGTCGCCGAGGGCGTCGTCGTCGCCGGCCCGCAGGACCGCCTCCGCGGCGAACACCGCCCATTCGGCGTCGTCGGAGGGACCGAGGCGCAGGGGTTCGGGGGGCTGGTTGAGGGCGATGGGCACCGGGAGCGTGGTGGTGGCGTTCTGCTCGGCGAAGGTGTCCAGTTCCCGGGTGAGGCGGCGGGTCCACTCGGGCATCCGGGCGGCGCGGTGGCGCGCGGCGGGCCAGCCGGCGGCGTCCCCCGCGGCGAGGCCGAGGAGGAGCCCCTCGATACGGCGCGGCGGCCGCACCCCGCTCATGACCGCCCCTCACCGTCCGGACCCCCGGCGCTCCCCGCCCCGACCAGCGGACCCGGCCCGGCGGGCGGGGCGCCGGCCGGTGGGGATGGGAGGGGTTCGGCGGAGGGGGTGCCGGCCGGTGGGGGTGGGAGGGGTTCGGCGGAGGGGGTGCCGGCCGGTGGGGGTGGGAGGGGTTCGGCAGGTGGGGCGGTGGCGGGCAGGGGTGCGAGGGGTGCGGCGGGTGGGGCGGTGGCGGGCAGGGAGGTGCAGGGTTCGGCGGAGGGGGTGCCGGCGGGCAGGGAGGTGCAGGGTTCGGCGGAGGGGGTGCCGGCGGGCAGGGGCGGGAGGGGTGCCGCGACGCTCACGGTGCCATCGCCGGCCTCGCATCCCTCACCGGCCCCGTAAGTCGCAGCGGCCTCGAATCCATCACCGGCCTCGTATACCTCGGCGACCTCGAATACCTCAGCGGCGTTGTGGATTTCACCGGCCTCGTACACCTCACCGATCTCGTACACCTCACCGGCCTCGCCACCCCTACTTCCGCCCCCGCCCTCGCGCGCCGCGCCGACCAGCAGATCCGCCACCTCCAGGACGTGGTGCCCGGCCATGGAGGGCAGGCAGCGGCCTCGGACGGGGCCGATCGCCGCCGCCCAGGCCGGGGGGATGGCCGAGACGCCCTGGGTGGCGCCGGCGAGCGCGCCGGCCACCGCCGCCGTGGTGTCCGCGTCGCGGCCCATGTTGACGGCGGTGAGCACCGCCTCCCGGAAGTCGCCGTCGGCCGCCGCGTACGCGCCGAAGGCGAGGGCGACCGCCTCGGGGGCCAGGTCCGTCCACGGGTAGCCGCCGATGACGACCGCGGAGCGGACCGCGCGTTCGCCGCGGTGGGCCACGGCCACCGCGCGCCGCAGGGAGCGGGCCGTCCAGGAGTCGTCCGGGACGACCGCGAGGGCCGCGGCGATCACCACCGGCACCGGAGCACCGGTCATGGCCGCGGCCACCCCGGCCGCGACGGCCTGACCGCCGTAGATTCCCTCGCCCTCGTGGCTCACCGAACCGTCGACGGCCACCAGACGGGCCGCCTCCGTCGGGCGTCCGGCCGCGAAGACGCCGAAGGGCGCCGCCCGCATGGCGAGGCCGTCGCTCCAGGCGTGGCGGTGCTGGGCGGAGATGGGGGCGGCCAGGCCCCGGCGGAGGTTCTCCAGGGTGCCGCGCTCGCTGAAGCCCGCGCCGCGGAAGGGGCCCTCGGCCCGGTCGGCGATCCACTCGTGCCAGGCCGCCTCCACGTCCGCCGGGGTGAGTGCCGAGCCGTGCCGGGCCAGCAGCAGCCCGGAGAAGATCGCGTACTCGGTGTCGTCCGTGCCGCACGGCTGCTCGGCGACGTACCCGGTGATCCGCCCCCAGCGGGCCCGGATCTCGGACGGCCGGAGGTTCTCCGCGGGTGCTCCCAGCGCGTCCCCGACGGCCAGGCCGAGCAGCGCACCGCGGGCCCGCGCACGGAGTCCGGCGGCGCCCCCCGGGGCCGGGACCGGGGGAGTGCAGGCGATCGATGCCATGGGCGGCCTCCTTCGGCGGGGTCGCTCGGGACCCTTTCCCGATGTGTCCCACGAGAGCCGTCCGGGCGAGCCTGGGGCGGGCCGGTGTCACCCGCTCGGCATGTGAGGGGGCCATCGCACATATGAGCGTTTGCGAAGGAAAGCGCAGGTAAGCCTAGCCTTTCCTTGCTGGCACATGGGGAATCATCGGCGTAAATTCGGTGTTGTCGAAAAGTGGAACTCGTCCAAACTTAGCTTTGGCTAAGCTTCCCTGGGGGCTCGCATGGCCATCATCGAAACCGAGGCCGCGCTGCACGTGGCGCACCGGGACAACCACACCCACCGCGACGTGAACGGCGGATGGCTGCGGCCCGCCGTCTTCGGCGCCATGGACGGTCTCGTCTCCAACCTGGCCCTGATGACGGGCGTGGCCGGCGGGTCCGTCGGTCAGCACACCCTCGTCATCACCGGTCTCGCGGGGCTGGCCGCCGGCGCCTTCTCCATGGCGGCCGGCGAGTACACCTCCGTCGCCTCCCAGCGGGAACTGGTCGAGGCCGAACTCGACATCGAGCGCCGTGAGCTGCGCAGACACCCGCAGGACGAGGAGGACGAGCTGGCCGCCCTGTACGCGGCCCGCGGGGTCGAGCCCGGACTGGCCCGGCAGGTCGCCCGGCAGCTGTCCAAGGATCCCGAGCAGGCCCTGGAGATCCACGCCCGGGAGGAGCTCGGCATAGACCCCGGCGACCTGCCCTCGCCGCTCGTGGCCGCCGTGTCGTCCTTCGGCTCCTTCGCCCTCGGCGCCCTGCTGCCCGTCCTGCCGTACCTGCTCGGCGCGAGCGCGCTCTGGCCCGCCGTCCTGCTCGCCCTGGCCGGGCTCTTCGGGTGCGGTGCCGTCGTGGCCAAGGTGACCGCGCGCACCTGGTGGTTCAGCGGTCTGCGGCAGCTCGCCCTCGGTGGCGCGGCGGCCGGTGTGACGTACGCCCTGGGCAGTCTGTTCGGAACGGCCGTAGGATAGGCCGACTGCTACTTATGCGCGGGACCGCATAAGTAGCCGTTACTTGCGGGTTTCGAGTGCTTGACCACCGGGCATGAGCCGTAAGCGCTGTGGGCAATGACGCCTGCCGCACCCCCACGGGGTGGGTGATGACGCTCTCCCCGGCCCCCTTCCGGGCCGCCGGACGCCGATCCGACCGATCTTGTCCGTCACGGTCCCCCCTACGCCGGCCGTCATCGCGCGGCACCTCCCCGGCCGTCACCGCACGGCACTCGCCGCTCTCGCGCGGCACACCCGCCGCGACCGCGGCGTCCGCATGTTGGAACGGTGTATCCGGTTCCCGAGAACCGCTCCATCATGTAACCTGCACGAAATTTTGATCTCACGCAGAGGGCCAACGTCGTCCCTCGGCACCTGCCACATGCCACATGACGACGACGGGAGAGCCGATGCGTACGCCGCGCCAGCCGTCCCAGCATTCCGCGAATGGCCAGAACTGGTCGTTCATGGATGCTCGCCCTGCTGCGCAGGGTATGTACGACCCCCGCAACGAACACGACGCGTGCGGCGTCGGTTTCGTCGCCACCCTCACCGGCGAGGCGTCCCACACCCTGGTTGAGCAGGCGCTCACCGTGCTGCGCAACCTGGAGCACCGCGGTGCCACCGGCTCCGAGCCGGACTCGGGTGACGGCGCGGGCATCCTCTCCCAGGTGCCGGATGCCTTCCTCCGCGAAGTGGCGGGATTCGACCTTCCCGCGGCGGGTGCCTACGCGGTAGGCATCGCCTTCCTGCCGGAGGAGGGCACCGAGGATGCCGTCTCGCATATCGAGACGATCGCCGACGAGGAGGGTGTCACCGTCCTCGGCTGGCGTGAGGTGCCGGTCGCCCCGGAGCTGCTGGGTGCCACCGCCCGCTCCACCATGCCGGTCTTCCGGCAGATCTTCGTCGCCGACGGCGCCAGCGAGGGCATCGCGCTCGACCGCAAGGCGTTCGTACTGCGCAAGCGCGCCGAGCGCGAGGCCGGGGTCTACTTCCCCTCGCTCTCCGCCCGGACGATCGTCTACAAGGGCATGCTGACCACCGGCCAGCTGGAGCCCTTCTTCCCGGACCTGTCCGACCGCCGCTTCGCCTCCGCGATCGCGCTCGTGCACTCCCGGTTCTCCACGAACACCTTCCCGTCGTGGCCGCTCGCGCACCCGTACCGCTTCGTCGCGCACAACGGTGAGATCAACACCGTCAAGGGCAACCGCAACTGGATGGTCGCCCGCGAGTCGCAGCTGGTCTCCGACCTGTTCGGCTCCTCCGGGAAGGGACTGGAGCGGATCTTCCCGGTCTGTACGCCGGACGCCTCCGACTCCGCCTCCTTCGACGAGGTCCTGGAACTGCTGCACCTGGGCGGCCGTTCGCTGCCGCACTCCGTGCTGATGATGATCCCGGAGGCGTGGGAGAACCACGAATCCATGGACCCGGCCCGGCGCGCCTTCTACCAGTTCCACTCCACGATGATGGAGCCCTGGGACGGCCCCGCCTGCGTCACCTTCACCGACGGCACCCAGGTCGGCGCCGTGCTCGACCGCAACGGCCTGCGCCCCGGCCGCTACTGGGTCACCGACGACGGCCTCGTCGTCCTCGGCTCCGAGGTCGGCGTCCTCGACATCGACCCGGCCAAGGTCGTCCGCAAGGGCCGCCTGCAGCCCGGCCGCATGTTCCTCGTCGACACCGTCGAGCACCGCATCATCGAGGACGACGAGATCAAGGCGCAGCTCGCGGCCGAGGCTCCCTACGCCGAGTGGCTGGAGGCCGGCGAGATCGAGCTGGGCGACCTGCCCGAGCGCGAGCACATCGTGCACACCCACGCCTCGGTCACCCGCCGCCAGCAGACCTTCGGGTACACCGAGGAGGAGCTGCGCGTCATCCTCGCCCCGATGGCCCGCACCGGCGCCGAGCCGATCGGCTCCATGGGCACGGACTCGCCGATCGCGGCCCTGTCCGAGCGCCCGCGCCTGCTCTTCGACTACTTCACCCAGCTGTTCGCCCAGGTCACCAACCCGCCGCTGGACGCGATCCGCGAGGAACTGGTCACCTCCCTGCGCAGCTCGCTCGGCCCGCAGGGCAACCTGCTCGACCCGACCGCCGCCTCCTGCCGGTCCGTTGCGCTGCCCTTCCCGGTCATCGACAACGACGAGCTGGCCAAGCTCATCCACATCAACGCCGACGGCGACATGCCCGGCTTCAAGGCCGCGACCCTCTCCGGCCTGTACCGGGTCTCCGGCGGCGGCGACGCCCTCGCCGCGCGCATCGAGGAGATCTGCGCCGAGGCCGACGCGGCCATCGACAACGGCGCCCGCCTGATCGTCCTGTCGGACCGCCACTCCGACGCCGAGCACGCGCCGATCCCGTCGCTGCTGCTCACCGCGGCCGTCCACCACCACCTCATCCGCACCAAGCAGCGCACCCACGTGGGCCTGCTGGTCGAGGCCGGTGACGTCCGCGAGGTCCACCACGTCGCCCTGCTCATCGGCTACGGCGCCGCCGCCGTCAACCCGTACCTGGCGATGGAGTCGGTGGAGGACCTGCTGCGCGCGGGCACCTTCATCGACGGCATCGAGCCCGAGAAGGCCATCAAGAACCTGATCTACGCCCTCGGCAAGGGCGTGCTGAAGGTCATGTCCAAGATGGGCATCTCCACCGTCGCCTCCTACCGCGGCGCCCAGGTCTTCGAGGCCGTCGGCCTGGACGAGGGCTTCGTGGAGAAGTACTTCAACGGCACCGCCACCAAGATCGGCGGCGTCGGCATCGACGTCATCGCACAGGAGGTCGCCGCCCGCCACGCCAAGGCCTACCCGGCCTCCGGCATCGCTCCCGCGCACCGTGCGCTGGAGATCGGCGGCGAGTACCAGTGGCGCCGCGAGGGCGAGCCGCACCTGTTCGACCCGGAGACGGTCTTCCGCCTCCAGCACTCCACGCGCACCGGCCGGTACGACGTCTTCAAGAAGTACACGTCCCGCGTGAACGAGCAGTCCGAGCGCCTGATGACGCTGCGCGGCCTGTTCGGCTTCAAGTCCGGCCGGGGGCCGATCCCCCTGGACGAGGTCGAGCCGGCCAGCGAGATCGTCAAGCGGTTCTCGACGGGCGCGATGTCGTACGGCTCCATCTCCAAGGAGGCGCACGAAACCCTCGCCATCGCCATGAACCAGCTGGGCGGCAAGTCCAACACCGGTGAGGGCGGCGAGGACCCCGAGCGCCTGTACGACCCGGCGCGCCGCTCGGCGATCAAGCAGGTCGCCTCCGGCCGCTTCGGCGTCACCTCCGAGTACCTGGTCAACGCGGACGACATCCAGATCAAGATGGCCCAGGGCGCCAAGCCCGGCGAGGGCGGCCAGCTGCCCGGCCACAAGGTCTACCCGTGGGTCGCCAAGACCCGGCACTCCACCCCGGGCGTCGGCCTGATCTCCCCGCCGCCGCACCACGACATCTACTCCATCGAGGACCTGGCCCAGCTGATCCACGACCTGAAGAACGCGAACCCGCAGGCGCGGATTCACGTCAAGCTGGTCTCCGAGGTCGGCGTCGGCACGGTCGCCGCGGGTGTCTCCAAGGCGCACGCGGACGTGGTCCTGATCTCCGGTCACGACGGTGGCACGGGTGCCTCCCCGCTGACCTCGCTGAAGCACGCGGGCGGCCCCTGGGAGCTCGGCCTCGCCGAGACCCAGCAGACCCTGCTGCTCAACGGCCTGCGCGACCGCATCGTCGTGCAGACCGACGGTCAGCTGAAGACCGGCCGCGACGTGGTCATCGCCGCGCTGCTGGGCGCCGAGGAGTTCGGTTTCGCCACCGCTCCGCTCGTCGTCTCCGGCTGCGTCATGATGCGCGTCTGCCACCTGGACACCTGCCCGGTCGGCATCGCCACCCAGAACCCGACCCTGCGCGACCGCTTCGCCGGCAAGGCGGAGTACGTGGTGAACTTCTTCCAGTTCATCGCCGAGGAGGTCCGCGAGCTGCTGGCCGAGCTGGGCTTCCGCTCCATCGAGGAGGCCGTCGGCCACGCCGAGGTGCTGGACGTCGAGCGCGCGGTGAACCACTGGAAGGCGCAGGGCCTGAACCTGGAGCCGCTGTTCCACGTGCCGGACCTGCCCGAGGGCGCGGTGCGCCACCGGATCGTCGAGCAGGACCACGGCCTGGAGAAGGCCCTGGACAACGAGCTGATCAAGCTCGCCGCCGACGCCCTCGCCGCGAACGACGCGACCGAGGCCCAGCCGGTGCGCGCCCAGGTCGCCATCCGCAACATCAACCGCACGGTCGGCACCATGCTCGGCCACGAGGTGACGAAGAAGTTCGGTGGCGCGGGCCTGCCCGACGACACCATCGACATCACCTTCACCGGCTCCGCCGGCCAGTCCTTCGGCGCGTTCCTGCCGCGCGGTGTCACGCTGCGCCTGGAGGGCGACGCCAACGACTACGTCGGCAAGGGCCTCTCCGGCGGCCGGATCGTCGTCCGCCCGGACCGGGCCGCCGACCACCTCGCCGAGTACTCGACCATCGCGGGCAACACCATCGCCTACGGCGCCACCGGCGGCGAACTGTTCCTGCGCGGCCGCACCGGTGAGCGGTTCTGCGTCCGCAACTCCGGCGCGCTGGTCGTCTCCGAGGGCGTGGGCGACCACGGCTGCGAGTACATGACCGGCGGTCACGCGGTCGTCCTCGGCCCGACCGGCCGCAACTTCGCGGCGGGCATGTCCGGCGGCATCGCCTACGTGATCGACCTCGACCGCGACAACGTCAACGCCGGCAACGCCGGCTCGGTCGAGGCGCTGGACGAGGCGGACAGGCAGTGGCTGCACGACGTGGTGCGCCGCCACGCCGAGGAGACCGGCTCGACGGTCGCCGGGAAGCTGCTCGCCGACTGGGACGCGGCCGTGGAGCGGTTCAGCAAGATCATCCCCAGCACGTACAAGGCAGTGCTCGCCGCCAAGGACGCCGCCGAGCGAGCCGGTCTCACCGAGACCGAGATCACCGAGAAGATGATGGAGGCGGCGATCAATGGCTGACCCGAAGGGCTTCCTGAACCACGGCCGTGAGGTCGCCAAGACCCGCCCCGTCACCGAGCGGGTCAAGGACTGGAACGAGGTCTACGTCCCCGGCTCGCTGCTGCCGATCATCAGCAAGCAGGCCAGCCGGTGCATGGACTGCGGCATCCCGTTCTGCCACAACGGCTGTCCGCTGGGGAACCTGATCCCCGAGTGGAACGACTACGCCTACCGCGAGGACTGGACGGCCGCCCAGGAGCGGCTGCACGCGACCAACAACTTCCCGGAGTTCACCGGTCGCCTCTGCCCGGCCCCCTGCGAGTCGGCGTGCGTGCTGGGCATCAACCAGCCGCCGGTCACCATCAAGAACGTCGAGGTCTCGATCATCGACAAGGCGTGGGAGACCGGGGACGTCGCCCCGCAGATCCCCGAGCGCCTGTCCGGCAAGACGGTCGCGGTCATCGGCTCGGGCCCGGCGGGTCTCGCCGCCGCCCAGCAGCTGACCCGGGCCGGCCACACGGTCGCCGTCTACGAGCGCGCGGACCGCATCGGAGGTCTCCTCCGGTACGGCATCCCCGAGTTCAAGATGGAGAAGCGGCACATCAACCGCCGTATCGAGCAGATGCGCGCGGAGGGCACCCGCTTCCGCACCGGTGTCGAGGTCGGCCGGGACATCAACGCCCGCGACCTGAAGAAGCGGTACGACGCGATCGTGATCGCCGCCGGTGCCACGACCGCGCGCGACCTGCCGGTGCCGGGCCGCGAGCTCAAGGGCGTCTACCAGGCGATGGAGTACCTGCCGCTGGCCAACAAGGTGCAGGAGGGCGACTTCGTGGCGCCCCCGATCTCGGCCGAGGGCAAGCACGTCGTCGTGATCGGCGGCGGTGACACCGGCGCGGACTGCGTGGGCACCGCCCACCGCCAGGGCGCGGCCTCCGTCACCCAGCTGGAGATCATGCCCCGCCCGAACGACGAGCGGCACCCGACGAACCAGCCCTGGCCGACCTTCCCGATGCTCTACAAGGTCACCTCGGCCCACGAGGAGGGCGGCGAGCGGGTCTACTCCGTCTCCACCACCCACTTCGAGGGCGACGAGGACGGCAACGTCCAGTGGCTGCACCTCACCGAGGTGGAGTTCGTGGAGGGCAGGCTGACCCCGAAGCCGGGCACCGAGCGCAAGATCCCGGCCCAGCTGGTCACCCTCGCCATGGGCTTCACCGGCACCGACCGGGAGAACGGCCTGGTGGAGCAGTTTGGTCTGGACCTCGACGAGCGGGGTAACATCGCCCGCGACGCCGACTTCCAGACCAACGTGCCGGGTGTGTTCGTCGCCGGCGACGCCGGCCGCGGCCAGTCCCTGATCGTCTGGGCGATCGCGGAGGGCCGCTCGGCCGCCCGCGGAGTCGACCGCTTCCTGACCGGAGCCAGCGACCTGCCGGCCCCGATCCGCCCGACGGACCGCGCCCTGGCGGTCTGACGCGCACACAAGGGACCCCGGGTCCCCCATAGACGTCCCGTACAACGGCGTACGGAACACTGACGGCGCCTGCCCGCCTGTCCCCGACCGGACGACTGGGCAGGCGTCGTCGCATGTCTCCGGCGCGCCGCGGCCCACCCGGCCGTCCCATGGGCGCGGACGCTCATCTGCCGGGGCAAATCCACGTAAGGACGACGGCCGCGGCGATGGCGAGGACACCGGTGATCGCGAGCAGGCGTGCGGCTTCCACGAGCTTCCACACCCGGCGGGTGCGCTGCTTCTCCCACCGCAGCAGCCTGCCCGCTTCCAGCAGGATCTCCTCCCCGGGCCGCCCGTGGACGGCGGACACGCTCAGCCACGAGGCCACGACGAGGGACAGGAAGCCGGTGCCGAGCAGCGCGGTCACGCTCCACCGGACCGTGTCGCCCAGCTTGGTCACGTCCTCCTGCCCCTTCAGCACGAAGACGGCCGCCAGGAGCCCGGTGAGGGAGGCGAGGAAGTTCCGGTACCCCTCGGCCTGCCGTACGGCCTCCTGCAACTGCCGCTGCGGGGCGGACAGCTCCGCGACCCTGCGGTCGGCGTCGCGGAGCTGCTGCGGCGTGGGCGTCCAGTTCACGGGTTACCTCCAGCGGGTGGCGGGGCGACGGTCAGCAGGGCACCGCAACCCCGGGGCTCGCTCGCGGGGCGGTTCATGTGCAGGGTCCGGCAGGTGCACACCGTGTAGTAGGGCTCGGCCCCCGGTTCCGCACGCCGGCCGAGGAAGCCGCCCTTGGCGACGGGTGGCTGGCCGGATATCCAGGTCCTCGTCATGGCACAGCCGCACACGGGGCAGGTGCCCGATGCCTGGTACGTGGTCTCGTCACCGTTCACCCGGACGTTCCACCGGAATGTGAGGACGGCCGTGTGGACGGCGTCGGGGTCGTAGGCGATGGGGGCGGTCAACCGGGTGTTCCTTCCAGTGCAGGCAGGTTCAGGGAGAAGAGGGTCGCGTACCGGACCAGTCGCTCGCGCACTTCGGACGCGGGCAGATCCGTCTCCTCGGCGCACAGGGCGATGTGGTCCAGGGACACGGCACCGGTGAGCGCGGGAGCGCGCCCTGTCAGCTGCTCGGTGAGGATGATGAGGTCCTGCCAGTCGGGAACGCGGTCGGCGGCCCCGGCCCCGGGGCGGGGAACGGTGACGTCCAGACCGAGGCAGGCCAGGGGCGCGTAGCGGTCGTACGTCTTGCCGAGGGACCAGCCGAAGCGGCCCGCGGTGCGGACCAGTTCGAGAGGTCCGAGGAGACCGGGGCCGAGGAGGCCGGCGTCGAAGGCGGCGAGGTCGAACAGGGTCGGGGTGAACTCGCGGAGGACGGACGTTCCCGGGTCGGTGAGGTCGCACGGCGGCCGGGCAGCGCCGAGCGGAGTGAACGCGGCCAGGCGCTCGATGGATGCCGCGAGAGGACGGCGGCTGTGCCGCGCGTGCTCCAGCAGCGGCAGGATGGTGAGCTCCGCGCGGAACCCGTCCCGGTGCGTGAGTGCCCAGTAGTCCTCCAGCGTCGGGGACAGCGCCGTGACCTCGGGAGCGCATGCGGGTATGTGGACCGGCAGGAACTGCTCCGCCTGCGACAGCCGTGCCAGGGTCTCGCCGATGGTGCATTTGTCGTCGGCGCTGAGCCGGAGCAGTTCCTGCGGGGTCAGCCCGGTCTCGTCCAGCCGCGGGGGTGGCGAAAACGAGGACATCTGCAGCAGAGGATGGCCCGCGCTCAGCTGGCGGAGGGTCGGTGGGATGAGGCCCTCGAAGCCTGGGGAGAGGAGCCCGGCCGCGTCCAGGTACCGGAGAGCCTCCTCGGCGGCGCCCGGGTCCACCGTGGCCTGGTGCCGCTGGGAGCGAGGCTTCGGCGCCCGGGTCACCACTCTGATGAACTCCCAGGGCCCGATCCCCTCGCGCTGCCTGGTGGGCACTCTGCGCAGGACGGTGGCCGCCAAGGGGGGTGGCAGCCGGTCGGCGACCGCGGCGGGCGGCTCCTGCGCCCGAATGCCGGTCACCTGGGCCAGTCCGTTGATCTGCGCGGCCACCGCGGCCGGGACGACACCCAGGTCGGCGGAGAGGAGCAGGACATCGGCCGTCGACATGTCGGCGTGCCGCCAGTTCCGCAGAGCGTTCGGGCTGGTGGCGGAGAACAGGACCTGTTCGGCGGCACTGAGCGGGCCGTGTTCGAGCACGGCCGGCGAGGGCTCCTGCCGCAGGGAGAATCCGAGCGGTGCGAAGTGCCGGACGCGTGCGGCGAGGTCTCCGATGGAGACTCGTCGGTCGGCTCGGGTGAGGAGATCGATCAAACGCAGCTCGCCGCGGTGGAAGCGGGCCGCGGTGCCGGGCTCCCGCACCAGCAGTGCCGCGTCGAGCCGGCTGGGTGTCTCGGCGGCCAGTTCGGGGTCCAGTTCGGGAACGTCGGGCAACTCCGGCTGCCACGCGCGGAGCTCTTCCAGCAGAACGGCGGCGTCGCCGAGACTGAGGCGATGTTCCGCGGCGATCAGCAGCAGCGGGGCGTGGAGTGCCGGCCTGGTGGGGGAGGCGTCACCGAACAGCCGGGTCTCCCGGTAGGCGTTCAGCAGTTCCATCACCGGCGCGGACGGCCGTACGCCGCGGAGCTTGCGGATGTCCGCAGTGCCGGGGACCCCGAACCCGACGATCGCGTAGCGCCGCAGGGCCTTCAGGGGCTCGCTCACCGGCACGTGCGTCAGGCAGGCGGCTCGCACCACCGTCTCCCATCCGCGTGGATCGAGGTCCTGCCTGAAGAGCATCGCGTCCATGCTGCGGGGCCGCGGGTAACCGTCGGGACAGAAGCGGTGTGCGTGCTCCTGCAGGCCCAGCCGGGTCTGTCGCCACATGTTGAGCAGCAGGCCCTCGTGTTCCCTGAAGGTGCGCCATTGGGTCCGGGAGTTGTCGCCGCTCTTGTCGGTGGGCAGGCACCCCACCTCGCTCAGGGGAAGCGAACGGGGCAGGCTCCTGCGTGACGAGTTCGGCGCGTCGATGACGGCCAGCGTCTCCGGCGGCAACGCGTCGAGCACCTCGACGGCCACCCGGGGCGAGGTGTCGACAAGTTCCCACAGCCAGTCGAGGGCGACGTGCGTCCACCGTGCGGCGGCCCTCGGGATCGCGTCCAGGACTTCGGCGGTCACCGCGTCACGGTCGTGGGAGATCAGGGTGTTGCGGTCCACGCTGGGCTCGGGACGGTGCCGCTCGCGGAGGTTGACGATCCGCCCTGGGACGGACTCGGCATCCTTGATCACCACACCGTCCAGCAGCCATCGGCCCTTTCCCTGTACCAGCCAGATGTCCGAGGATCCCTGAACGGCCTCGTACTTCCAGGGCTTCGGCGTGGGCGCGTTCAGTTCACCGGGCTCCCAGCGAGCTTGCCGTGCGGCACCGCCCGCGCCCTCCCTGGGCAGTTCCTCGGCCTCCACCTCGAAGTCGGCCACCCACAGGAACGACTCGAGCGTGTCCACCAGCGACGGTGGCTGGGTCTCCTCCTCCCCGAGGTAGAGCCGCACCCGAGTGCCCCCGTCCAGGGCCACCGCCGGGTCGTCGCCGATCCGCAGGAGGCCCGACCCGGACTGGATGTCCGCCCGCAGCGGCTCCACCTGCACGGCCCGTCCGTAGTGGTCCACCGGACTCGTCCAGACCACGACCTCCTCGGCCAGCATGAAATAGCTGAACACCCCAATGCCGAACCGGGAGTTGAGCGGCATCTCGCTCAGCCCCGCCCGACGCCAGTTGCGGCGTTCCTGGACGAACTCGGGATCCTGCTCGTACCGCTTGCCGGCCCTGGCGAACATGGAGGTCAGCTTGGCCCTGCTCATCCCGGAGCCGTTGTCCGTGCACTCGATGTACAGCCTGCCGTCGGCGTCCCAACCCTGGGTGAACCGGATCCTCGGCTGCCACTCGGGCCCCTGGCGCCCCTGGGTCGCGCCGTACTGCCGGCGCATGCTCCGGTACCGGCACGCGTCGAGGGCGTTCTGGTACAGCTCGCGCACCGCGAGCATCCGGTCGCCGTACAGCTGGGTGCCCATCAGCAGCGGACGAATCTCGTCCTCGGCCAGCCGGAACCGCTCCAGCGGCTGTTTGTACCGTTCGTCCAGTGGGACGAGCTGTTCGCTCGTGACACGTTCGGGAAACCCGCGCAGCAAGGCCGGCGGGGAGGTCCGCTGCTTCTGCCACTCCAGATGGAGCAGGCCGACGGTGCCGTTCGCACGCGCGGCGAGTTCCTCCACGGCCACGTGCAGCGCCGGATGCGGGCAGGGGAACCGCGCGGCGAGCTCGTAAGGGCCGGTGTCCTGCTCGGCAAGGGGGATGACGTCGTAGCCGAAGTCGGCCGACACCGCCGCCACCACCTCTGCGGGGTCCAGCGGCTCGTGAGCACCCAGGTGGTCGACGAGGACGCTCGACATGCGGCGGGGGTCGGCGGCGAGGAGACCGGCGGTCCACAGCAGACGGGCGAGGTCCTGCGCGCGCCAGTGGTTGCCGCGCACCGGCGGGTAGCAGTTCCACTCGTCGCCACCGCGCACGTCGTTGATGCGCGGACTGGAACTGGGATGGACCGCCAGATGACCGAGGACCTGTCTCAGCTGGCCGTCGATGGCGAGCCGGGTCGTGTCCGTGACGGTGCAGGGCTCCGAGGACGCATCGAGCAGCGCGTTCACGAGGAGGCCGATGATCGTGTCCACACCGGGGTAGTCGCCGGTCCGTTCCCACAACAGGTCCCACTCGGTGATGAAGCGGTGGCGCAGCCAGTGGTCGGCGGCAGCCGTCTGCTCCACGAGGCCGCGTCGCCGCAGGGTCGCGGCCGTCCGCCGGACCTGGGAGTGCGCCCGGCACACATCGTGGGCGGCGTCCCGGACCAGGCGGTCGTGGCCGTCGAGGTTCTCGTGGTCGGCGCCCTTGGCGTCCATGCCGCCGGGCAGCGTCAGGCGCAGTTCCTCCAGCGCGATGGCGACCACACCCTCGTGTACGACGGGTGCGGCGAGCAGGGCCGCGGTCTCGGCGGGCGACAGCAGGTCACGCCCCTCGAGCCGGGCCCGTTCCACCAGCGCCTCCAGCTGCCCCACCACGCGGACCGGGTAGGTGGGGTCGGCCCAGGGGTCGGCGCGGTGCGCCCCCTCGGTGGAGAGCGAGTCCACGATGTGTTCCACGAGTGCGCCGAGCCGCTTCCTGACCCGCTCGTGCGCCACATCGCCGCCCGAGGTGTACCGCCACAACGACGACTGGTCGATCATGGTCGTCCATCGGTACGCCTCTTGCGCACCGTCGCACAGCACCGGCCCCGGCACGTCCTCCTTTCGGCCGTGCGGCACGTACCGGTCGATGGTGGGAGGCCGGATACCGGCATCCGACGCGGCGCGGCGCACCGCCGACCGGGTGTACCCGACGAGGTCGGCGAAGGTGGTCGGCTGAGTCGTCGGGGTGAGCGCCTTGGCGAGCGCGCGGCCGAACCAGCTGCCTTCCTGCGGGTCCGCGTAGGAGCGTTCGCCCTGCCCGCAGCTGTACAGCCAGTACACGTCCTCGGCGGCCGTGAGCACCGTCCTGCGGCCGTCCTGCGAGGTGGCCGTCGGCTCCTCGGTGCGGCAGGTGTCCAGGCACACCACGGCCGTCACTCCGGCCGGCAGTCCGAGGAGGAGCCCTTCGGGATCGGCGGGTATCAGGGTGCGGTCGAGCAGGGACCGGCTGCCGTCGGGGGCGGCCCGGCCCGGCTGAGCGTCGGCGGGCAGCAGATGGTCACGGCCGTTCAGCGTCACGCCGTGGCAGGAGAGGTACAGGAACGCGATGTCGCCGGGCAGGCACTGGTCGAAGAACTCCTGGAGGGCGCCCAGCAGCTCGGAGAGCCCGGGATCGCTCAACTGGCGTACCTCGTAACGGGACTGCCTGAGTGCCCGGCCCACGAGGTCCACGTCCTCGGAGGCGCAGGCCAGCTCCGGGAAGCGCGCGGCGAGGTCTTCGTCCCTGCCCAGGGCCGGAGTCCGCCCCACACCGACGACGAGTGCCCGCCTGGAGCCCCCCGCTCGAGTTTCCGGCTGCTCCGCGTCCACCCGTCCCCCTCACACAACCCGCCTGTCCTGCGAAGGGAGTCATCATCGCAGAGGGTGAACAGGCCCGGAGGCGTTCTCCGGGCAGTGCCAGGGCAGTCGTCAGGGCATCAGTGCGGGCGGGCGTGCGGGCGTGCGAGCGGGCGGGCCGAGACCGTGAGCACGAGGGGCCGCTCCGCCAAGGCCGTGATCACGTACGCTCGGGCGCCTGGACAGCCGGAGGGGGAGATCATGGCCGGGATCGGTCTGCGCAAGGTGGAGGAGGCCGCGCCGGCGCTCCTCGATGCCTACCGGTCGGCGGGGGTGTCGCTGCGCAAGCACGGCATGGACGGGCTGCGGGCCGCCGTGTACCTGGTGGTCGACTACTCGGGCTCGATGAAGCCGTACTACCAGGACGGCAGCGTGCAGGCGCTCGCCGACCGGGTGCTGGGCCTGTCGGCGCACCTGGACGACGACGGGCGGGTGCCCGTGGTGTTCTTCTCCACGGACGTCGACGCCGTCACCGACATCGCCCTGGCCGGCCACGCGGGCCGGATCGGGCGGATCGCCGCCGGGCTCGGGCACATGGGCAAGACCAGTTACCACCTGGCGATGGACGCCGTCATCGACCACTACCTGGACAGCGGCGCCACCGCCCCCGCCCTGGTGGTCTTCCAGACCGACGGCGGGCCCATCAACAAGCTCGCCGCCGAGCGCTACCTGTGCAAGGCCGCAAGGCTCCCGCTGTTCTGGCAGTTCGTCGGCTTCGGCGACCCCAGCAGCCGGCAGTTCGACTTCCTGCGCAAGCTGGACGACCTGGCGGTGCCGGGCAAGCGGATCGTGGACAACGCCGGCTTCTTCCACGCCGGCCGGGACCCGCTGCGGGTCTCCGACGCCGAGCTGTACGACCGGCTCGTCGGCGAGTTCCCGAGGTGGCTGGCGGCCGCACGCGCGGCGGGCGTCTGGCCGCCGGACCGGTACACGCCCCAGGCCACCGCCTAGCGGAGGGACCGGCCCGGCCGGCCCCTGCCACCCGACCTCATCCCCGCCGACCCGGGCCACCGCCTAGCGGAGGGACCGGCCCGGCCGGCCCCCTGCCGCGCGCCCCCGCCCCCGCCGGCCGGGCGCCCGCCCCGCCCCCTACGTGTCGCACTCCAGCACCGTCCGGCACAATCCGCACCGCGCCCGGACGCGTCCCCGCACCGGCACCCTGATCCGCTGGTGGCAGGTGGGGCAGGGGAAGGAGACCCGGAGGTGCCCGGTGGGGTCGGGGGCGAAGGAGTAGGGGGCCGAGGGCGGGGTGCCCGAGGCGTGCCGGCGGTCGTGGGCGTAGCGGCGGCGGCCCGCCCAGCCGGCCCCGGTCAGCGGCGGCTGCTGCCCGTCGTGGCGGGCCCGCGCCATGCCCTTGGCGTAGGCGGTGCAGGCCTGCGGGCTGGTGAACCACACGGAGGGGTCCTCCCCGAACAGCAGGGCCCGCTTGGCCAGGACGTACCCGAACTCCTCCGGGGTGAGGTAGCCGAGCTTCTGCGAGGAGACCCCGTCCTCCCGGTAGGCGTCCAGCAGCAGCCAGCCCGCGCCGAGGTAGGTCGTCACCGTGTCCGTGAGGATCTCGTTCTGCGCCGTGGTGGGGAACGACAGGTCCAGGCGGTGCAGATAGACGTGCGCCACCTCGTGGGCGAGCGCCGCGCCGATGTCCGCGCGGTGAGTGCGGAAGCGGTCGTTCAGCTCCACGAAGTACTCGGGGCCAGCCGCCAGTTCGACGTTGGCGGCGTGGGTCATCTCCCGGAAGCCGACGATCATCCGCGCGTCCGGCAGCCGGAAGTGCCGCACCATCTCCCGGGCCACGCGCTGCGCGCCCAGGTACAGGTCGTCGGTGTCGCAGAACGCCACGTCGGCGGGGGCCACGCTGGCCGAGAACATCTGGACGGTGTCGCGGGACAGGCGCCGGTACAGCGCGGTGACGGCGGCCCGCACCGTCTCCAGGTGCGGGTAGCCGTGCTCGACCGGTCCGCCGTTCGCCACTCGGCACCCCCAAAGACGCCGGAATCCCTCTCCACTGTAGGCGGGACCCCGGCGGGCGCGGGCGATGCGGCCGGTCACACGGGCAGCAGGCGGGGCGCCCGCGGGCCCGGGTCCGTCTCCTGGAGCTCCAGCAGCCACACCTCGTTCCCGCCCTCCCGCAGCACCGGCCCGGGTACGTACAGCGTCCGCTGGGGGCCCGCCGACCAGTAGCGGCCGAGGCAGAAGCCGTTGATCCAGGCGAAGCCGCGCGTCCAGCCGGGCAGCTCCAGCCGGGCGTCCCCGGCGCCGCGGACGGTGACCGTGCCCCGGTACAGCCCCGGCGCGCCCTCCCGCGGCAGCGCGCCGAAGGGCACCCCGGCCACGCCGCCGGCGAACGCGTCCAGGTCGAGCCCGCGCGCGCGTACCCCGTGCAGGTACTGCCGCTCGTGCAGGACGCCCCCGGTGACACCCTTCGCCTCGCCGAGGCGCGGACCGTAGTTCACCCGGCCCAGGGACTCCACCCACAGCTCCACGCGCGCGGGGCCCGCGACCGGCTCCCGGAGCCGCGACTCCTCCTCGGTGAGCACCCCGGCCCGCTCGCCGTCGACGTACACCACCGCCAGGTCCCGCAGCCCCCGCACGGTCAGCGGGTACGGCCGGCGCGGACCGGGCACGTCCACCGTGTAGCGCACCAGGCCCCGGGTGATGCCCAGCTCCTCGAAGGCGGGCGGCACCGGCGACACCGTCTCCGCGCCGCCCAGGGTCTCCAGCACGCCCGCCGGCGGCGCCCAGTCCGTGAGCACGGCCTCGGCCGGGGCGGCCAGCGCGGCGGGCCGCGGCGGCAGGCCGGGCAGCGGGCCGGGGTGGTACGCGGACAGCACCTCGCGGAAGCGCCGGAACTTCTCCGTGGGCCTGCCGTACTCGTCGACGGGCGCGTCGTAGTCGTACGAGGTCACATCCGGCTCCAGCGGGCCCTCGTGCAGCTCGCCGCCCCGGTTGGCGCCCGCCCAGCCGCCGAAGCTCGTGCCGCCGTGCGCCATGTAGAGGTTCACCGACGCCCCGCACTCCAGGACCTCCCGCAGCGCCCGCGCGGCCTCGGCCGGATCCCGTACGGCGTGCTCGCCCGCCCAGTGGTCGAACCAGCCGCACCAGAACTCCATGCACATCAGCGGGCCCTCCGGGCGGTGGCGGCGCAGCGCGGCGAACGCCTCGCGCGCCCGGGAGCCGAAGTTCACCGTGGCGAGCACCCCGGGCAGCGAGCCCCCGGTCAGCATGTGGTCCTCGGGACCGTCCGAGGTGACCAGCACGGCGGTGACCCCTTCGGCGCGCAGCAGGCCGGCCAGCTCCTCCAGGTAACCGGTGTCACTGCCGTGGCTGCCGTACTCGTTCTCCACCTGGACCATGATCACCGGGCCGCCGCGGTCCAGCTGGCGCGGGACGACCTCGGGCAGCAGCCGGTGGAACCAGTCCCGGACGCGGGACAGGTAGCGCTCGTCACGCGTACGCGCGCGCGGGCCCGCCTCCGCCGTCAGCCAGGCCGGCAGCCCGCCGTTCTCCCACTCGGCGCAGATGTACGGCCCCGGTCGCACGATCGCCCACAGGCCCGCCTCGCGGACCGCGTCCAGGAACCGGCCGACCGCCGCCACGTCCCTGAACGCCCCCGGGGCGGGCTCGTGCAGATTCCACGGGACGTACGTCTCCACGCAGTTGAGACCCATCGCCCGCAGCATCGCCAGCCGGTGCCCCCAGTGCGCCTCGTGCACCCGGAAGTAGTGCAGCGCCCCGGACAGCACCCGCACCGGGCGCCCGTCCAGCAGGAACCCGGCCTCCCCCACCGCAAACCCGCTCATGCGCCTTCCCCCCACGCGACCTCGCCCATGCGCCCCAGCCTCACCCCCTTCCGGTGACCGGCGCCATGGACGAAGATCGGCGCTGCTTGGACAAAAACGCGCCGCACGGCACGCCGGGAGGAGCGCCGATGTACCAGACCTGGATGCGGTTCTTCAGCCCCGGCCCCGCCCACCACCGCCTCGGCCTGGTCTGCCTCGGCGTCGGCCTCCAGCACGGCGCGCTGCCCACGGTCGGCCCGCGCACCCTCGACCACCACGTGGCCGTGGTGATCAGCTCGGGCCGCGGCTGGTTCCGGGGCGCCGACGGCCGCCGTACGGCCGTCACCGCGCCCGCGCTGCTCTGGCTCACCCCCGGCGTGCCCCACCACTACGCGCCCGAGGCGGACACCGGCTGGGACGAGGGCTTCGTCGACTTCGCCGGGCCCGCCACGGCGGCCTACCGCGAGCTCGGCTACATCGAGCCCGACCGGCCGGTCGTCCCGCTCTCCGACGCCGCCGCCCCCCGCGCGGTCATCGCCCGCGTCGCCCGCGCCGCCCGCCGCGGCAACCCGCTGCTGGAGGTGGAGACCGGCGCCGCCGTCCACGAACTCCTCGTCTCCCTGCGCCGGGCCCGCGCCGACCTCGCCCCCGACGGCGACCAGGTGCTCACGGCCCTGGCCCGGGACGCCTGCACACCGCTGAGCGTCGCCGACCACGCCGCCCGGCACGGCATGACCACCGCCGAGCTGCGCGGCGCGGTCCGCCGGGCGGCCGGGTGCAGCCCCAAGGACTACCTGCTCGGCATCCGTCTCGGCCGGGCCAAGGAGCTCCTCGCCGGCACGGACCTGCCCGTCGCGGCCGTCGCCCGCCGCGTCGGCTACGACGACCCCGCCTACTTCTCCCGGCTGTTCACCCGCCGGGTGGGCCTCGCCCCCGTCCGGTTCCGCGCGCAGCAGGGCCGCGGCGTCCCCGGCGGCTGGAGCGACCGCGTTCCGGACCCCGGCGATCCGCCGATGATCCAGTCCCCGGACACCGCGTAGGCCCGGCCGGGGGAGCGCATAGGGTGGGCCCCCATGACCACCAGCAACACCGGCACCGGTGCCGTGGACCCCGAGGTCCGCCAGGAACTGGAGCGGCTGCGCGAGAGCATCGACAACATCGACGCGGCCGTCGTCCACATGCTCGCCGAGCGTTTCAAGGCCACCCAGCAGGTGGGCCGGCTCAAGGCGCTGCACCAGCTGCCGCCCGCCGACCCCGCCCGCGAGGCCCGGCAGATCGAACGGCTGCGGCGCCTCGCCGAGAACGCCAGGCTCGATCCGGCGTTCGCCGAGAAGTTCCTCAACTTCATCATCGCCGAGGTGATCCGGCACCACGAGCGGATCGCCGAGGACGCCCAGAACGGGCAGCCGGCGGACCAGGACTGACCACCGCTCGGCGAGCAGGGAACGACCGCGGCTCGGCGAGCAGGGCACGACCGCCGCTCCGGGGCGGGGCGTGACGGGGACGCGGGGGCAGGGGGGTGACCGGCGCCCGGCAGGGGGCGTCCGGCGTACGCGGGCAGGGGGTGTCCGGCGCGGCCGGCAAGGGGCTGACCAGGCAACCGGCGCGGGGCGTGCGCGGGAGACATATGCCGCGTACCGATCCACCCCTGTGCGCTGTCGGTCCCATCAGGCAGCATGTCCTGCATGTCCGTACTCACGCGCGACGAAGCGCAGCTCCGAGCACAGTTCCTCGACGTCCACCGATACACGGTCGAACTGGACCTCACGACCGGAGACGAGACCTTCGGCTCCCGTACCGAGATCCGCTTCACCGCCCGGTCCGACGGGGACACGTTCGTCGAGCTGAAGCCCGCCGAGCTGCGCGGCGTCACGCTCGACGGGGAGCCGCTCGACCCCGAGTCGCTGAGCGAGGACCGGCTGCCGCTGAAGAACCTCGCCGCCGGCGAGCACGAGCTGCGCGTGGACGCGGTCATGCGCTACTCCCGCACCGGCGAGGGCATGCACCGCTTCACCGACCCCAGCGACGGCGAGACGTACGTGTACTCGCAGCTGTTCATGGACGACGTCCAGCGGGTCTTCGCCGCCTTCGACCAGCCCGACCTGAAGTCCGTCTTCGAGGTCCGGGTGAAGGCGCCCGCGGGCTGGACCGTCCTCGCCAACGGCGTCACCGAGCACCGCGGAGACGGCGTCTGGCAGGCCGCGCCCACCCCGCCGATCTCCACCTACCTGGTCGCCGTCGCCGCCGGCCCCTGGCACTCGGTGCGCACCGAGCACCGCGGGCTGCCCTTCGGCATCCACTGCCGCCGCTCGCTCGCGCCCCACCTCGACGCCGACGCCGAGGAGATCCTCGACGTCACACGCGCGTGCTTCGACCGCTACCACGAGAAGTTCGAGGAGCCGTACCCCTTCGACTCCTACGATCAGGCGTTCGTCCCGGAGTTCAACTCCGGCGCCATGGAGAACCCGGGCCTGGTCACCTTCCGCGACGACTTCGTCTACCGCTCCGCCGTCACCGAGACCGAGCGGCAGACCCGGGCCATGGTCATCGCCCACGAGATGGCCCACATGTGGTTCGGCGACCTCGTCACCCTCAAGTGGTGGGACGACATCTGGCTGAACGAGTCCTTCGCCGAGTACATGGGCTACCAGACCACCGCCGAGGCCACCCGCTTCACCGACCCCTGGACCGAGTTCGGCGTCACCCGCAAGTCCTGGGGCTACGACGCCGACCAGCGCCCCACCACCCACCCGGTCGCCCCCGAGAACGTCGACGACACGGCCTCCGCCCTGCTCAACTTCGACGGCATCTCCTACGCCAAGGGCGCCTCCGCGCTGCGCCAGCTGGCCGCGTGGCTCGGCGAGAAGGACTTCCTCGCCGGCATCAACACCCACTTCAGGCGGCACAGGTTCGGCAACGCCACCCTCGCCGACTTCATCGACTCCCTCGCCTCCGCCACCGACCGCGACGTGCACGCCTGGGCCGACAGCTGGCTGCGCACCACCGGCGTCGACACGCTCACCCCGGTGATCACCGCCGCCGAGGGCACCTGCACGCTGACCGCCGACCGCGCGGGCAGCCGCCCGCACCGCCTCAGCGCCGGCCTGTACGACCACGACGTCGCCGACGAGGGCCGGCTGCTGCTGCGCGAGCGCATCGACCTCGACGTCCCGCAGACCGCCCCGCAGCCCATCGGCAGGCGTCCCGCGCTCGTCCTCCTCAACGACGGCGACCTCACCTACGCCAAGATCCGCTTCGACGCCCCCTCCTTCGGGACCCTCCGCACCGGCCTGTCCGGCCTGCCCGACCCGCTCACCCGCGCGATCGTCTGGAACGCCCTCCGGGACGCCGTCCGCGACGGCGAACTCCCGCCCGCCGCCTACCTGGAGACGGCCCGCGCCCACCTGCCCCGCGAGACCGACCTGGCCGTCGCCCAGGGCGTCCTCGCCTTCGCCGTCGGCCAGCTCACCGAGCAGTACCTGGCGCCGGAGGACCGCCCGGCCGCCCTGGCCACCCTCACCTCGCTCTGCCGCGACCTGCTGCGCCGCACCGAGGACGGCGACCACCCCGGCCTGCGGCTGATCGCCGTACGGCACCTGATCAGCGTGGCGGCCCACCCGGAGACCATCGCCGCCTGGCTCGCCGACGGCACGGTCCCCGGCGGACCGGAACTCGACCCCGAGCTGCGCTGGCGCATCCTCGCCCGGCTCGCCGTGCTCGGCGCCACCGACGAGACCGCCATCGCCGCCGAACTGGACCGCGACCCGAGCGCCACCGGCCAGGAGGGCGCCGCCCGCTGCCGGGCCGCGCTGCCCGACCCGGAGGCCAAGCGCGCCGCGTGGGAAGCGATGTTCACCGGCGACGACCTGTCCAACTACCTCTTCACGGCCACCGCACAGGGCTTCTGGCAGCCCGAACAGGCCGAGCTGGTACGCCCGTACGTAGCGCGCTTCTACCCGGACGCGGTCGCCCTCGCCGCCCGCCGCGGTCCCGCGATGGCCGTCGCCGCCGGCCGCTGGTGCTTCCCCGCCCACGCCGTCGACGCCGAGAACCTGCGGCTCGGCGAGGCCTGCCTGCGCGACGCCGAGCTCACCCCGGCCCTGCGGCGCACCCTCGCCGACCGGCTGGACGACCTGTCCCGCGCGCTGCGGGTGCGCGGCGAACGGGAGGCGGAGTAGGTCCGAAGACGTACGACGCGGCTGGTCCCTGCCGACGATGCGGCCACCCGGCCGCCCTTCCTAGGCTCGGTGTCCCAGATCGACCGAGCCCGTGGAGGCAGCACCGTGATCGTAGTGACCGGAGCGACCGGCAACGTCGGCCGTGCCCTCGTCGACCGTCTCCTCGCCGCGGGCCGGCCCGTCCGGGCGCTGACCCGCGACCCGAGGCGGGCCGCACTGCCCGAGGCGGCCGAGGTGGTGCGGTTCCGGCCGGACGACCCCGGCGCCCTGTTCGCCGGGGCGACGCACCTCTTCCTGTACGCGCTGCCCGACGCGGCGCCGCTGCTCGCCGCGGCCCGCGAGCACGGCGTGCGGCACGTCGTGCTGCTCTCCAGCGGCATCGTCCGGGAAGGCGCCGACGAGACCCACCCCATCCACGTCATGCACGCCACCGCCGAGCGGCAGATCCGTGACAGCGGGCTCGCCTGGACCTTCCTGCGCCCCAACGCGTTCGCCACCAACGCGCTCCAGTGGGCGCCGCAGATCCGGCGGGGCGACACCGTGCGGGGGGTCTTCGCCGACGGGCTCTCCGCACCGATTCACGAGGACGACATCGCGGCCGTCGCCGAGCGCGTCCTGCTCGACGGCGGGCACGAGGGGGCGGTGCACCGGCTGACCGGACCCGGCGCGACCAGCAACGCCGACCAGGTCGCGACGATCGGGGAAGTGCTCGGCAGGAAGCTGGCGTTCGTGGAGATCGACCCCGCCGAAGCGGGCCCGGAGCTGTTCCCGCACGTGCCGCCGCCCATGCTCGGACGGCTGCTGGAAAGCTTCGCGGAAACCGTCGGCGTGCCCCCGGAGATCACCGGCACGGTGGAGGAGCTCACCGGCACCCCGGCCCGCACCTTCGCCCGATGGGCCGAGGACCACGCCGGCGACTTCCGCACCCCCTAGCCCTCCACCACCTCCCCCCGCCGGTACGGCAGTACACACTTTCGGGTTCCGTTCGCCGATCCTCGGGGACACAGGGCTCTCTTCCGGTACAAGCTGGAACTCCGCCCCCAGCCGGACGCCCCGGGCCCCGCGCGCCCACCGGACGGTCCCTGCCCGGAGGAGAGCCCATGAGCCTGCCGCCCCTCGCCTCCGGGCCCGCCGGTCCCGACGCCCTGCGGCCCCTGCTCACCACCGTGCTCGACGCGCTGGAAGCCGGGGGCCGCGAGCGCGGCGGACCGCTGCCCGCCGGCGGACCGGGGGCCGTCGCCGGACGGATCGCGGACGCCCTCGGGGACGTCCTCCCGGACACCGGCGACCCGGACGCGCTGCGCACGCTCGTGCACGCCCTCGCCGCGGGCGCCGCCGACCCCGCCGACCCGCTGTGCGCGGCCCACCTGCACTGCCCGCCGCTCGCCGTGGCCACCGCCGCCGACCTCGCCGCGAGCGCCCTCAACCCCTCCCTGGACTCCTGGGAGCAGGCACCGGCCGCCTCCGCCCTGGAAGCCGCGGTCACCCGCACCCTCGCCCGCACGGCCGGCCTCGCCGACGCCCTCGTGACCACCGGCGGCACCGAGTCCAACCAACTCGCCCTGCTCCTCGCCCGCGAAGCGCACGGCGCCGGCCTGCGCCTGGTCTGCGGCACCGGCGCCCACCACTCGCTGCCGCGCGCCGCCTGGCTGCTCGGCCTGCCCGAGCCGGTTCTCGTCCCGTCACCCAACGGCACCCTCGACCCGGCCGCCCTAGACGAGGCCCTCACGACGCTGCCCGGCCCGCTCCTGGTCGCCGCCACCGCCGGCACCACCGACGCCGGACTCATCGACCCGCTGCCCGAGATCGCCGGCCTGTGCACCGCGCACGGCGCCCGGCTGCACGTCGACGCCGCCTACGGCGGCGGCCTCCTCTTCAGCGACCGGTACCGCGACCGACTCGCCGGCCTCGAAGCCGCCCACACCGTCACCCTCGACCTGCACAAGCTCGGCTGGCAGCCGGTCGCCGCCGGTCTCCTCGCCGTCGCCCGCCCGCACGAACTCGCCGCGCTCCACCAGCGCGCCGACTATTTGAACGCCGACGACGACATCGGGGCCGGCCTGCCCGACCTGCTCGGCCGCTCCCTGCGCACCACCCGCCGCCCCGACATCCTGAAGATCGCCGTCACGCTGAAGACGCTGGGCCGCGGCGGGCTCGGCGCCCTGGTCGACCAGGTCTGCGCGCGGGCCCGGGAGTTCGCCGCACTGGTCCGCGAGCACCCCGGCTTCGAGCTGTACGACCGCCCCGCCATCAGCACCGTCCTGTTCCGGCCGGCCGCCGCCGACGACGCCGTGGCCGCCGTACGCCGGCGACTGCTGCACGAGGGCCGGGCCGTCCTCGGCCGCGCCCGGGCCGACGGCCGGCTCTGGCTCAAGGTCACCGTCCTCAACCCGCACACGCGACCGGACGACCTGGCCCACCTGCTCAAACTCGCGGAGACCGCAGAGACCGCAGAGACCGCAGAGACCGCAGAGACCGCAGAGACCGCGGAGACCGCGGAGACCGCAGAGACCGCCGAGACAGAGATCGCAGAGAGCGCAGAGACCGCTGAAAGCGCCGGAACCGCCTGAACCGCCCTGAACACCGAGAACGCCGTAATCGCCGAAGGAAGCGCCCCCCAATGAACCACCCCGCACACCAAGACCCCGCCTCCCCACGCGACCTGGTCGGCATCGGCATCGGCCCCAGCAACCTCTCCCTCGCCGCGCTCGCCCACCCGCTCACCGCACTCGACGCCGTCTTCTACGAGCAGCGCCCCGGTTTCGACTGGCACCCCGGACTGCTCATCGAGGGCGCCACCGTCCAGGTGCCCTTCCTCGCCGACCTGGTGACCCTCGCCGACCCGACCAGCCCCTGGAGCTTCCTCAACTACCTCAGGACCTGCGAGCGGCTCTTCCCCTTCTACTTCGCCGAGCGCTTCCACATCCAGCGCGCCGAGTACGACGCCTACTGCCGCTGGGTGGCCCGGCAACTGCCCCGGCTGCGCTTCCGCCACCAGGTCGACGCCGTCCGCTGGAACCCCGAACGGGACCTGTTCGAGGTCGACTTCACCCAGCTCGACGCCGCCGGTGAGGCCGAGGCGCTCGGCCGCACGTACACGCGCAACGTCGTCCTCGGCATCGGCACCGGCCCCTACGTACCCGATCCGCTGAGGCCCCTGGCCGAGGCGCCCGGCGTGCCCGTCGTCCACGCCGCCGACTACCTGGACCACCGCGACACCGTCCTCGCCGCCGGACACGTCACCGTCGTCGGCTCGGGCCAGTCCGGCGCCGAAGTCTTCCTCGACCTGCTCCGGCACCGCCCGGCCGGCCGGGAGAAACTGCACTGGATCGGCCGCACCGAGGCGTTCGCGCCGATGGAGTACTCCAAGCTGGGCCTGGAACACTTCACACCCGACTACACGCGCTACTTCCACGCCCTCGCCGAACCCGTCCGCGACCGGCTGGTCGCCGCCCAGTGGCAGCTGCACAAGGGCATCGACGCCGGTACCCTCGCCGCCATCCACGACGAGCTGTACCGGCGCACCCTGCACGGCGGCTGGCCGGACGCCGTCCTCACCCCGGGCGTGCGCGTCCGCACCGCCGGCCGGATCGCCACCACCAGGATCGAGCTGCACCTGGAACACCTGCAGCAGGACAGCCGCTCCCGGCTCACCACCGACGCCGTGGTCCTCGCCACCGGCTACCGCCAGCGCCCCCTCGGCCGCATCCTCGCCGGCCTCGACCCCTACCTCCGCCGCGACGGCAGCGAACGCCCGCGCGTCGACGAGGAGTACCGGCTGGTACTGGACCCCTCGGTCACCGGCTCGGTCTACGTCCAGAACGCCGAGCTGCACACCCACGGCGTCGGCGCCCCCGACCTGGGACTGTCCGCCTGGCGCAGCGCGACCATCCTCAACTCGCTCACCGGGAAAGAGGCGTACCCGCTCCCGTCCCGCACGGCCTTCACCTCCTTCGGACTGGAGGACCCGGCGGCCAGGATGCCGCAGGCCAGACACCCGAAGCGGCTCATTCCGCTCACCGAAGGAAGGTGAGAGACCAGGGCCGTACCCAGGGGGTGTCCCACCCCCTAGAACACCGGCACGCCCTCGCGCACCAGCCTCCAGGCCACCGACGCGAAGTCCTTCGGATCCAGGACGCCCTTCGCGGTCACCCACTCGGCGATCCGGGTACGGATCTCCGTCGACTCCGACCACAGCTCCTTGGCGGTGGCCACGTGCGGGAAGGCGCCGCCGCCGTTGGCACGGTAGTTGTTCACCGCGAGCACGAACTGCCGGGCGTCGTCCAGCGGAGCCCCGTCGAAGGCGAGGTTCTTGATCCGCGACCCGGCCGGCTGGGCGATGTCGATGTCGTACGTCAGGCCCGAGACGTAGTCGTAGTTGTAGTCCGGGCGGTTGCCGGCGTTGGTCAGCTTGTCGACGTCGACCGGCGCGCCCGCGGCCGTCTGGACGAAGTACTCCGCCGAGTACTCCAGGTAGGCGCGGATCTGGGCGCCGGTCATCAGCTTCGCGACCAGCGTGTTGTCGTAGACGTACAGGCTGGACAGGTCCCGGATGGTGACGTCGCCGGCCGGGATCTCGGAGGTCCGGGAGAACGGCGAGGCCTGGGCGATCACCGGCAGCGCGGCGTACTCGGTGCCCGCCAGAGCGGCCTTGACCACGTCCTCCTGCACCTTGGTGATCAGGTCGATGATCGGGGCGTCCCGGTAGCGGGCGTCGACGGTCGTCAGGGTCTCGGTCGCACGGCCGACGACCTGGTTGACGTACGCGACGACCTTCTTGTGCTCGTCGCCGAGCAGCCGCGTGATCTCCGGGTCGTCGGCGACGGAGTTGGAGTTGCGCAGCGAGGCGGAGACCGACTCCACCTCCCACTTCCCCTTGCGGAACACCAGCTCGATGTCGAAGAGGGTGAGCCGCTCGGCGTAGCACAGCGGCTCGGAGAGCACGACGGTCCTGCCGGTCTGCTCGTTGACGACCTTCAGCTCCGGGATCTCCACGTGGGCGTGGCCGACCAGGATCGCGTCGATCCCGGGCACCTGCCGGGCGACGTTGGCCGCCGCGTTCTCCACGTAGGGCACCTGGTCGCCGTACGACGAGGTGCCCGAGGAGCCGGAGTGCGCCGACACGACGACCACGTCCGCGCCCATCGACCGCAGCTTCGGCACCCACTTGGCGGCCTGCTCCTCCAGGCCGGGGAACGCCAGCTTGCCCTGGACGTACGCCTTGTCCCAGATGGCGATGCCCGGGTTGGTCAGGCCGAGGACGGCCACCTTGACCGGCTTGGCGCCCGGCACACGGAACGTCTTCATGAAGTACGGCGGGAAGGCGGGCTTCAGCGTCCTGGCGTCCACGGCGTTGGCGCCGAGCAGCGGGAAGTCGAGCTGGTCCTCGAACCTGCGCAGCGTCTCGATGCCGTAGTTGAACTCGTGGTTGCCGAGGGCCGCCGCGTCGTAGCCGATCGCGTTCATCGCCTGCGCCATCGGGTGCACCGGACCGCCCTTGGCGGTGATCGGGTCGACCTTGGCGTAGTAGTAGGTCAGCGGGGTGCCCTGGATGGTGTCACCGGCGTCCAGCAGCAGGGTGTTGCACCGGCCCTTCTCCTTGCGCACCTGCTTGACCAGGGTGGAGATACGGGCGAGGCCCATCGCGTTGCCCGCCTTGTCGGCGTACTCCGCGTCCTTGAAGTAGTCCCAGTTGAAGACGTGGCCGTGCAGGTCGGTGGTGCCCATGACGGTCAGCGAGTACCGCTTCTCGCGGCGCCCGGGCCCGCCGGCCTCCGCCGCCTGGGCCGCCGGGGCCGCCGCCGCACCGGCGACCGCCACTCCCGCCCCGGTGGCTGCGGACTTCTTCAGGAACTTCCGGCGGTTCAACGGCATCTTCGGGTCTCCTTGGCGCATGGTTCAACAACGCGCGTAGATTCTGACCTGAGCATGACCTACGGCAACAGGGCCGGGAGGTTGCGATCTGGTGACCATCGCTCATCGGAGCGGACGGCCGCACAATTCAACACTTGTCAATAAGCCTTTGCCCAAAGTCTGTTGAGTGGTCATACGATGCCAATTCTCTACCGGCCGGTAGGGCCTAGGCTCGAGTCATGCGCCGAGCAAGGATCGTCTGCACTCTGGGGCCCGCCACCGACTCGTACGACCAGATCAAGGCATTGGTCGAGGCCGGAATGGACGTCGCCCGGTTCAACCTGAGCCACGGCACGCACACCGAGCACGAGGAGCGTTACCGGCGCGTGCGCAAGGCGGCCGACGAAACCGGCCGCAGCGTCGGAATCCTCGCCGACCTTCAGGGCCCGAAGATCCGGCTCGGCCGTTTCCGTGAAGGACCGGTACTCCTTGAACGCGGCGACCCCTTCACCATCACCGTGGAGGAAGGCGTCGAAGGCGACCGCCACCAGTGCGGCACCACCTACGCCGGCCTCGCCACCGACGTCACCCCGGGCGAGCGCATCCTCGTGGACGACGGCAAGGTCTGTCTGGAGGTCACCGACGTCGACGGCCCCCGCGTGCACACCCGGGTCCGGGAGGGCGGTCTCGTCTCCGACCACAAGGGCCTGAACCTCCCCGGCGTCGCCGTCTCCGTCCCCGCCCTGTCGAAGAAGGACGAGGACGACCTGCGCTGGGCGCTGCGCACCGGCTTCGACGTGATCGCCCTCTCCTTCGTCCGCAGCGGCGACGACGCCGCCGACGTGCACCGGATCATGGCCGACGAGGGCCGCCGCCTCCCCGTGATCGCCAAGATCGAGAAGCCCCAGGCGGTGGAGAACCTCGACGGCATCGTGGCCGCCTTCGACGGCCTCATGGTCGCGCGCGGCGACCTCGGCGTGGAGATGCCGCTGGAGCAGGTGCCCATCGTCCAGAAGCGCGCCGTCAAGCTCGCCAGGCGCAACGCCAAGCCGGTGATCGTCGCCACCCAGATGCTGGACTCGATGATCGTCAACTCCCGGCCGACCCGGGCCGAGGCCTCCGACGTCGCCAACGCGGTCCTGGACGGCACCGACGCGGTGATGCTGTCGGGCGAGACCAGCGTCGGCGCCTACCCGGTCGAGACCGTGCGCACCATGGCGAAGATCGTCGCGGCGGCCGAAGAGGACATGCTGGCGGCCGGCCTGCCGCCGCTGACCGAGCGGAACAAGCCGCGCACCCAGGGCGGCGCCGTCGCCCGGGCCGCCGCCGAGATGGGCGACTTCCTCGGCGCCAGGTTCCTGGTCGCCTTCACCCAGTCAGGGGACACCGCCCGCCGGCTCTCCCGCTACCGCTCGCCGATCCCGCTGCTCGCCTTCACCCCGGAGCCGGCCACCCGCTCCCAGCTCAGCCTCACCTGGGGCACCGAGACGTTCCTCGGCCCGCACGTGGACTCCACGGACGCCATGGTCGAACAGGTGGACGAGCTGCTGCTGCGGTACGGCCGCTGCGCCAAGGGCGACGTCGTGGTCATCACGGCGGGCTCCCCGCCCGGCGTCTCCGGCTCGACCAACATGGTCAGGGTCCACCACATCGGGGAGGACGACAGCCCGGAGTGACGGGGGGCCGCTCAGCGCTTGGGGCCGGCGTGGGCGTCCATCAGGGCCAGGGTGGTCCACTCGACGCCCACCAGGCCGAGGGCGTCGGTGGTCACCGAACCCGGCCGTATGCAGCAAAAAGCGGAGGATCACGCAAACGTGATCTTCCGCTTCCGAGTGCCGGGTGCGGGACTCGAACCCGCACGTCCTTTCGGACAGATGTGTTTGAGACATCAGCGTCTGCCTGTTCCGCCAACCCGGCGAGGCACTTCCGGGAGTGTACCGGTTCACCGCCCGTCCCCGCAGCTAGGTACTCTGCTGGGAGCAGAGCCCTGCCCTGGACCAAGGAGCCTCAGTGACCGCCCCCGAGTCGCCCCAGCCCGCAGACGTGTCCGACGACGACAAGTCGCACGTGCCTCCGCTGACGACCCGTGTCGTCATCGCCGAGGACGAGGCCCTGATCCGGCTGGACCTGAAAGAGATGCTGGAGGAAGAGGGGTATACCGTCGTCGGCGAGGCCGGGGACGGTGAGCAGGCCGTCGAGCTGGCCCGCGAGCACAAGCCGGACCTGGTCATCCTCGACGTGAAGATGCCCAAGCTGGACGGCATCTCCGCGGCCGAGAAGATCGCCGAGGAGTCCATCGCCCCGGTCCTGATGCTCACCGCCTTCTCGCAGCGCGACCTCGTCGAGCGTGCCCGGGACGCCGGTGCCATGGCGTACCTGGTGAAGCCGTTCAGCAAGAGCGACGTCGTCCCGGCGATCGAGATGGCCGTCTCCCGGTTCACCGAGCTGAAGCAGCTGGAGAAGGAGGTCGCCGACCTCACCCTGCGGCTGGAGACCCGCAAGCTGGTCGACCGCGCGAAGTCCGTCCTGCAGACCGAGTACGGCCTGACCGAGCCGGCCGCCTTCCGCTGGATCCAGAAGACCTCCATGGACCGCCGCATGTCGATGCAGCAGGTCGCCGAGGCGGTCATCGCGGACAACGAGGAGAAGAAGGCCGCGAAGGAGCGCTGAGCTCTCGCCCCCACGCTGCGACGAGGCCCGCGCCCCCGGAGAAGAGGGGCGCGGGCCTCGTCGTGCGGAAACGGTCAGTCCTCGCCGAGGTAGGCCTTGCGGACCGACTCGTCGTGCAGCAGGTCCTGGCCCGTGCCGGACAGGACGATGTTGCCGACCTCCATCACGTGACCCTGGTCGGCGAGGGAGAGCGCCGCCTGGGCGTTCTGCTCGACCAGCAGGATCGTGGTGCCCTGCGCCTTCAGCTCGGCGATCGTCGCCATGATCTTCTGCATCATGATCGGCGACAGGCCCATCGACGGCTCGTCCAGCATCAGCAGCTTGGGCTGGGACATCAGTGCCCTGCCCATCGCCAGCATCTGCTGCTCACCGCCGGAGAGGGTGCCCGCGGCCTGCTTCCGGCGCTCCCCGAGGATCGGGAAGAGGTCGTAGGCGCGCTGGATGTCCTTCTCGATGCCCGGCTTGTCGTTGCGCAGGAACGCGCCGAGGCGCAGGTTGTCCTCGATGCTCATGCGCGGGAAGATGTGCCGCCCCTCGGGGGAGTGGGCGAGGCCCAGGGAGACCACCTGGTGGGCCGGGACCTTCTTCAGCGACCTGCCGTTGAACCTGATCTGTCCGCCGACCGGCTTCAGCAGGCCGGACAGTGTGCGCAGCGTGGTGGTCTTGCCCGCGCCGTTGGTCCCGATGAGGGTGACGACCTGGCCGGCCTCGACCTTGAAGGAGATGCCCTTGACGGCCTCGATCTTGCCGTAGGCGACCTTCAGGTCCTCGACTTCGAGCAGTGCGGTCATCGGTCGTTCTCCTTGCCGGGCGCGGCGTCCGTCGTGGTCTCGGCGTGTGCCTCGGCGGCTTCCACCTCGGCCACCTCCTCGGCGCCGGGCGCGTTCTCGAAAGGCTCACCGAGGTAGGCCGCGACGACGCGCTCGTCGCCCTGGACGGTGGCGCTGTCGCCCTCGATCAGCTTCTCGCCCTGCACCAGTACGGCCACGCGGTCGCACAGGTTGAAGATGAAGCGCATGTCGTGCTCGATGACGAGGACGGCGATGCCCATGTCCCTGATCGCGAAGACCAGTTCCTCGGTGGTCCGGGTCTCCTGCGGGTTCATGCCGGCCGTCGGCTCGTCGAGCAGCAGCAGGCCGGGCTCGCTGGCCAGGGCGCGCGCGATCTCCAGCTTGCGCTGTTCGCCGTAGGGCAGGTTGCGGGCGAGGTGCTCGGCCTTGTGTTCCAGGCCCACGAAGGCGAGCAGTTCCATGGCGCGGTCCCGGGAGGCCTTCTCCGCCTTGTGGAAGCCGGGGCCGCGCAGTACGGCGGACCAGAAGCCTTCCTTGGTGCGGGTGTGGCGGCCGACGAGCACGTTCTCCAGGACGGTCATGTTGGCGAAGAGCCGGATGTTCTGGAAGGTGCGTGCGATGCCGGCCGCGGTGACCTTGAAGGATTTGGGCGGCAGGATGTCGCCCTTGTAGCGGACTTCGCCCTCGGTGGGGACGTAGAGGCCGGTCAGGCAGTTGAAGAAGGTCGTCTTGCCGGCGCCGTTGGGGCCGATCAGGCCGACGATCTCGCCGGCGTTGACGGTGAGGTCGACGCCGCGGACGGCGGTGAGGCCGCCGAAGCGCATGGTCACGCCGCGGGCGTCGAGGACGGTCTCGCCGGGCACGGTGGCGCCGGGGGCGGTGTCCTTCGTGGTGGTGTCGGTCGTCATGGTGGTCAGGCCCCCGCCTTCGTCAGGAGGGTGGGTGCTTCCGCCTCTTCGTGGAACTCGAGCTGGCGGCGGCGGTTCGGGATGAGGCCCTCGGGACGGAACCGCATCAGCAGGATGAGCGCGAGACCGAAGGCGAAGAGCTGGTAGTTGCCCAGGAACTGGAGCTTGTTGGGGATCAGGAAGAGCAGGGCCGCACCGATCAGCGGGCCGCTGATGGTGCCCATGCCGCCGAGGACGACGGCGGCGAGCAGGAAGGCCGAGTTGGGCGGGATGGGGCCGGCGAACAGGTACTGCTCGGGCGTCACCGTGTAGGTCACGTGGGCCTGGACGGTGCCCGCGAGGCCGGCGAGCGAGGCGCCGACGGCGAAGGCGATCAGCTTGACGCGGAAGCCGTTGATGCCCATGGCGAGCGCGGCCGTCTCGTCCTCGCGGATGGCCACCCAGGCGCGTCCGATGCGGGAGTTGCCGCTGCGCCGGAAGACCAGCACCACGACCGCGGTGATGATCAGCATCAGGAAGAAGTAGTTGGCGAAGCGGCCGATGGTGAAGCCGCCCATGTCGTGCTGGGCGCCGAAGTCGAAGCCGAGGACGTCGAGGTTGGGGATGGAGGAGACACCGTTGGAGCCGTTGGTGAGGTCGGGTCCGGAGGTGCCGTCGAGGTTGTTCGCGGTGATGCGGAAGATCTCGCCGAAGCCGAGGGTGACGATGGCGAGGTAGTCGCCGCGCAGCCGCAGTGTCGGGGCGCCGATCAGTACGCCGAAGACGAGCGAGGCGGCGGCGCCGACGAGGACCGCGGCCCAGAACGGGAAGTGGACGTCGAAGGGCGAGCTGGGGGAGCCGGAGACCAGGGCCGCCGCGTAGGCGCCGACGCCGAGGAAGGCGACGTAACCGAGGTCGAGGAGGCCGGCGAGGCCGACGACGATGTTCAGGCCGAGGGCGACCGTGGCGAAGATCAGGATGTAGACGCCGAGGGTCGCGTACTGGTCGTTGGTCTGGGTGAAGGGGAACAGCGCCGCCGCGACGAAGGCGCCGCAGATGGTGATGTTCGTGTGCCGGGAGGCGATCTGTGAGGCGTGGGCGATCAGTCCGGCCTTGTTCAGGGCGGCGAAGCTGAAGCCCGCGGTGATCAGGAAGCCGATGAACAGCTCGTCGTACTCGGTGCCGATGCCGTAGGTGAAGACGAGCAGGCCCAGGCCGAGCATCGCGACGATGACCAGGATCTCGGCGTAGGAGGGCAGCGTGGCAACGGGCCGCGGGGAACCGGCGGTGAAGACCGCTTTGGTGGTCTCCCATGTGTGCGCGGCACCGTGCTTGAACTTCTCCCAGCCGGTGTCGTCCGGGTCGATCGGGTCGGGCTCGGGCCGCTGGAAGGGCAGGGAGAGCGCGCCGGCGAGGGCGGCGAGGCTGCTGACGGCGACGAGGAAGCCGCCGGGTTCGAGGTTGACGAGTCCGCCGAGGTCGCTGCTGATCGCGAGGACCGTGTACCAGCTGGTGGCGAAGGCGGCCAGGGTGGCGAACTTCAGGGCCGCGTCGGGACCGGCGGGCACCAGCCAGCCCAGTCCGCGGATGCCGTAGCCGGCGAGCGCGAAGAGGGTGGCGAGGGCGGCGCCGACGAGGACGAGGACCTGGAGGCCGCCGGGGTAGCCGTAGACGGTGAGGTCGCCGGGGAACGCGGCGGTCCAGGTCCAGGCGAGGAACGTGGAGACGGCGGTCAGGACGCTGGCGCCGAGGGCGAGGCCGCGGGCGGCCTTCTCGGGCAGGGGCAGCAGACCGGCCGGGGCGTCGGCCTTGCGGGCGCTGGGAGTCTCGGGTGCGGTGGTCTGTGTGGTCATCGGTCTCACGCCCTGTCCGCGACGCGCTCGCCGAGCAGACCCTGCGGCCTGAACAGCAGTACGAGGATGAGGAGTACGAAGGCCCAGACGTCGGCCCAGGACTGGCTGCCGAACTGGTCCATGCCCGGGATGTCGGCGATGTAAGCGGTGGCCAGGGTTTCGGCCACGCCGAGGACCACACCGCCGATCATGGCGCCGTAGATGTTGCCGATGCCGCCGAGGACGGCCGCGGTGAAGGCCTTCAGGCCGAGGATGAAGCCCATACGGAAGTTGATCTCGCCGTACTTGAGGCCGTAGGCGACGGCTCCGACCGCGGCGAACGCGGCGCCGAGGGCGAACGCGATGACGATGATGCGGTCGGTGTTGACGCCCATGAGCTTGGCGGTGTCCGGGTCCTGCGCGGTGGCCTGCATGCCGCGGCCGGTGCGGGTCTTCATCACGAAGTAGGCGAGGACCGCCATGCTGAGCGGGGCCGCGACGACGAGGAAGATGTCACCGGTCTGGATGGTGACGCTGCCGATCTCGAAGGGGCCGCCTTCGATCTGCGGGAAGGTGCGCGCGGACTTCGCCTCCGGGTACCAGGCCCACACGGCCTGCTGGAGGGCGAGGGAGAGGCCGATGGCGGTGATCAGGGGTGCGAGACGCGGGGCGTTGCGCAGGGGCCGGTAGGCGAACCGTTCCGCCCCGACCGCGATGGCGACCGCGACGATGACGGCGCCTATGATCATCAGTGGCAGCGCGATCCACATGGTGGTGCCGCCGGGCAGCCAGAGCCAGACGGTGAGGGCGCCGAATGCTCCCGTCATGAAGATCTCGCCGTGGGCGAAGTTGATGAGCTGGACGATGCCGTAGACCATTGTGTAGCCAATGGCGATCAGCCCGTACATGGATCCTAGTAGCAGGCCGTTGACCAGCTGCTGCGGCAGTTCGTTCACCGCATGTCCTCCGAGACGTTCGGAAAGTGCGAGGGATGTGGCCGGATGCGAGTCCGCGCGGGGCGCCAGTGGAACAGCGCCCCGCGCGGCTCGTGGAGAGGTGCGGGCGTGATCAGCCCGTGTAGGTACCGGACTTGACGGGCACCCAGGCACCGTTCTTCACGGCGTAGACGGTGAGCTGCTTGTTGCTGGCGTCGCCGTACTCGTCGAAGGAGACCTTGCCGGTCACACCGTCGAAGGACACGCCCTGCATGGCCTCGGTGACCTTCGCGCGGGCGTCGGAGGGCAGCTTGCCGCCGTTGTCGTCGACGACCTTCTTGACGGCCTCGATGACCGCCCAGGCGGAGTCGTAGGCGTAGCCGCCGTAGGCGGAGTACTCCTCCTTGTAGCCCGCGGCCTTGTAGTCGGCGACGAACTGCTTGGCGGAGGGCAGGTCCTCGACCGGGGCGCCGACGGAGGTGGCCAGGTCGCCGGTGGCCTCGGAGCCCGCCAGCTTCATGAACGTGTCGTCCTTGATGCCGTCACCGCCGACCAGCGGGATCTTGGCGCCGCCGGCCTTGATCTGCTTGCTGAGCGGGCCGGCCTGCGGGTACTCGCCGCCGTAGTAGACGATCTCGGCGCCGGAGTTCTTGACCTTGGTGGCGACCGCGGAGAAGTCCTTGGCGTCCGGGTTGATGTGCTCGGTGCCGACCACCTTGCCGCCGAGCTTCTTGAACTCCTCGGTGAAGGTGGCGGCCAGGCCGGAGCCGTAGGTCTTCTTGTCGTCGATGACGAAGACCTTCTTCTTCTTGGCGTCGTTGAAGACGTACTGGGCGGCGAACGGGCCCTGGATGGCGTCCGTGGTCGCGGTGCGGAAGTAGGCCTTGTAGGGGCGGACCTTCTTGTTCTGCCAGTCGGGGCCCTGGGTGAGGGCGGGGCCGGTGTTGGCGGGGGAGACCTGGACCAGCTTGGCGTCGTCGAAGACCTTCTGCATCGACTCGGCGACGGAGGAGTTCAGCGGGCCGACGACGCCGAGGACGCCGTCCTCGGAGACGAACTTCGAGGCGTTCTGCTGGCCGGCCGACGGCTGGGCCTGGTCGTCCAGGGCCTCCACCTTGAACGTGACGCCCTTGACGAAGTTGTTCTTGTTGGCGTTGCGCGCGGCGAGGTCGGCCGAGTTCTTGATGCCGAGGCCCATGGCGGACAGGTCGCCGGTCAGGGGTGCGTCGACACCGATCACGACGGTGGTGCCGCCGTTGTCCGAGTCCGACCCCTTGTCGCCGCTGTCGCGCGAGCCGCAGGCGGTGAGTGTGAGCGCTCCCGCCGCCAGCGCGGCGGTGATGGCGATAAGCGAACGTTGACGCACGATCAGTCCTTTCCCCAGGCACAACCGCTTCCCCGTGGAAGCGGTCGAGTCGCGCGCCGCGCTGAATGGGTATTCCGAAGGCGCGGTGACTGGCCGTGACTCTAAGCGTGTGTGGGGAACGTGGAGGAGTGTCTGACGAAGGCTGTGACTCTCTTGTTATGACACGACGTAATGCAGAGCGGTACTGCGTGGGGGAGAAGGAGGAATTCAGGTGGATTCGCTCCGTCCGCATTCTGAGAAAGTGCTGGACCCGGCCATGATCATCCCAGGCGTCTCAGCCGTTTTGGTGATTACCAAAACTGTTGCTACAGGCTACTTCCAGGGCGCGGGAGAGGTCCCGCGCGTAGCGCGGGCCCAGGATGAAGCTCTGGGTCTGCATTGCACGCTTATTACGCAGGGTTACGTCCAGGAAAGGGAGACCGGCGTTCCTGGGGGCTTTCCCGCATTCCGTCACGTGCATCGTTATCGTGATCTTGCGGTCCGAACCGGCCCTCGTCCGCAGCGGAGTGCGCGGCCGCGTCGTCAGCGTGAGGCCCGCGTACGGCTGCGTCACCCGGGTCACCGTGACCGGCGGTCCCGATGTCACCCTCACCAGGACCGCGAAGCTGAAGCTGCGTGGCGGGGCGTCCGCCGGAGTGGGCCGGACGTCCAGGTAGGTCACGTCCACCACCTGGGCGGGGTACGGCGGTTGGGCGGGCGGTGGGGTCGCGTGCGGGGGCGCGTTCTCCGGCCGGGTGGCGTACAACGCGCCGGCGCCTCCCAGCAGGACGGTCGCGGCGGCCAGGGAGAGGGCGGTCCGCCGGTGACGGCGGTACCAGGCGGCCGGAGCCGAACGGCTCGGACGCCCCGGACCCGGCCCGGCCGGACGCCCAGTGTCCCACGCGCGGGTGCCCTCGCCGGGCTCCACCGGGCCGATCCCGCTCACGACCAGGGCCGTTCGCCCGGGGTCCCGTCGCGGTACCGTTCGGCGCACGCGCGGCGCGCCTGACGGTCGATCAACTTCCGTGCGGCAGCTTCGCCTTGGCGCCGTTCGGCGACCCGTGCCGCGGTCACGACAGCCCTGAGGATCTCGTACTGCCCGCCGGACAGGCCCATCGACTGGTAGTCACCGTAGGTGTCGCCGTCGAGCACCTCGCGCGACCAGGAGACGACGAGCCGGGTGCAGAGCTCGGCGGGGGAGGGCCGGGAGGGCGAGGCGGCGGGGGGCACGGCGGGGGAGGCGGGCGGGGGTGAGGCGAGGCCCGGGGCGGAGTGCGTCGCGCGCGTGGACCGCGTGGACTGCGTGACTGGAGTGGGCGCCGTTGCCGGTGCGGTCGGCGTGGTGTGCGCGGACCGTGCCGAGGGGGCGGGGTGTGCCCCGTCCGCCGAGCCGCCGGGTCCGTCGCAGCCCGTGACGGTCACCGTCGCCGGCAGCGCCAGCCCGAGCATCAGGAAGCTCGCCCCACGGCGGGGGCCTCGTCGCCGTCCCATGTGCCGAAGCTAAGGGGAGGGACGGGGAGGGGCAACGCTCCGGCACGGACGGGGGCGGCCGCCGGGTGCCCCTCGGCGTGCGGGCCGGCGGGTAACGCTGCGGCGTGGACGGGGGTGGCCGCCGGGTGCCCCTCGGCGTGCGGGTCGGCGGGTAACGCTGCGGCGTGGACGGGGGTGGCCGCCGGGTGTCCCACGGCGTGAGGGTCGGCGGGTAACGCTGCGGCGTGGACGGAGGTGGCCGCCGGGTGCCCCTCGGCGTGCGGGTCGGCGGGGATCGGCGGGCCGGGGGCCTCTCGGCGGGCCCACGGGCGTCGCGACCGGGCGTGGCGGGCCCGCGAGGCGCACCGGACCGGTGGTCGGGTGGCGGGTGCCCCGGCGGGCGGGGCCGCCGTAGCCGGGGGCGGGGCGGTCAGTTCGCCGTCGGGTCCGAGGTCGCCCCGTCGGCCGGTCGCACCTCGCGCAGCATGCAGGTCAGCCGGGCGGTGCAGACCCGCCGGCCCTCCTCGTCACTGATCACGATCTCGTAGGTCGCCGTCGACCGGCCGCGGTGCACCGGCGTGGCCACGCCCGTCACCAGGCCCGAGCGGACTCCCCGGTGGTGCGTGCAGTTCAGGTCCACGCCGACCGCGATCTTCGAGCTGCCGCCGTGCAGCATGGAGCCGACCGAGCCGAGGGTCTCGGCGAGCACCGCCGAGGCGCCGCCGTGCAGCAGGCCGTACGGCTGGGTGTTGCCCTCCACCGGCATGGTCCCGACGACCTTGTCCGGGGAGGCCTCCAGGATCTGCACACCCATCCGCGTCCCCAGGTGTCCGGCCGAGAACAGGGCGGGCAGGTCCACGCCGAGCGCCGCGTACTCGTCGATGACCTCCTGCGGGAACTTCACTTGCTGCTGCTCACCCATGGCCCGGCTCCGTTCTGCGTCCACGTGATCCATTGACTGAGCAAACGCTCAGTCGGTCGCCGATTGTTCCAGACGCGATTCGGAACGGGGTTCGAGGCGTACGACGACGGACTTGCTGGCCGGGGTGTTGCTGGTGTCGGCGGTGGCGTCCAGCGGCACCAGCACGTTCGTCTCGGGGTAGTACGCCGCCGCGCACCCCCGGGCCGTCGGGTACGGCACGACCCGGAAGCCGGGCGCCCGCCGTTCCACCCCGTCCCGCCACTCGCTCACCAGGTCGACGTACGACCCCTCGGCGACCCCGAGCGCCCGCGCGTCCTCCGGGTGCACCAGCACCACCCGGCGCCCGCCCGTGATGCCCCGGTAGCGGTCGTCCAGCCCGTAGATCGTGGTGTTGTACTGGTCGTGCGAGCGCAGGGTCTGCAGCAGCAGGCGGCCCTCCGGCAGCTCCGGGTACTCCACCGGTGCCGCCGTGAAGTTCGCCTTGCCCGTGGCCGTCGGGAAGCGGCGCTCGTCACGCGGGGCGTGCGGCAGCGCGAAGCCGCCGGCGGAACCGGTCACGCGCGCGTTGAAGTCCTCGAAGCCGGGGATCACGCGCGCGATGCGGTCGCGGATCGTCGCGTAGTCCTTCTCGAACTCCTCCCACGGCACGACGCTGCGCCCGCCGAGCACCCGGCGCGCCAGCCCGCAGACGATGGCCGGCTCGGAGCGGAGGTGGGCACTCGCGGGCTTCAGGCGCCCGCGCGAGGCGTGCACCATGCCCATGGAGTCCTCGACCGTCACGAACTGCTCGCCGCCGGCCTGGACATCGCGCTCGGTCCGGCCCAGGGTGGGCAGGATCAAGGCCCGCGCGCCGGTGACCACGTGCGAGCGGTTCAGCTTGGTCGACACGTGCACGGTCAGCCGGGCCCGCCGCATCGCGGCCTCGGTGACCTCGGTGTCGGGCGAGGCGGAGACGAAGTTGCCGCCCATGGCGAAGAAGACCTTCGCCTCGCCGTCGCGCAGCGCGCGGATGGCCCGTACGACGTCGAAGCCGTGCTCGCGCGGCGGGGCGAACCCGAACTCCTTCTCCAGGGCGTCGAGGAAGGCCGGTGCGGGCCGCTCGAAGATGCCCATGGTGCGGTCGCCCTGGACGTTGCTGTGCCCGCGCACCGGGCACACCCCCGCGCCCGGGCGGCCGATGTTGCCGCGCAGCAGCAGGAAGTTGACCACCTCGCGGATGGTCGGCACCGAGTGCTTGTGCTGCGTGAGGCCCATGGCCCAGCAGACGATGGTCCGCCGGGAGGCGAGAACCATGCGCAGCGCCTGCTCGATCTCCGCGCGCGTGAGGCCCGTAGCGGTGAGTGTGCCGTCCCAGTCGGCCTCGCGCGCCGCCTCGGCGAACTCCTCGAAGCCGTGGGTGTGTTCGCGGACGAACTCCTCGTCCACCGCGCCTTCCGTTTCCAGGATCAGCTTGTTGAGGAGCCGGAAGAGGGCCTGGTCGCCGCCGATGCGGATCTGGAGGAACAGATCGGTGAGCGCGGCGCCCTTGATCAGACCCTGCGGGGTCTGCGGGTTCTTGAAGCGCTCCAGGCCCGCCTCGGGCAGCGGATTGACGCTGATGATCTTCGCGCCGTTCGCCTTGGCCTTCTCCAGCGCCGAGAGCATGCGCGGGTGGTTCGTGCCCGGGTTCTGGCCCGCCACGATGATCAGGTCGGCCTGGTGGAGGTCCTCCAGCAGGACGCTGCCCTTGCCGATGCCGATGGTCTCGCCGAGCGCCGACCCGGACGACTCGTGACACATGTTCGAGCAGTCCGGCAGGTTGTTCGTGCCGAGCTCGCGCGCGAAGAGCTGGTAGAGGAACGCCGCCTCGTTGCTGGTGCGGCCCGAGGTGTAGAAGACGGCCTCGTCCGCGGAGCCGAGGGCGGCGATCTCCTCGGCGACGATGTCGAAGGCCCGCTCCCAGGAGACCGGCTCGTAGTGCGTGCCTCCCTCGGCGAGGTACATCGGGTGGGTGAGCCGGCCCTGCTGGCCCAGCCAGTACCCGCTGCGGCCGGACAGGTCCGCGACCGAGTGGGCGGCGAAGAACTCGGGCGTGACCCGGCGCAGGGTGGCCTCCTCGGCGACCGCCTTGGCGCCGTTCTCGCAGAACTCCGCCGCGTGCCGGTGCTCCGGCTCCGGCCAGGCGCAGCCCGGGCAGTCGAAGCCCTCCTTCTGGTTCACCCGCAGCAGCGTCAGCGCGGTGCGCCGCACACCCATCTGCTGCTGGGCGATGCGCAGCGTGTGCCCGATGGCCGGCAGTCCCGCCGCCGCGTGCTTCGGCTCCGTGACCTGCGGCGCGTCCTGAACCGGATCACCCTTGGGCGGCTTCGTCGCCATCGCACGGTCCCCTTCGACTGCGTGTGAGAAGTACGCAGTCGATCCTCCCACGCCCCACCGACACGGACACCGCCCCCCTTCCCGCCGCCGCCCCTTTCCCGCCGTGGTCCACCGCCGACGCCGGCGTCCGCCTCCGAGCCGCCGCCCCCCGTCCACGCGCACCCCTCCACAGCCGGCCGCCACCGGTCACTGTGTCGTGGTTCACACCCGCCGGAGGCGTGCGGACCGGACTGTCGGTGGGGCGTGGCAGGATCGGGTGCGTGGCAGAGACAGCACCGAAGCAGACCGACAAGACCCCCGGCGGCACCCGTCCCCGGCTGATGCTCATGGACGGGCACTCGCTGGCCTACCGCGCGTTCTTCGCGCTGCCCGCGGAGAACTTCACGACCGCGACCGGCCAGCCGACGAACGCGATCTACGGCTTCGCGTCGATGCTGGCCAACACGCTGCGTGACGAGGCGCCCACGCACTTCGCGGTGGCCTTCGACGTCTCCCGCAAGACGTGGCGTTCCGAGCGGTTCACCGAGTACAAGGCGAACCGTTCCAAGACGCCGGACGAGTTCCGTGGCCAGGTGGAGCTGATCGGCGAGCTGCTCGACGCGATGCACGCACCGCGCTTCGCTGTCGAGGGCTTCGAGGCGGACGACGTCATCGCCACGCTGGCCACCCAGGCCGAGGCCGAGGGCTTCGAGGTCCTGATCGTCACCGGCGACCGCGACTCCTTCCAGCTGGTCACCGAGAACACCACGGTGCTCTACCCGACCAAGGGCGTCTCGGAGCTGACCCGGTTCACCCCGGAGAAGGTCTTCGAGAAGTACGGCTTGACGCCCGCCCAGTACCCCGACTTCGCGGCCCTGCGCGGCGACCCCTCGGACAACCTCCCCGGCATCCCCGGCGTCGGCGAGAAGACCGCCGCGAAGTGGATCAACCAGTTCGGCTCCTTCGCCGAGCTGGTCGAGCGGGTCGAGGAGGTCAAGGGCAAGGCCGGGCAGAACCTCCGCGACCACCTGGAGGCGGTCAAGCTCAACCGCGTCCTCACCGAGCTGGAGCGCCGGGTCGAGCTGCCGAAGTCGGTCACCGACCTGGAGCGGGCCCCGTACGACCGCAAGGCCGTCGCGATGGTCCTGGACACCCTGGAGATCCGCAACCCGTCCCTGCGCGAGCGTCTCTTCGCGGTCGACCCGGGCACGGAGGAGGCCGAGGCCGCCCCCGTCACCGCCGACGGCGTGGAGATCGACGGCCGGATCCTGCACACCGGCGAGCTGGCTCCCTGGCTCGCCGAGCACGGCGCCGCGACCCTGGGCGTCGCCACGGTCGGCACCTGGGCGCTGGGCACCGGCTCGGTCGCCGAGGTCGCCCTCGCCGCGGCCGGCGGAGCGGCGGTCTGGTTCGACCCGTCGGAGCTGGACGAGGCCGACGAGAACGCGTTCGCGGCCTGGCTGGCCGACGCCGACCGCCCCAAGGTGCTGCACGACGCCAAGGGCGCCATGCGCGTCCTCGCCGAGCACGGCTGGAGCGTCCAGGGCGTCACCATGGACACCGCGCTCGCCGCCTACCTGGTCAAGCCGGGCCGTCGCTCCTTCGACCTGGACGCGCTGTCCCTGGAGTACCTGCACCGCGAGCTGGCCCCGGCCGCCGTGGCCGACGGCCAGCTGGCCTTCGGCGCGGACGAGGGCGCCGAGGCCGAGGCCCTGATGATCCAGGCCCGCGCGGTCCTCGACCTCGGTACCGCGTTCGAGGCGCGCCTGGCGGAGGTGGGCGCCGCCGACCTGCTGCGGGACATGGAGCTGCCCACGTCCGCGCTGCTCGCCCGCATGGAGCGGCACGGCATCGCGGCCGACCGCGCGCACCTCGAAGCGATGGAGCAGATGTTCGCGGGAGCCGTGCAGCAGGCCGTGAAGGAGGCGCACGCGGCGGCCGGCCACGAGTTCAACCTGGGCTCGCCCAAGCAGCTCCAGGAGGTCCTCTTCGGCGAGCTCGCCCTGCCGAAGACGAAGAAGACCAAGACCGGCTACACCACCGACGCCGACGCCCTGGCCTGGCTCGCCACCCAGACCGACAACGAGCTGCCGGTGATCATGCTCCGGCACCGCGAGCAGGCCAAGCTGCGGGTCACCGTCGAGGGCCTGATCAAGACCATCGCGGGCGACGGCCGTATCCACACCACCTTCAACCAGACGGTGGCCGCGACCGGACGCCTGTCCTCCACGGACCCCAACCTCCAGAACATCCCGGTCCGCACGGACGAGGGCCGGGCGATCCGCCGCGGCTTCGTGGTCGGCGAGGGGTTCGAGTCCCTGATGACCGCGGACTACAGCCAGATCGAGCTGCGCGTGATGGCCCACCTCTCCGAGGACGAGGGCCTGATCCGTGCCTTCACCTCGGGCGAGGACCTGCACACCACGGCCGCCTCCCAGGTGTTCGGTGTCGAGCCCGGCGCGGTGGACGCGGAGATGCGGCGCAAGATCAAGGCGATGTCGTACGGCCTGGCCTACGGCCTGTCCGCGTTCGGCCTCTCCCAGCAGCTCAACATCGAGGCGGCCGAGGCCCGATCCCTGATGGACGCCTACTTCGAGCGCTTCGGCGGGGTCCGGGACTATCTGCGCCGCGCGGTCGACGAGGCGCGGGCGACGGGGTACACGGCCACGCTGTTCGGACGCCGCCGCTACCTCCCCGACCTCAACAGCGACAACCGCCAGCGCCGCGAGGCGGCCGAGCGGATGGCCCTCAACGCGCCCATCCAGGGCACGGCGGCGGACATCGTGAAGATCGCCATGCTCAAGGTGGACGGCGCGCTGCGGGACGCGGACCTCAAGTCCCGCATGCTCCTCCAGGTCCACGACGAAATCGTCCTGGAGATCGCCCCCGGCGAGCGTGCGGCCGCGGAGGAGATCGTCCGCCGCGAGATGGCGGGCGCCGTACAGCTGAGGGCTCCGCTGGACGTCTCGGTGGGCGTCGGCCCCGACTGGGAATCGGCGGCCCACTAGCCCGCCCGGCAGGCGAAGGGGGCACCCGCCCGACCAGGGCCACGCCTCCTTCGCCCCCCTTCGCCCTCCTTTTCCCCGGCCGACGGCCGGATGCCCACCCACCCGCCACGACGATGCGCCGGTCCGGCCTGCTGCGCCTCCCACAAGCGCCGGCCCGGCCTGTGGCGCCTCCCCCCCCCCCACCCCGCGAGACGGCCCCCGCCGACTGCGCGGCCCGGGGGCCGAGAAGCCGGTGGTGCCTCCCGCGAAGCGGCCCCCGCCGGCCGCACGGCCCGGGGGTGAGAAGCCTGCGGCGCCTCCCACGGAACAACCCCCGCCGGCAGCCCACCCCGGGGGGCGAGAAGCCGGCGCCGTCCCGGAGGGCCCGTCACTCTCGTGGCCCCCGTCAGAACGCCCGCCACCCCCCGCAGCCGCAACACTGCGGGCATGGGTATACGCATGCTTCACCGCCGGACGCCCCAGGCAACCGCCGGAGCCTGGGCGGACACCGCCTCGGCGCAGGCCATGCCCGCCGCGCCGGTACCGGCCCTCGCGGCCGACGCAAGCACCGCCCGCATCCCCGCCGACCCGGCCGCCGCCGTCCGCAGGGTCACCGGACATCTCCGGCGAAGACTCGCCCGCCACCCGGTTCCCACCCCCGACTGGCGCCAGTGGGCCGACGTGGCCCGCAGCTACCTCACGCTCGCCCTCACCGCGATCCCGCGCCCGAGCCCGCGCCGCCGTCCCACCCTCACGGTCTTCGTCGCCCCCCTCACCGAGCGACCGGCCGCCCGAGGCTCTCACCGACGGCCTCACCAGGACCCCCGGGCTCCCCGGGACCAGCGGCCGGACGCCACGCCCTGACCCCGACGGCGTACAGCAGCAGCCCCGGGACCAGCCCGGCACCGGCGCCGAAGCAGACGGTGGGCACCAGCTCCCACGGCCGCGCGGCCGCACCCGGGTCCCCCCACCACTGCGCCGTCCGCTGCGCCGCCCCGGCCAGCGCGCAGCCACCGATCACCGCGAGCGCCCCCCACCGGTCCCGCACGGACAGCACCGGCACACCCGCCGGTGCCGTGTCCGGCGCCCGCCGCAGCGCGCGCACCACGAACACCGCGATGGCCACGGCGCCCGCAGCGGACGTGCCGTACTGGAGCCAGGTGAACAGCGGCACGCCCCCGGGCCGGTACCGGCCGATGGCCGGAATCAGCCGGGTACCCCACCGGTCGTGGTGCGTGAAGGCGTCCCACACCACATGGGTGAGCGCGCCGAGGACCGCCGAGCCGTACCACCACGCCACCGTCACCGCGCGCACGCGCGCGCGGGGCGCACCGCAGCGCAGCAGCGCGGCCGGCCGGCCCTGCCGCCCCCGCGGCAGCAGCGCGAGCAGCGGCTCCCGGACCAGCAGCCACAGCCCCGTGAGCGCCCAGGCGATGAGCGCATCGACCGTGGCCACCCCGGCCGGGGCGTGCGTGACCGTCCCGAACTCCATGCCGCCCGGCAGGACACCGGCCGCGTAATAGGGCAGGTCGGGGGCGAAGGACCCCGCGACGAGCACCGCGGGCACCAGCCGGCCCCGGCCGCCGCCGTCCCGGCGGATCGCGGGCAGCACGGCTGCGGCATGGCTGAGAGTGAACGGCAACGAAGCCCCCCGGAACGGTCGACGGCCCGACTCCGGCACCGGTGATCGGGTCCGCCCAGTATGCGGGGGCCCCGCCCGGGGACGTTCACGGCAACGACAGTTGGCCAACCGGTGAAATGCGGGGGCGAACGGGTCCCCGTTCACGGCAAGTTGTCGTAGGGTCACCTCCGTCGCCGTGCCGGGTGCGCGGTCGAACGCACATCGCACAGATGGAAAGGCGGAACAGGGGCAACCAGAGCACCGGGTCAACCGTCACACCAGAGCGAGGCAGACAGACGGAGACGGACGCCTTGGGCGTCCACGGGAGGGGTTCACTCTATGGCGGCGCATTTCGGCAGGCGGCTCCGCAAGGGAGCGGCGACCACCGCCGTGGCCGCGGCAGCGGTCGCGGCGCTCTCCGCGTCCCAGGCCCCGGGAGCGACCGGCGACGAGCACGACAGACCGACGACGGCCGGTGCCACCACCCCCGCACCCGACGCGTCCGCGGGCAACGCCACCGGCGACTCGCCCTACTACACGGACCTGCCGCCGCTGAACAGCCCCGACCCGAGCCCCTCGTCGAGCGGCGGCACCTCCGTCTCCCGGGGCGGCGCCGAGGCCGGCATCCCGGCGACGGTCCTCGACGCCTACAAGAAGGCCGAAGCCGAACTCCGCGCCGCCAAGCCCGGCTGCAACCTGCCCTGGCAGCTGCTCGCCGCCATCGGCAACGTCGAGTCGGGGCAGGCCCGCGGCGGGCAGGTCGACGCGAACGGCACCACACTGCACCGGATCCTGGGCCCGCAGCTCGACGGCAACGGCTTCGCGCTCATCGCGGACACCGACGACGGCGCCTACGACGGCAACAGCACCTACGACCAGGCCGTCGGCCCCATGCAGTTCATCCCGTCCACCTGGGCCTGGGCCGGCCGCGACGGCAACACGGACGGCAAGAAGGACCCCAACAACGTCTACGACGCCGCGCTCGCCGCCGGCCACTACCTGTGCCGCTACGGCTGGGACCTCTCCGACGAGGCCGACCTGCACAGGGCCGTCCTCAGCTACAACAACTCGCAGGACTACCTCAACCTGGTCCTGAAGTGGATGGAGTACTACCGCAAGGGCGGCCACTCCGTCCCCGACGGCACCGGCAGCGTGCCCGGACACCGCAGCGACGACGGCTCCCACCGCACCACGTACCCCAGGCCCTCCGACCCGCCCCGCACCAAGCCGGTCCCGAAGCCCGACAAGCCCGGTCACGGCAACGGCGGCGGCGACAACGGCGGGAGTGGCAACGGCGGGAACGAGACGCCCGCCCCGAAGCCGCCGAAGCCGCCCGTCCCGCCGACCCCCCCGACCCCGCCGGCCCCGCCCTCCACGACCGACCTGGTCGACCACCTGGAGGGCATGGGCACCGGCAAGCTCACCGCCATGGCCGGCGACGCCTTCACCGAGCCGATCGGCGTCCGCGCCGAGAGCAAGGTCGGCAAGTCCCTCGCCAAGGTCAGGATCCGCTTCACCATCACCGGTGACACGGACGCCGCCTTCGCCGGCGGTGAGACCGTGGCCACGGTCGCCACCGACGCCAAGGGTGTCGCCCTCGCCCCGGCACTCCGGGCCGGCGAGAAGACCGGCGACTTCAAGGTCACCGCGGCCGTAGTGGGCCGCAGCGTCAAGGGCGTCGACTTCACCGCCACGGTCACCGCCCGCGCCGCCGACACCCTGGCCCGCACCGGCGACACCCCGCTGACCTGCACCCCGGGCGGCGAGTTCGCCGACCAGGTCAAGGTGAAGGCGACCTACAAGGGGGCCGCGGCGGACAAGGTCGCCGCCACCGCCACCCTGATCAAGTCCGCGGACGACGCCACGGAGAACGACAAGGGCCCCTTCTTCAAGGGCGCCGACGGCAAGGCCCTGCGCACCCTCACCGGCCTCCGGACGGACGCCGACGGCCTGCTCACACTGCCGAAGCTGTACGCGGACGACGCCACCGGCACCTTCCTGCTCCGCATCACCACCACGGGCGGCGCGACGCTCACCGTGGAGCTGACGGTCGAACCGGCCGCCACCACGCAGACCCCGGCCCCGAGCCCGTCCGCCTCCTCCTGAGGCCCCGCACCACGAACGAGGGCGCCCTCTCCGCTCCGGCGGAAGGGGCGCCCTCGTCGGTGCGCGCACCGCTGTCCTGCTCCCACGCGCCCGTTGCCGCGGTGCCGCACCTGACGGGCCGTCAGGACCTGGTCGCGTTCCCGGCTCAGGCGCGGACCGAGCCGGTCAGCGCCTGAGCCGGGCGTTGGTGTGCCGGGTGGGCTCGGCGGTCGCCGGGTCCTCGGGCCACGGATGCTTCGGGTACCGCCCGCGCAGCTCCGCCCGCACGCCCTGGTACCCGTCCTTCCAGAAGGACGCGAGGTCGGCCGTGACGGCGGCGGGCCGTCCGGCGGGGGAGAGCAGGTGCACGAGCAGCGGCACGCCCGCCACGGCCGGCGTCTCCCGCAGCCCGAACATCTCCTGCAGCTTCACCGCGAGTACCGGCCGCTCCGGATCCTCGTAGTCGATCCGGATCCTGGACCCACTGGGCACCGTGATCCGCTCGGGCGCCAGCTCGTCCAGCCGGCCGGCCTCCCCGCTCGCCCAGGGCAGCAGCCGCGCGAGCGCCTGCCCGGCGTCGATCCGCGCGAGATCGGACCGCCGCCGGGCCCTGCCCAGCTCCGGCTCCAGCCACTCGTCCACGCGCGCGTGGAGCGCCGCGTCCGACACGTCCGGCCACGGCCGGCCGAGGCGCGCGTGCAGGAACGCGAGCCGCCGGCGCAGCGCCTCCGCCTCCGGCGACCACCGCAGCAGCCCCAGCCCCTCCTGACGGAGCCCGTCGAGCAGGGCGGCGCGCACGAGGGCGGGATCGGCGTCCTTCAGCGGCCGTACGGCCAGCTCGATCGCCCCCAGCCGCACGACGTGCCGGGCCACGACCTCCCCGCCGGCCCAGTGCACCTCGTCGCGCTCGGTGAGCAGCGCCCCGGCCGCGGCGAGCGCCACCTCCTCCGGCACGGCGGCCCCGAGCCGCACGCGCGCGTGCCCCTTGCCCGGCGGCCGGTCCGCCACGGCCACGACGATCCAGTCGGCGCCCCGCAGCGCCGACCCCTCCGCCGGCTCGGCCCGCGTCCCGGAGGCCATCAGGTACGAACCGCCGTCCAGCCGCGCCACACGCTCGGGAAAGGCCAGCGCGGCGACGAGCCCGGCGAGCCCGTCGTCACCGCCGCCCGGCCCGGCCCCCGCGGTCGCACCGGTCCGGCGGTCACCGACGGGCGGGCCGGAGGACTCCGCCGCGACGGCCCGCAGCCGCCGCACCTCCGCGGCCCACCGCCCCGCGTAGGCGTCACCACCGCCGCGCGCCCGTCGCAGGGCGTCCGCCAGATCGTCCCCGTGATCACGCGGCACCTCCTCGGAGAGCAGGGCCACGACCGGGGCGCCCGCACCGGACGTGTCCAGCAACGCCCGCCCGAGCCGGGGGTGCACCCCGAGCCGGGCCAGCCGCACGCCGACCCGCGTGGCCCGCCCGGCGGCGTCCACCGCCCCGATCGCCGTCAGGGTGGAGCGCGCCGCGGCCATCGCCCCGGCCGGCGGCGCGTCCAGCAGCGCCAGCCCGGCGGCGTCGGGATCGCCCCAGCAGGCCGCCTGAAGGGCGAACGCGGTCAGGTCGGCCACCTTTATCTCCGGCGCCGGGAAGGCCGGCAGACGGCCGTCCTCGGCCTCCGCCCAGCACCGGTAGACGGCGCCCGGAGCCTCACGCCCGGCCCGGCCCGCCCGCTGCCGCCCGGCGGCCCGCGACGCCCGTACCGTCGTCAGCCCGCTCAGCCCCCGCGCGTGATCCACCCGCGGCTCCCGGGCCAGCCCCGAGTCGACCACCACCCGCACCCCCGGCACGGTCAGCGACGACTCCGCCACGGACGTCGCCAGCACCACCCGGCGCCGCTCCCCGCCCGCCAGCACCGCGTCCTGCACCGCGGCCGGTGCCCGCCCGTGCACCTGGAGCACGTCGACGCCGCCTGCGTCCCCCAGCAGGCCCGCCACCCGCGCGATCTCGCCCACGCCGGGCAGGAAGCACAGGACGTCCCCCTCCCGCTCGGCCAGCGCCCGCCGCACCACCGACGCCACGTGCGCAAGCAGCGCCGGATCCACCCGCATCCCGTGCGGCGGCCGTACCGGACGGGCCGGAGGAGCCCACACCACGTCCACCGGATGGGTCACGCCCGTCGCCTCGACCACCGGGGCCCCGCCGAGCAGCCTCGCCCACCCCTCGGCGTCCGTGGTCGCCGACGCGGCCACCAGCCGCAGCTCCGGCCGCAGCGCCTGCCGGACGTCCCACAGGAACGCGGCCGCCGTGTCGGCGTCCAGGTGCCGCTCGTGGCACTCGTCCGGGACCACGACGTCCACCCCGGCCAGCTCCTGGTCGCGCTGGAGGCGTTGCAGCAGCACGCCGGTCGTCACGACCTCCACGCGCGTGTGCGGCCCCACGGCCCGCTCGCCGCGCACCGTGAAGCCGACGCTCCCGCCGGGCTTCTCGCCCAGCAGCCACGCCATGCGCCGGGCCGCCGCCCGCGCCGCGATCCGCCGCGGCTCGGCCACCACCACCCGCCGCGCGGCACCGTCCCCGACCAGCCCGGCGAGCACGAGCGGCACCAGCGTCGTCTTGCCGGTGCCGGGCGGCGCCACCAGGACGGCGGTGCCGGCACTCTCCAGGGCGTCGGTCAGGGCGGGCAGCGCGGAGCGCACCGGCAGTGCGTCCAGAGCGTCGTAACGGATCACGCCCCCAGTGTCGTACGACGGCGAGAACGGCCCCCACACGCGTGCCCGCCGGCCGGACCTCGCCTCGCCCTCACGCGCGCGTGAGGTCCGGCCGGACGGCGCGCCTCAGCTCTTGCGCGTACGCGCGCGTGACGGCCGGCCGGACCGCGCCTCCGGCCTTGCTTACGCGTACGCGCGCGTGCCCGCCGGCCGGCCTCGGCCCCTCTCCCGGGGGCGGCCGGCAACGCCCTTCCGGGCTCGCCCGGGGCCCTCTCAGTCCCCGTCCGGGGACGCCCCCGTCCCGCTCCGCTCGCAGACGAAGATCGCCGTGCCCGGGATCAGGTTGCCGCGCAGAGGCGACCAGCCGCCCCACTCGGAGGTGTTCCAGGCCGGCCACTCCGGCTCCACCAGGTCCACCAGCCGGAATCCGGCGGCCACGATGTCCCGGACCCGGTCGCCGAGCGTCCGGTGGTGCTCCACGTAGACCGCGTGGCCCCGCTCGTCCTGCTCGACGTAGGGCGTGCGGTCGAAGTACGACGCGGAGACCGACAGCCCCTCGGGACCCGGCTCGTCCGGGAACGCCCAGCGGATCGGATGGGTCACCGAGAACACGAACCGCCCGCCCGGCCGCAGCACCCGGCGCACCTCGCGCAGCACCAGCCGCGGGTCGGCCACGAAGGGCAGCGCCCCGTAGGCGGAGCACGCCAGGTCGAAGGAGCCGTCCGCGAAGGGCAGCGCGCCGGCGTCCGCGCAGATCAGCGGAAACGATCCGCCGATCCGCAGCGCGTGCTGCAGCTGGCGGTGCGAGATGTCCAGGGCCACCGGGTGCGCGCCCTGGGCGGCCAGCCAGCGCGCGCACTGCGCCGCGCCCGCGCCGATCTCCAGGACCTCCTTGCCCTTCAGCTCCGCCGGCGAGCCGAGCAGGCCCGCCTCCGCCTCGTCCAGGCCCTCCGGCCCCCACACGAAACGGTCGTCGCCCAGGAAGGTGCCGTGCTCGGTCTGGTACTCGTCCGCGTTGCGGTCCCACCAGCCGCGGTTGGCCCGCGAGCTCTCCGTGACATCCGCCTCACGCCGGGTGGCTTCCGGCTCGGGCCCCTCGTGCTCGTACGTTTCCGGCTCTTGGATGATCGGCTCCCTCGTCGTACTCTTCCGTCCAACCCGCCCGGGGGCTCACGGAAGGAATCCCCGGGTCCGTACGGCCTGTCGGGACGTTTTTCCGGCCGGGTATGCGGCGATCCGCCCCGGCTGTGCGCCTTCGCGCATTGACCCCGTCCGGCTGCCCCCGTATGCTACAAGTTGCGCTGCGGGCCTGCGCACCTCAGACGTAGCAGGCTGCGCTCGCATCTGTTGTATGTCCCCTCGGTTGTCGAGGCGCCATCGGGCACCCGGTGCTCAATGTGGCGCTTCCTTGGCTGTCCGGCTTCATCAGAGCGAAACGGGCTCCCGGCGTAAGCAGTACCTACGACTTCAATGTCCGTACCGGAGCCCTTTCCCACATGACGAGCAGCACCGAGACCACCGCCACCACCCCGCAGGTAGCGGTCAACGACATCGGTAACGAGGAAGCATTCCTCGCCGCGATCGACGAGACGATCAAGTACTTCAACGACGGCGACATCGTCGACGGCGTCATCGTGAAGGTCGACCGGGACGAGGTCCTGCTCGACATCGGTTACAAGACCGAAGGTGTCATCCCGAGCCGCGAGCTCTCGATCAAGCACGACGTCGACCCGAACGAGGTCGTCGCCGTCGGCGACGAGATCGAGGCCCTGGTCCTCCAGAAGGAGGACAAGGAAGGCCGCCTGATCCTCTCGAAGAAGCGCGCCCAGTACGAGCGTGCCTGGGGCACCATCGAGAAGATCAAGGAAGAGGACGGCATCGTCACCGGTACCGTCATCGAGGTCGTCAAGGGTGGTCTCATCCTCGACATCGGCCTCCGTGGCTTCCTGCCGGCCTCCCTGGTCGAGATGCGCCGCGTTCGCGACCTTCAGCCGTACGTCGGCAAGGAGCTCGAGGCCAAGATCATCGAGCTGGACAAGAACCGCAACAACGTGGTCCTGTCCCGCCGTGCCTGGCTCGAGCAGACCCAGTCCGAGGTCCGCCAGACGTTCCTCACGACCCTCCAGAAGGGTCAGGTCCGTTCCGGTGTGGTCTCCTCGATCGTCAACTTCGGTGCCTTCGTGGACCTGGGTGGCGTCGACGGTCTGGTCCACGTCTCGGAGCTGTCCTGGAAGCACATCGACCACCCGTCCGAGGTCGTCGAGGTCGGCCAGGAGGTCACCGTCGAGGTTCTCGACGTGGACATGGACCGCGAGCGCGTCTCCCTGTCGCTGAAGGCGACCCAGGAAGACCCGTGGCAGCAGTTCGCCCGCACCCACCAGATCGGTCAGGTCGTGCCCGGCAAGGTCACGAAGCTGGTTCCGTTCGGTGCGTTCGTCCGCGTGGACGAGGGCATCGAGGGTCTGGTCCACATCTCCGAGCTGGCCGAGCGCCACGTGGAGATCCCGGAGCAGGTCGTCCAGGTCAACGACGAGATCTTCGTCAAGGTCATCGACATCGACCTCGAGCGTCGTCGCATCAGCCTCTCGCTGAAGCAGGCCAACGAGTCCTTCGGTGCCGACCCGGCCTCGGTCGAGTTCGACCCGACCCTGTACGGCATGGCCGCGTCCTACGACGACCAGGGCAACTACATCTACCCCGAGGGCTTCGACCCCGAGACCAACGACTGGCTCGAGGGCTACGAGAAGCAGCGCGAGGAGTGGGAGCGCCAGTACGCCGAGGCGCAGTCCCGCTTCGAGCAGCACCAGCAGCAGGTCATCAAGTCCCGCGAGGCCGACGCCGCTGCCGCGGCCGAGGGCGGCGAGGCTGCGGCTCCGGCCGCTTCCGGTGGCGGCTCGTACTCCTCCGAGGGTGCGGACACCTCCGGTGCCCTGGCCTCGGACGAGGCGCTGGCCGCGCTGCGCGAGAAGCTGGCCGGCGGCCAGAGCTGATCGCAGCCGCTGAGGCTCAGTAGGCAGACAGCCCCGAGGGGCCGCACCTTTCGAGGTGCGGCCCCTCGGGCGTTCGCGGGGACGGTGCGGGGTGCCCGGGGGCGGTGGCCGGGCGTTCGGACGGCGGGCCGTTCAGGGGGTCACCGTCATGTTGGCCAGACCCTGCCCACCCTCGCCCATCCCCCTGCCGCCGTTGCCGGTGTCGTAGATACCGTCCAGTACGAGGCGCCGTATCCCCGGCGTTTTCATTCATGAACGGGGAACGGTTCCGTGCACGTCGATGGCCGTGAAGGTACGGACCAGGTGACGGTCCGTCAAAGTGTCCGGCATGAGATCGCAGATCAGCCGCGTGTCGCGGGAATTCCCCCGTTTCAGGGGGCGTTGTCGGAGAGGAACACGAGGAGGAGCGGTCACAGTGCTTGATCCGCAGGGTTTGTACGCATGGGAGCCGAAGGGCCTCGCCGTGGTCGACATGGCGCTCGCCCAGGAGTCGGCCGGCCTTGTCATGCTCTACCACTTCGACGGATACATCGACGCGGGGGAGACCGGCGACCAGATCGTCGACCGGCTGCTCGACTCGCTGCCCCACCAGGTCGTGGCCCGGTTCGACCACGACCGGCTCGTGGACTACCGGGCCCGCCGGCCCCTGCTGACCTTCAAGCGGGACCGCTGGTCCGGCTACGAGGTCCCGGCGATCGAGATGCACCTCGTACAGGACACCACCGGCGCCCCGTTCCTGCTGCTGTCCGGCCCGGAGCCGGACGTGGAGTGGGAGCGGTTCGCGGCGGCGGTCCGGCAGATGGTGGAGCGCCTCGGCGTACGCCTGTCCGTGAACTTCCACGGCATCCCCATGGGCGTCCCGCACACCCGCCCGGTGGGTCTGACCCCGCACGGCAACCGCGCCGACCTCATCCCCGGCCACCGCAGCCCCTTCGACGAGGCGCAGGTGCCCGGCAGCGCCGAGTCGCTGATCGAGTACCGCCTCATGGAGGCCGGCCACGACGTCCTGGGCGTCGCCGCGCACGTCCCGCACTACATCGCCCGCTCCGCGTATCCGGACGCCGCCCTGACCGTCCTGGAGGCCATCACGGCCGCCACCGGCCTCGTCCTGCCCGGTGTCGCGCACGCACTGCGCACGGACGCGCACCGCACGCAGACCGAGATCGACCGGCAGATCCAGGAGGGCGACGAGGAACTGACCGTGCTCGTGCAGGGCCTGGAGCACCAGTACGACGCCGCGGCGGGCGCCGAAACGCGCGGCAACATGCTCGCCGAGCCCGTGGAGATCCCGTCGGCCGACGAGATCGGGCGGGAGTTCGAGCGCTTCCTGGCGGAGCGCGAGGGCGACAACTAGGGCGGGTCACCGGGGACCGGAGCGGAGGCGCCGGGGACCAGGAGCCTGGAGAGTGCTGTCGGGCTGTCGGGCTGTCGGGCTTGGGACTGTGCGGCGACCGCTGTCCGAGGCGGGTCTGCCGGCGGGGTGGGGGCTGTCGGCGGGCCGGGGGCTGTCGGCGGGCTCGCCGGTACCAGGGCCTAAGCTTCCGCTCATGCTGACAGTGGGCCTGACCGGCGGGATCGGCGCCGGCAAGAGCGAGGTGTCGCGGCTGCTCGTGGAGCACGGGGCCGTGCTGATCGACGCGGACCGCATCGCGCGCGAGGTCGTGGCACCCGGCACCCCCGGTCTCGCGGCCGTGGTGGACGCCTTCGGACCGGACATCCTCGCCGCCGACGGCAGCCTGGACCGCCCCCGGCTCGGCTCGATCGTCTTCGCCGACCCCGACAAGCTCGCCGTCCTCAACTCGATCGTGCACCCCCTGGTGGGCGCGCGCTCGCGCGAGCTGGAGAGCGCCGCGGCCGAGGACGCCGTGGTCGTCCACGACGTACCGCTGCTCACCGAGAACGGCCTGGCGCCGCTCTACGACCTCGTGGTCGTCGTCGACGCGAGCCCCGCGACCCAGCTCGACCGGCTGGTACGGCTGCGGGGGATGACCGAGGAGGACGCCCGCGCGCGGATGGCCGCGCAGGCGACGCGCGAGGAGCGCCGGAAGATCGCGGACATCGTGATCGACAACGACGTACCCCTGGACACGCTGAGGCAGCGCGTCGCGGAGGTGTGGGAGGACCTCGCCCGCCGGGCCAGGCAGGCACCGGGTCCGGGTCAGGGGAACGGCCCGGGGAAAGCCGGTCAGGACGGCCCCGGGAAAACCCCGGGGAACGGCCCGGGCGCGGAATAGCGGCCGAGCGTGGGGCGTTGAAGTCCTGGAGCAAGGGAAGGACTCTGCCGTGCCCGAGACCAGCGGTTCCACCGGACGTACTCCGGAAACGCATGTCATCGACTTCCGTGCAGCCGAGCAGCTGCTCAACGCACGGGACCCACGGGGCGCGGTGAAGCTGCTCGACGGAGTCATCGCCGCCCACCCCGAGAACACCGCAGCCCGGCTGCTCCGCGCGCGTGCCTTCTTCGCCGCGGCGCAACTGCGCCCCGCCGAACTCGAATTCACCATCGTGCTGGAGCGCGAACCGGACAACGCGTTCGCGCACTTCGCGCTGGCCCGCACGTATGAACGCCAGGGCCGCCCCGACCAGGCCAAGCGTCACTTCCGACTGGCGGCCGCACTCGACCCGAACCCGGAGTACCTGAAGGCGGCACGCTTCGACGGGTGACGGGTGACGGGTGACGGGTGACGGGTGACGGGTGACGGGTGACGGGTGACGGGTGACGGGTGACGGGTGACGGGTGACGGCTTGTGGCTGCCAGCTTGCGGCTGCGGGCGCGGGAGGCGGGGCGGGGCTACGCACCGTAGCGGACAGGGGCGCGAGGGACAGGGGCGGGCGAGAGGTCAGGGATGGCCGCGTCCGGGTGGCCCCGGCCGCCCGGGGTACGGCGGTCCGTCGTCCGGCGGCCGGTAGGGCGGTACGCTCCGGCCGGGCTGGTAGTGCGGGCCCTGCCGGATGTGCCGGAGGATCACGGCCATGTCCACGGTGACCAGCAGCCACAGCACCCCGCAGGCCGCAGCCCACCCCGGGCGTCCGGCCAGCGCGAACGCCACCGTCCCGAAGGCCGCCCAGAGCAGCCCCCACACACTCAGCCAGAACCGCGTCCGCAGAGCGCTGCGCGCGGTCGCCGGTTCGTTGCCTGTACGCATCGCAACACCACTCCTCCCAGCAACGTACCCTTCGAGGCCGAGGGGCACCAACGCCTGATGAAAGCGGCGCCGTGGAGCGGGCGGTCGGGGATCACTTGCGGGCGGGCGGCCACTGGTACACCAGGCACGGATGGTTCCCGTTCCGGGCTGAATAGCTCGAACGAGTGAACTGGGTGAGGGTGGGAACGGGTGTGCGGGAGCGGGCCGTTGTGCGGGCATGAGGATCGAGATGCGCGAAGGGTACGAGGGCACGGGACCGGGCGCGATCACCCCGGACGGCTGCGCGGTCGAGTTGTACTCGCGCCTGCCGGTGGGTGACGAGCCGGACGTCATCGCCGCGGCGGTACCGGCCGGGGCGCACATCCTGGAGCTGGGCAGCGGGGTCGGCCGGGTGACCCACCCGCTGCTGGAGCGCGGCTTCCGGGTCACGGCGGTGGACGAGTCCGCCGAGATGCTGGCCCGTGTCCGCGGGGCGCGCACGATATGCAGCGCCATCGAGGACCTGGACCTGGACGAGAAGTTCGACGTGGTGATGCTCGCGTCGTTCCTCGTGCACGCCGGTGACGAGGAGGTGCGCAGGGGCCTGCTGCGGACCTGCGTCCGGCATGTGGCGGAGGGCGGCTGTGTGCTCATCCAGCGCGAGGGCGCGGACTACCACACCAACGTGCCCAGGGAGCGGACCGATCCGAGTGGTTTCACCGTACGCATCTCCTCGCTGGAGCCGGCCGGGGACGGGGCGGACACGGTGCACGCGGAGTACGTGTTCCCGGACGCGGTCTGGACGCAGACGTTTCTGTCCAGACCCCTGACGAAGGAGCAGTTCGAGTCGGTGCTGGCGGAAGCGGGACTGGAGGTGGACACCTATCTCACGCCGGACGGGATATGGGTGCGGGCAGTGCCCATGACCTGACCGAAGTCGGCTCGGACAGCGATGAGTTTCCCGTCACCGGCCGGTCTGCCCCGGTGAAAGCAGCCGGGACCGCTTCACCAGGAGACCCCATGTCCGAGACCACCGCCGCCCCCGTCACCTCCACGACGTCCACGGCCTCCACCGGCACGCTCACCGGCCGGGCGCGTGGAGCGCGGATCGCCCTGCGGGTCGTGCAGACGCTGCTCGCCCTGTTCTTCGGCATCGCGAGCGCCCTGCCCAAACTCATCGCGCACCCGTCGGCCGTCGAGTCCTTCGACCGGATCGGCTGGGGCAGCGCGGCCATGTACACCATCGGGGTGCTCGAACTCGCCGGTGCGGTGGCGCTGTTGATACCCGTGCTCCAGTCCGTGGCGGCACTAGCCCTCGGTGCACTCATGGTGGGGGCGTTCACCGTCCAGCTCACCGCGTTCGACGGCCAGAACGCGGCGACCCCACTCATTTTGATGGCACCACTCGCCCTGATCGCCTGGACCCGCCGCGCACACAACGCAGACCTGCTGCGGCTGCTGCCGAGCCGACGGTGACCCCGCGGCCGGCGCCGGCTGCCACCGTCACCGCCAACCGTCGCTTCAGTCGGCCCGCACACGGGCCCGGCTGACGGCGGTGGCAGGCGGTGGTGGGGGCATGCCTCTCGGGAGCGGGAGCCAGGAGCTGAAACGCTGGGGGCTGAAAAGCTGGGGGCTGAAACGCTGGGAGCTGGAGCTGGAGCTGGAGCTGGAGCTGGGAGCGGAGCTGGCAGCTGAGAGCTGGGAGTCGTGAGCTGGAAAGCCTCTGCCCCTACCCCGTCAGCTCACCGCCCGCGGGCCCGGCCGCCGCGGCCGCTCGATCCGCCGGTGCCGGCAGGGCCGCCGGAGGCCCGCCGAGTCACCCCAGGGTGCCGCGTCCTCCACGCCGGCCGGACTTGCTCGTGCCGCCCCGGCCGCCGGTGCCGCCCCGGCCGCCGGTGCCGCCCCGGCCACCAGTCCCGGCGCGGCCGCCGGAACCGCCCGGGCCGGTCAAGCCGCTGGAGCCGCCCAAGCCGCCCGGGACGGCGCCCGGGCCTGCGAGGCTGCGGAGGCGTTCGATCTCGCGGCGGTCGCGCTTGGTCGGGCGGCCGGTGCCACGGTCGCGGAGGCCGGCGGGGGCGACGGCCTCGCGGGGCGGAGGCGGAGGGGAGTTGTCGATGTAGCACTGGACGGCCACGGGCGCGCCGACGCGCTTGCGGATGAGGCGCTTGACGATCACGACCCGTTCCCGGCCCTCGTGCCGGAGCCGGACCTCGTCACCGATGCGCACGGAGTAGGCGGGCTTCACCCGATCGCCGTTCACATGCACGTGTCCGCCCCGGCAGGCGGCGGCTCCCAGGGAGCGGGTCTTGATCAGGCGGACGGCCCAGATCCAGCTGTCGATGCGGACGGTCTCGCCGTTGGCGGGCCCGGCGGCCTCGGCGGCGGCCACCGCGGCGGCGATCCTGGGATCCAGCGGCTGCTCGGAAGGGGCGGCCTGGTGCGGCCGGTCGGAAGGGGCGGCGCTCGTTCCGCCCGGTCCGCCGGTCACGTCGCCGGTCTCACGGTCCACGTTCTCGTCCGCATCCTCGGAAGCCATGCCCCGACCTTAACCCCAGGGGCCCGTCGAGCCGGACGCCTTTTCCGGCACCCCACACGGCACGGCCGCGCGCCTCCACGACCCCGCACACCCGGCCACACCCAGCGCATTCAGCCGGGCGTCAGGGGCATACGGTGACGGTATGGACGACAGCAGCGGTCTCGCCCGGCTCGACCGGCGCGTCGCCGACTGCCGGGCCTGCCCCCGGCTGGTCGACTGGCGCGAGGAGGTGGCCCGTACCAAGCGGGCGGCGTTCGCCGACTGGTCGTACTGGGGGCGGCCGGTGCCCGGTTTCGGCCCGGCCGATGCCCGGTTGCTGATCATCGGGCTGGCCCCGGCCGCGCACGGTGGGAACCGCACCGGGCGCATGTTCACCGGCGACCGCTCGGGAGACGTGCTCTACCAGGCGCTGTACGACGTGGGGCTCGCCTCGCAGCCCACGTCGGTCAGTGCCGGTGACGGTCTGGAGCTGTACGGGGTGCGCGTCACCGCGCCCGTGCACTGCGCTCCGCCCGCCAACAAGCCGACCCCGGGTGAACGCGACACCTGTCGTCCCTGGCTGGTCCAGGAGCTGAGGCTGCTCCGGCCGACCCTGCGGGCCGCGGTCGTGCTCGGCGCCTTCGGCTGGCAGGCCGCGCTGCCCGCGTTCGCGGAGGCCGGCTGGACCGTGCCCCGCCCCCGACCGGCCTTCGCGCACGGCACCCGGGTCGCACTCGACGACCTGGACCTCTTCGGCTGCTTCCACGTGAGCCAGCGCAACACCTTCACGGGCCGGCTCACCGCCGAAATGCTGCGCGAGGTGCTGCGCACGGCGGCGGAGGCGGCCGGGCTGGCGCCGTAGCGGGCGGGCTGGCGCCGTAGCGGGCGGCGCGAGCGCCCGGCCGGCACGGGCCGCGGGCTCCGCTCAGCCGGCGGGCTCGGCACCGGCGTCGGCCGCCTCGGCGCCTCCCTCCCCGCGCGTTCTTCCTGGCTCCCTCCCCGCGCGTTCTTCCTGGGCTCCCTCCCGCCCAGGCGTCAGCGTCACCGGTCGCCGTCTCCCCGCTCCGGCACCACGGCCGTCGCCGTGATCTCCACCAGCTGTCCGGTGTACCCGAGACAGGCGACGCCGAGCAGTGTGGACGAGTGCGGCCCCCGGCTCAGGCCGGACGCCTCGACCACCTTCCACACCTCGGACAGCGTCGCGGGCTCGCTGCCGACCACGTACACCTCGGTCGTGAGCACGTGTTCCACGTCACTGCCGGCCGCGCGCAGTTGTTCGCACAGGTTGGCGATCACCTGCTCGGCCTGGCGTACGGGGTCCCCGGGGCCCACCAGCTCGCCGTCGGCGTTGAGTGGCACCGCTCCGGCGAGGAACGCCAGCTTCGTGCCGGCTTCCACGACGGAGGCGTGGGAGTAGGTGGGCGGAGGGAAAAGGGCGGGAGCGATGACGCGCCGGATCACGGGAACGTTCCTCCAAGGGGCGGCGGACGACCTCCCGATGATCGGCCTCCGCCCCCCTGATCGCATGCGAATTACGCGGCGGGGGTACGTGCGGACGACGCGCCCTCGAGAGGCGTCGATCACGGGAGTACGTGCGGACGACGCGCCCTCGAGAGGCGTCGATCACGGGAGTGCGTGCGGACGGCGCGTCGCGAGTCGTCGTCCGCGCGAAATCGCGAGTGGACCCCGTCGGGCGTGCGCCAGGCTGAGCGCATGCCCCTGTCTCCCGACGCGGACTTCCTCGCCGCCACCGCCGACCGTCTGGCCGCCCTCCCCGCCGTCCGGGCCGTGGCCCTCGGCGGCTCCCGCGCCGAAGGCACCCACCGCCCGGACAGCGACTGGGACCTGGCCGTCTACTACCGCGGCCCCTTCGACCCGGACGACCTGCGCGCCCTCGGCTGGCCGGGCGAGGTCTCGGACATCGGCGGCTGGGGCGGCGGGGTGTTCAACGGCGGCGCCTGGCTGACCGTCGACGGCCGCCGGGTCGACGTGCACTACCGGGACCTGGACGTCGTGGAACACGAACTCGCCGAGGCGGAGCAAGGCCGTTTCCGAGTGGAACCACTGCTGTTCCACCTGGCCGGGATCCCCAGCTACCTGGTCGTCGCCGAGCTGGCGCTCAATCGGGTCCTGCGCGGCGAACTCCCGCGCCCGGCCGGATACCCGCCGGAACTGCGCCGCACGGCCGCCGCCCGCTGGTCCGGCACCGCCCGGGCCACCCTCTCCTACGCCAAGGCCCACCACGCCCCCCGCGGCCGCCTCACGGAGACCGCCGGCGCCCTCGCCACAGCCGCCACCCACTGCGCCCACGCCGTCCTCGCGGCCCGCGGCGCATGGGTGACCAACGAGAAGCGCCTGCTGGAGCGGGCCGGGCTGCGCGGCATCGACGCGGTGGTGGGCGCGCTGCGGGCCGACCCCGGCGCCCTCACCGACGCCGTGGCCGAGGCCGAGGGGATCATCGACCGGGCATTGCACTCGTAGAGGCGTTGCGCATTGCGTTCATAAAGAACCCCGCCCGCCGGGCAGCTTTCACCTCCCCGAAACGTGAGCGTGCGCCATGCCCGGGGAACGCGATCTACCGTAGGGACAGTCGTCCCCAGCCCACCGGCCACCGTCGTCCGAAGGCGCACCCGCCCTCGTATGAACAGGAGCCCTGTGACCCGGTTCGCCGTGCCCGTCTGGCTTGCCCACGCCTTCCGCGCCCAGCGCGGCCCCGTGCCCTGGAGCGCGGTGTGCCGGGGAGCGCTCGCCGCCGGCCCGTTGCTGCTCCTCGGCGTGCTCGCCGGGCGCACGGCCGGCGGGGTGCTCGCCGCGATCGGGGCGATGCTCGCCGGTATCAACGACCGGCCCGGCAGCCGGCGGGCGTCCGTGCACCGGCTGGGCGTGCCCGCGCTGGCCGGGACGCTCGGGCTGCTCGTGGGGACGTACGCCGGACAGGGGCTGGCCGCCGTACCGCTGACCCTGGCGCTCACCGCGCTGGGGCTGGTCGCCGGTGGCGTCAGTGCCGTCGGGCCCGTCGCCTCCGCGGCCGGCACCCAGCTGCTCGTCACCGCCGCCATCGGCGCCGGAATGCCGGCGGCCGAGAGCGGCTGGCAACGGGCCCTGGCCTTCCTGGCCGGCGCCGGCTGGCTGCTGGTGCTGCGGCTCGCCCTGCCCACCCCCGGTTCGCTCGCCGGGGACTTCCGGTTCGACGGCGAGCGGGCGGCGGTCGCCGACGTGTACGAGGCGATCGCGGCGCTGGTCGAGGCCGTGGGCGGCCCGCGGGCCGGCGCCCGGCGGGCCGCGCTGACCGCCGCGCTCGACCACGCCCAGGACGCCCTGGCCGGGCCCCGGCTCCGCCCGCACGCCGGTTCCGCCGCCGAGCGCCGGCTGCACGCCCGGTTCGCCGCCGCCCTGCCCCTCGCCGAGGCCGCCACCGCCCTGTACTGGGCCGGTGAGCCGGTGCCGGCGCGGGCGGCCGAGGGCCCCCGGCGGCTGGCCGCGGCCGTCCGCGGCGACACCGGAACCGGCCCGCTGCCCGCGCCCCGCCTCCCGCGGGGCCGGCCGCGTTCGCGTGAGGGGAACCCCACGGCCCCCGCGCTGCGCGCCCTGGACGACGCCCTGCTGCGCGCCGCCGTGTCCTTCGACCGGGGCGAGGGCGCCGAGCGCGGGCTGCTCGGCCGCCGCCGGGACGTCCGGCAGGCGCTGCGGGCCGCGCTCGGCGCCGGCGGACGCGAGTACGGGCTGCGCGTCGCCCTCTGTTTCGGAGCCAGCGTCGCCATCGCCCAGGCCCTGCACCACACCCGCTGGTACGGGCAGCACACGCACTGGTACTGGCTGCCCGTCACCGCCGTCTTCCTCGTCAAGCCCGACCTCGGTCCGCTCGTCTCACGGGTGCTGTGCCGGGCCGCCGGGACCGTGCTCGGCGCCCTGCTCTTCGCCGGCTTCGCCGCGCTGCTGCCCCGTCCGGCGGGGCTGATCGCGCTGGTGGCGGTGTGCGGCGCCCTCATACCGGTCGCCATCCGGCACTTCGCCGCGCTCACCGCCGTCGTCACCGTCCTCGTCCTCGCCCTGGTCATGGCCGGCGGGGAACCGCAGGCCTCGGCCGGCCGGATCGGCGAGACCCTGCTGGCCTGCGCGCTCGTGCTGGTCGTGGGGCATCTGCCGATGCCGGGGGAGCGGGGCGGCGGGGTACGGGACCGGCTCGCGACGGCCGGCGGCGCCGCGCACGTCTATCTGCTGCACGTCCTCGGCGAGTCCGGCGACCGCGCCGAGCGCTGGGCGCTGCGCCGGGAGGCGTACCGCACCCTCGCCGAGGCCCGTACCGCGATCGCGCTCGCCGCCGCCGAGCTGCCCCCGCTCGCCCGGCACACCGAGGGCACGGACGCCGTCGCCGAGGCACTGGAACGGCTCGTCGACACCACCACGGCCTGCGCGGTGCACCTCGACGACACCGGCCGGCTCACCCCCCGGCACCTGCGCCGGCTGCGGGAGGCGCTGGGGGAGCTGGAGCGGCGCGGCGTGCGGGTACCGCTGCCGGCCGCCGCGTAGCCGCGTAGCCGCGCGGCCGGCGGCGGGTGTACGGCCCTGCCGCTGCCGCCCGGCCGCGTACGGCCGTGCCGTGGGCCGTGACCGGATGCGCGGTTCGGCTCACCTCCCGACGGGGCCGGGCCGTACGTTGGGCACATGAGTGCCGCCGGGCCCACGAGCGCCGCCCCTGCCGCCGATCTCGTCGTCACCGGCTGCACGGTGCTCGTGCACGACGAGCGGGAACGCGTCGGATTCCGCGAGGACGCCGCCATCGTCGTCCGCGACCGGGTGATCGAGGCGGTCACCACGGCCGCCGCCGCGCGGCACGTACCGGCCCCGGTGCGGATCGAGGCGCGCGGCCAGGTCGCGCTGCCCGGGCTGATCAACTGCCACACGCACGCACCGATGGTGGCCCTGCGGGGCCTCGCCGAGGACCTGCCGGTCGAGGAGTGGTTCAACGACGTCGTCTGGCCCGTCGAGACCAACCTCACCGAACGGGACGTGGCGCTGGGGGCGCGGCTCGCCTGCGCCGAGATGATCCGGGGCGGGGTGACCTGCTTCGCGGACCACTACTTCCACATGGACACGGTCGCCGCCGTCGTCGCCGAGTGCGGCCTGCGCGCCCACCTCGGCGCCGCCTACTTCTCCAGCCAGGGACGCCGGGGCCGGGAGGCGTCGGCGGAGTTCGCACTGCGGCGGCGCGGCGCCGCCGACGGCCGCATCACCACCGCCCTGGCACCGCACGCCCCCTACACCGTCGACGACGCCGACCTCACCGCCACCGCGGAACTCGCCCGCGAGCACGGCCTGCCGGTCCACATCCACGCCGCCGAGAACCGCGGCCAGACCGACACCAGCCTCGCCCGGCACGGCCGCACCCCCATCGAGGTCCTGGACCGCACCGGGCTGCTGGACACCGACCTGCTCATCGCCCACGGCACCGGCATCCTGGAACGGGACCTGCCGCTGCTGGAACGCACCGGCGGCCGTACGGCCGTGGCCACCGCGCCCCGCGGCTACCTCAAGTTCGCCTGGCCGACGACCACTCCGGTACGGGCCCTGCGCGCGGCCGGCGTCCCCGTCGGCCTCGCCACCGACGGCGCCGCCTCCAACAACTCGCTCGACGTGTGGGAGGCGATGGCACTGACGTCCCTGATCCAGAAGTCGACCGAGGGCGACCCGCGGTGGCTGACCTCCCGCCAGGCCCTGCACCACGCCACGCTGCAGAGCGCCCGCGCGGTGGGCCTCGGGGACCGCGTGGGCTCCCTCGCGCCCGGCCGGCGCGCCGACATCATCCTGGTCGACCTCACCGGCCCGCACACCCAGCCGGTCCACGACCTCGCCGCCACCCTGGTGCACAGCGCCCGCGCCGCCGACGTCCGCACCACCATCGTCGACGGCCGCGTCCTGATGAGGGACCGCGAACTCCTCACCCTCGACGTGCGCGAGACCGTACGGGAACTGACGGCCCGGCTGCCCACGCTGACCGCACGCGGCCACGGCCGACGCGTACAGGAGTACGACACGTGAGCGACGGTGGCCGGCCCGTGTGAGGTACGCCGCGCGGCCCGGGCGGTCGGCCGAAAAGCGTGCCTGTCCGAGACCGCGCGAAGAATTCTCCGTATCCGGCGATGAGTTCCGCGCACACCGGCGGTCACCACCGTCGAACCGGCCGTCGGACAGGAGGGCACATGTCGCTTCCGGAGATCGTCTCGCGCGAGCAGTGGCGCGCCGCCCGCGAGGAGTTGCTGCACAAGGAGGAGGCGGTCAGACGGGCGCGTGAGGTCCTGGACGCCGAGCGGCGGCGGCTGCCCATGGTCGAGGTGGACCCGGATTACGTCTTCGAGGGCGGCGACGGCAAGGCCACACTCCTCGACCTCTTCGAGGGACGGGCCCAGCTCGTCGTCCACCACTTCAGGTTCGCGCCGGAGTGGGGGACCGGCTGCGCGTGCTGTTCCGCCTTCCTGGACCAGGTCGGTCATCTCGCGCACTTACGTGCCCGCAACACCTCCTTCACGGCCGTGTCCCGTGCGCCGTTCACCCGGATCCTGCCGTTCAAGGCGCGGATGGGCTGGGCGGTGCCGTGGTACTCCTCCTGCCACAGCGACTTCAACCGCGACCTCGGGGCCACCGTCGAGTCGGGCGGGGACCTCGTGGAGCGTCCCGGCGTCAGCTGCTTCCTGCGCGACCACGACCGGGTCTTCCACACCTATTCGGTGTACGACGACGGGCTCGACGGACTGGGCACCACCACCGCGCTGCTCGACCTCACCGCGCTCGGCCGCAGCCCCGCCGGCAGCGACCGGCTCCGCCTTCACGACGAGTACGACCACTGACACGGAGGGTCCGGTTCGTGTCACAAGGTGAACGGACCCTCACCGTCCGCGCCGGATCCGTGTCGGCAATGTCTCAGTCACGTCACCGAGCGAGGCGTTTCCCCTCTCCGAAGCGTTAACTCCTACACGAACGACGCTTCCTGGAGGTGCGAGATGGTGAACGGGCGAACGGTGCTCGAGCGCTTTTCCGCCGGTGGTCCGCGGGGATCCTGGCCCGCTGAGGAGTTCGCGCACGCGCGGCGTCTGGAGGGCATGCCCGCCGAGGTCGTCATGGACCTCGCGACGGACATGTTCCTGGTGATCGTCCGCGGGGCCGAAACCGCCGACTGAGCCGACACGGGCCCGCGCCCCGGCTCCCGCTCAGGCCGGTCCCGGCGGCCTCGGCTCCCGCTCAGGCCGGCTTCGGTGCGGGTTCCGGGTGTCTCGCCGATGGCCTCTGCGGTGCCGGGACCTCCGCCGTGAACTGTTGCGCCTGCAGCGTGTACAGCTCGGCGTAGACACCGCCCCTGGCCAGCAGCTCCTGGGGGGTGCCGGACTCCACCAGGCGCCCGTGTTCCAGCACGTGGACCAGGTCGGCGTGCCGGACCGAGGCCAGCCGGTGGGTGATCAGGACGACCGTCTGCCCGCTGTCCGCCAGGGCCCGGATCTTCTCGAACACCTCCAGCTCGGCCCGCGCGTCCAGCGCCGCCGTCGGCTCGTCCACGATCAGGATGCGCCCGCGCCGGTAGGCGGCCCGCGCGATGCCGAGCCGCTGCCACTGGCCGCCGGACAGCTCGTGCCCGCCGCTGAAGTTCCGGGCCAGCAGGGTGTCCAGGCCCCGCGGCAGATCCGCCACCACGTCCTCGGCGCCCGCCTCCGCGATCGACGCGGCCAGGCGCTCCTCGGTCATGGGCGCGGCGGAGCGCCCGACGGCCACGTTCACCCGGGCGGTGAACGGCCAGCGCTTGAAGTCCTGGGCCACCATGGCGATGCGCTCGGCCAGCAGCCGCCGGTCGGCACGCGCGGCGTCCACGCCGTCCCACAGGATCCGGCCCCGGTCCGGCGTGTACAGCCCCGCGAGCAGCTTCACCAGCGTCGTCTTGCCCGAGCCGTTCTCCCCGACGAGTGCGATGATCCGGCCGAGGGGGAGGGTGAGGGTGACGTCGTCCAGGGCGGGGCGCGCGGTGCCGCCGACGGGGACGTGACCCTGGGTGCCGGCCGGGCGCGCGTCGCCCGCCTGCGCCTGTGCGTCACCCGGACGAGCGCCACCCGCATACGCGTCACAGGCATCACTCGTCTGCGTGTCAGCCGTGTGCGTGTCATCTGGATACGTGTCACCTGGTTGCGCGTCACGCGGGTAGCTGAAGGTGACGTTCTCGAAGCGGATCTCCTTCGGGTCCTCCGGCAGCGCTACACCGCCCGTCGGGATGGCCCGCTCGGCCGCCGCGGCGTACATGCGCTGGAGATCCCCCACGAACAGGGCCTCCTCGTGCAGCTGGTTGATCTCCAGCACCAGCGTGTCCAGGCTCGCCGCACCCGTACGGATCGCGATGACCGCCGTACCGGCCACCGACAGGGCCATCGCCCCGGCCAGCAGCAGCGCACCCAGCGTCGCGTACGTGGCGAGGGTGGCCAGCCCCGTCAAGGCGGCCGCGATCAGGCCGGTCCGGGCGGCCAGCCGGGCCAGCCGGGCCTGTTCGGCCTCCGCGGTCTCGGACATGGCGCGGAAGTGGCGCAGCAGGAACGGGCCCACACCGTGCACCCGGATCTCGGGCGCGGCGGCCGGCTCGGTGAGCAGCGAGCTGATCAGCTGGCCGGCCCGGGCGTGCTGCACCCAGGTGTGGAAGGACTCGTAACGGCGCCGGGCGATGGTCAACGCGCTCCAGGCACTGGGCAGGGTCATGGTGACCAGCAGCGGGAGCAGCGCCGGATGCAGCACGGTGAGCACGCCCGCCGCGGCGACCAGCGAGATCATCGCGTTGATCACCCGGGTGCTGTAACTGATCATGTGCCGTGCGGACCGGGCACCGTACTGTGCCGTGTCCAGCAGCTTGTGGAAGGCGTGATCCTCGATCGCGGCGAGTTCCACGTTGGCCGCGCGCTCCAGATACAGCTCGGTCGCCACCCGCTCCACCTTGGGCTCCAGCCGTCCGGTGGCGTAGGTGGAGGCCGCCCGCAGCAGTGCGGAGACCAGCATGACGGAGGCCATCACGACGAGGGCGGGGGCGGCCGAGTGCAGCCGCTGCGCGATGTCCGGCCCGGTGATGAGCTTGCCGAGCGCGTTGTTCACGGCCAGCAGGCTGATCGCCTGCGCCACGCCCCGGCCCAGCTCGGCGGCCAGCACCACCCGCGCGGCGCCCGCGTCGGCCTGCCGGGCCAGCCGGAAACTGGACGCCAGCATGCCGGGCAGCCGGGCCATCATCGCCCGGAAGCTCAGTGTCAGGAAGGCGTCCGCGTGCTGGTTCCAGCCCATGTCGTACCGCAGTGGCCCGCCGAACAGCAGCCGCTCCGACGCCGACACCACGGGCTCGACAGCCTCCCGTCTCTTCCTCACCGTGACCTCCCGAACCCTGGCGGAACGGCCACTATCGCGGCCGTGGCGGCGCCTCGGCAGGGCGCGAGGGGATGCATGGGAGGGCGCGGGGGGAGCGCGGGCCGCCGGGGGAGGGGTGTGGTGCGTTCGGCGGGGGTGAGGGATCGGGCCTCCGGGGCGTGCGGCTCCGTCCGCTCTTCCGGAGGACGCGGCGATCCCGGGGGACGGCGTTCCGGGGTGGGCGGCTGCTTTCCGGAGGGGAAGTCGCACCCCTGCACGCGCGGTTCCACGAGGGGGCCGCACGCCCGTGTGCGTCGGGGGGAGGGGGGAGCCACACGCCCGAGAGGGGGCTGCACTCCCGAGAGGGGGCTGCACTCCCGAGAGGGGGCTGCACTCCCGAGAGGGGGGCTGCACTCTCCGGGAGGGAGGCTGCACTCCCCGGGAGGGGAGCCGCACGCCCGAACGCACGCTACGCCGAGACGGCCCGCGACCAGTCCGGAGTCGTCCCCGTCACCCGGCACAGCGCCAGGTACAGCGGGATCGGCGGGGTGTACGGAACCGTGTCCTGCGGGTGGTGGACCAGCCGGACGGGTCCGGTGACCAGGGCGCCGACGGCGTAGTGGGCCGGGGACGGCCAGGGCAGGGCGTAGTCCGAGTCCGACGGAACGATCCACCACCAGTGGGAGCCGTCGGTGTACACACATCCCACCCGCGGCAGCAGGGGGACGACGAGCGGACCCAGGTGGTCCGGTACGGCCACGGCGTCACAGCCGAGCGGAGCCGTCATGCCGTCCGGTACCGGCAGCCGGCGGACCGCTTCCGGGGCCTGCCTGCGCCGCTGGAGACGCACCAGGGTGTCCAGGCCCATGGCGAGCACAGGGCCGGCACCGGTGCCGGCCGACCGGTCGCCCCCGTCGGCGCCGGTCACGGCCGCTCCTCGTGAAGGTCCTGCTCCGCAGCCGGGTGCCGGTACCGGCCCGGGTGCGCGGCATGCCCGAGCCGGCCCGCGGAACCCTGTCCGTGCCGGTCGGCGAAGTCGCCCCGGTGCGCGTCCCGGTGCACGTCCTGGTGTGCCCCCAGGTGTTCGTACCGGTCCTCGTCACCCCGCACGTCCGCGGCCCCGTACCAGAGCCACGCCGCGGCCCCGCCCTCGCGCGGTTCCGGCTCCCGCCGCCGCGGCTCCGCCTCCCGCCGCCACGGTTCCGCCTCCCGCCGCCGCTGCTCCGGTGTCCGCCCGGTTGCCCCGGCCGGCCGGTCCCCGTCGGAGTCGTCCGGACGGCCCGGCTTGGGGCGGGCGCCCCAGCCCAGGTCGTTGCACGGCTCCGCGGGGTCCGGATCGACGTCGGACCGGCGGGGCAGCTCGGCCCACACCAGCAGCCCCGGTCCGTGCTCCTGGGCACCCCAGGCCCGGCACAGCGCGTCGACGAGGAACAACCCCCTCCCGTGCTCCTCATCGGGTCGCTGCGGAGACGGGTGAGGTTCGCCAGGAGCACAGCCCTCGTCGTGCACGGCGATGCGCACCGTGTCGTCGCGGTCGTGCAGCTCGCACACGACCCGGCTGCTCGCCGTGTGCACGATCGCGTTGGTGACCAGCTCGGATATGACCAGGGCCGCGTTGTCGCAGGTGTCCGCGCAGACCGACCAACCCGACAGCCGGGCACGCGCCAGGCGCCTCGCCTGCGCGGCGGAAGACGGATGCGCGGCCAGCTCGAAGCGGAACCGGCGCTCGGCAGCACCCCCGTGAGGAGCTGTCGCCTCTCCCGCTCTCGAACGCGTTCGAGCGGGGAAACCCCCATCGGCGCCGAAGCCGGGACGGTCTGCGGCGGCGTCTGTTCCTAAGGGCGGGGACGGAATCACGCCTGCCACTATCTCCCTGCCGCGGACACTTGGCAAGAGTCACTCTGAAAATTGCAGAGTGCTGTGTGACTCGGTGAGAGGCCGTGGCACACTGCTCGCAACAGCACCATGCGCGGCGCCAATTGGAGTCGTCGAAGTCCGCCCCGGCCTTCGAATGAACCTTCGAATGGCGCCGCAGGGCTGTCAGGAAACTTTCGGTGGAGGCTTTCGGTGGAGGTGGGAGCGTGAGTGAGCCGCGGTCCGCGCCGACGGTGGGCCAGGTGGTCCTCGGCCGGCGCCTGCTGGACCTGCGGGAACGCGCCGGACTGAAGCGCGAGGAGGCCGCCCGCGTCCTGCACGTGGCCCCAGCCACCGTCCGTCGCATGGAAATGGCCGAGGTCGCCCTCAAAATCCCGTACGTCCAGCTGCTCCTGAAGGCCTACGGCGTACCCGACGACGAGGCCGAGGTCTTCGTCCAGCTGGCCGAGGAGGCGAACAGGCCGGGCTGGTGGCAGCGGTTCCACGACATCCTGCCGGGCTGGTTCTCGATGTACGTCAGCCTGGAGGGCGCGGCCAGCCTCATCCGTTCCTACGAGCCGCACTTCGTCCCGGGCCTGCTCCAGACCGAGGACTACGCGCGCGGAGTGCTGAAGTCCGGCGCCATCGGCCAGACGAGCCCGGACGACATCGAGCGGCACGTCGCGCTGCGCATGCAGCGCCAGGAACTGCTCTCCCGGCCCGACGCCCCCCGCTTCTGGGCGGTGATGGACGAGACCGCCCTGCGCCGCCCGGTCGGCGGCCCGGAGGTGATGCGTGCGCAGATCGACAGGTTGCTCGAGGCCACGAAGCTGCCCCATGTGACGCTGCAGGTCGCCCCCTTCGCCAACGGGCCGCACCCCGGCACGTACGGGCCCTTCGTGCTGTTCCGATTTGCCATGTCAGAACTGCCGGACATGGTCTACAGCGAGTACCTGACCGGCGCCGTCTACCTGGACGCGCGCACCGAGGTGGCGACCCACCTGGAGGTCATGGACCGCATGGCGGCGCAGGCCGCTACGGCACAACGCACGAAGGAGATCCTCCGGGATCTCCGCAAGGAGCTGTGAATGGATCGCATCAAGCCGCGCGGGCGCGTCTACAACGGGATGCCCGCGCGGGAGTTGGGCAGCGAGGGGTGGCACAAGCCCTGGAGCGGCGGCAACGGCGGCAACTGCCTGGAGGCGATGAAGCTGGCCGACGGCCGGATCGCCGTGCGCCAGTCGACCGACCCGGACGGGCCCGCGCTGATCTACACCATGGACGAGATGACCGCGTTCATCGAAGGTGCCAAGGCGGGGGAGGCCGACTTCCTGCTGTCCTGAACCCGCCGGGGTCTGCCACGGCTTTGTGTGTCTTGCTCAACTTGTTCGCAGTAACGATGACTTGACTCTTGAACGTGTCCGACGCCTACGAAGTTCCGCATGACCGTACAGACCCCGACGGCCGCCGGGCCATGGTGAGCCGGGCCCGGGTATGCCGGGCAGGGTGAGCCGGGCCCGGGTGAGCCGGGCAGGGTGGGCCGGGCAGGGTGGGCCCGTGCGGCCACCTCCCCCACCTCGGCCGGCCTGTCCCGGGCCTCAGGCCGGCGGCAGCACCCCGCACAAAGCCTCCAGCGCCGCCCCGTAGGCATGCTCGCCCGGGGCTGCGTACCCCACCACCAGGCCGTCGCCCGCCCCGGCCGGACTCCGCGGGTGCCGGAACGCCGCGAGTCCGTCGACGGCGACTCCCCGCAGTGCGGCGGCCCTCACCGTCGACCGCTCCGTGCCGGGCGGCAGCCGCAGCACCGCGTGGAGCCCGGCCGCGATGCCCGTCACCTCGACGTGCGGCGCCTGCGCGGCGAGTGCCGCGACGAGCCGGTCCCGTCGGCGCCGGTACCGCTGCCGCATGCGCCGCACATGACGGTCGTAGGACCCACAGGCGACGAAGTCCGCGAGAGCGAGCTGGTCGGGCACGCTCGCCCACCCCTCCCGCTCGCCCTTCGCCGCCAGCACCGGTTCCACGTACCGCCGCGGCAGGACCATCCAGCCCAGCCGCAGCGCCGGTGACAGGCTCTTGCTGACCGACCCGATGTGAATCACCCGCTCGGGATCCAGACCTTGCAGCGCGCCGACGGGACGGCGGTCGTACCGGAACTCGCCGTCGTAATCGTCCTCCAGCACGACCGCCCCGCGCGCGCGTGCCCAGTCGATCACGCTGGCCCGGCGCTCCGGGTGCAGCGGGCCGCCGGTCGGGAACTGGTGCGCGGGCGTCAGCAGCACGGCCCGTTCCCCGCCCAGCGCGTCCACCAGTGCCCCGTGCTCGTCCAGCGGAAGCGGTACGGTGCGCACGCCGGCGGCCGTGAGCAGCTCCCGGTGGAAGCCCAGCCCGTACGCCTCCACACCGAGCGGACCGCGCAGCACCCCGCCCGCCGCCGGGCCGCCCCCCGTACCGCGGCCGAAGAGGAGTCGCAGGGCGTGCGCGAAACCCGAGCAGATGACGATCCGGTCCGGCTCGGTACGCACCCCGCGTGCGCGTGCCAGGTACTCCGTCAGGGTCTCCCGCAGCTCCCGGCGCCCGGCGGGGTCGCCCGGCCCGAACGCCTCGCTCGGCGCCGCGTGCAGCGCCCGGCGGTACGAGGCCGACCAGGCCGCGCGTGGAAAGGCCGACGGGTCCGGTGCGCCCTGCCGCAGGTCGTGCCGCGGCCCGTGCGCCCGCACAGGTGCCTGCGCGGGCGTCCGTTCGGCCCGCCGCAGCGGCTCGGCACGCTGCGCGACCCGGGTCCCCGACCCTTGCCGCGCGGTCAGCCAGCCCTCGGCGACCAGCTCCGCGTAGGCGTCGGCCACCGTGTTGCGAGCCACCCCCAGGTCCGCGGCGAGCGACCGGTACGGCGGCAGCCGGGTACCCGGCGCCAGCCGCCCGCCGCGCACGGCCTCCCGCAGCGCCCGGGTCAGCGCGGCCCGCCGTCCGCCCGGACCGGACAGCTCCAGATGCAGATCGGCACCGATCCGCTCGGCGGAATTGACCCACGATTCCGTCATGAAAATGCACCCTACAACCGGTCTTTCGGGTCCGTAGCGTGATCCACATGACGAACATGACGACGCACCCGAACACCGCCCCGCTCCACGACGTCACCGCCGGCATCACCGCCGCCGGGACCGCCCGCACCCGCCTGGACTTCGCCAAGGCCGCGCCGAAGGTCTTCCGCTCGCTCATCGGCTTCGACGCCGCCGCCCGCGAGGGCCTCGACCCGGTCCTCGTCGAACTGATCCAGATACGCGCCTCCCATCTCAACCACTGCGCCTACTGCCTGCACATGCACACCAACGACGCCCGCAAGGCCGGCGAGAGCGAGGACCGGCTGCACATGGTCTCCGTCTGGCGCGAGGCCCGCCACTTCTTCACCCCGAGGGAACAGGCCGCTCTCGCGCTGACGGAGGCGGTGACCCTCGTCGCCGACGGCGCAGTCCCCGACTCCGTCTACGCCGAGGCCGCCGCCCACTTCGAGGACGGGGAACTGGCCCACGTCCTCGCCCTGATCCTCACGATCAACACGTGGAACCGCGTGGCCCTGGCGACGGGCAAGGTGGCGGGCACGGACGAGCGCACCGGCTGACACCTTCGCCGCTTCCGCCGACGCCGCCCCGGACGCCGCCGATCCCGCTGGCGTGACGGCTCACGGGCGCGTCGACCCATCGACCCCATAGACCCCATCGGCCCGCCGAACGCGCCCCCGCCCGGACACCGCCGACGTCGGGGAGCCCGGCACCCCCGCGCGCAGCCGCCCTCGCGGACCGCGTCTCAGGCCACCATCGGCCGGTCCGTCGGGGCGATCGGGGCCGGGAGCCGGGAACTGCCCGTGAGGTACCGGTCGACGGCCGCCGCGACCGCCCGGCCCTCCGCGATCGCCCACACGATGAGCGACTGCCCGCGCGCCGCGTCCCCGGCGGCGAACACCCCCGGGACGTTGGTCGCGAAACCGTCGTCCCGGGCTATCGTGCCGCGCGGCTGGAGCGCCAGCCCCAACTGCTCCATCAGCCCGTCCTCCTGGTCGGGGCCGGAGAACCCGAGGGCGAGCAGCACCAGGTCGGCGGGTATCGCCCGCCCGGTGCCCGGCACCGGATTGCGCCGCTCGTCGACCTCCACCAGATGCAGTGACCGCACCCACCCCCTCTCGTCCCCGGTGAAACGCAGCGTGGACGCCGCGAACAGCCGCGCGTCCGCGTCCGCCGCCGGCGCCGTACGCAGGTCCCGCGCCTCCTCGTGCGCGGCCGACAACCGGTAGATCTTCGGGTACGTCGGCCACGGCTCGGTGTCCTCGTCCCGTGCGGTGCCCGGCTGTGCGTAGATGTCCAGCTGGGTCACGGACGCGGCGCCCTCGCGCACCGCGGTGCCCAGACAGTCCGCCCCGGTGTCTCCGCCACCGACGATCACGACGTGCTTCCCGGCGGCCGACAGCGGCGAAACCTCCAGATCCCCCTCACACACCCGATTGGCCAGCGGCAGGTACTCCATCGCCTGGTGTATCCCGTTCAACGTCCGGCCCGGCACCGGAAGTTCCCGCCACGCCGTCGCGCCCGTCGCGATCACCACCGCGTCGTACCGGCTGCGCAGTTCCGCCGCCGGGACGTCCCTCCCGACCACCGTCGACGTACGGAACCTCGTCCCCTCGGCCCGCATCTGCTCGATCCGCCGCTCCAGATGCCGCTTCTCCATCTTGAACTCGGGGATGCCGTAGCGCATCAGCCCGCCGATCCGGTCGTCCTTCTCGTACACCGCGACCGTGTGCCCGGCCCGGGTCAGCTGCTGTGCCGCGGCCAGCCCGGTCGGTCCGGAGCCGATGACCGCGACCGTCCTCCCGGTCAGCCGCTCCGGGGGCCGGGCGGGGGTGAAGCCCTCCTCCCACGCCTTGTCGGCGATCGCGCACTCGACGTTCTTGATGGTGACGGCCGGCTGGTTGATCGCCAGCACGCAGCCCGCCTCGCACGGCGCCGGACACAGCCGTCCGGTGAACTCCGGGAAGTTGTTGGTGGCGTGCAACCGGTCGCTCGCGGCCCGCCAGTCCTCCCGCGACACCAGGTCGTTCCACTCGGGAATGAGGTTGCCCAGCGGGCAGGCCTGGTGGCAGAAGGGGATACCGCAGTCCATACAGCGGTCGGCCTGCTTGCTGATGATGGGCAGCAGCGCTCCCGGGACGTACACCTCGTCCCAGTCCCGCACCCGCTCCTCGACGGGCCGCCGCGGCCACTCCTGGCGCGGCGTGGTCATGAACCCCTTGGGATCGGCCATGGGCGTCTTCCTCGCGTACGGGCGCCTAAGGCACCGGGTGTACGACAGGCCGTTCGTCATCGGGCGGCACTCTTCCGGCCACGATACGTCCGCTGCGGCGGCCGCGCAGGTGGTGGACAGCGCTTTCTGCGGGGGCCTCCCAGCTCACGACCAGCCGGAGCCCCGCCGCCGCCCAGCGCGCCGTGACCGCCCGCGCCCGGCTCCCCTGCGCCCCCTCGCTCACACCGCGTCCTCCCCGGCCTCCTGCCAGGCCCGCAGCACGCTCTCCACGGCCGGCGCTATGCGGCGCCGTGCCTCGTACCGCGGTACCCCGCTCATCAGCAGCTCGTCGTACGGCGTGTCCACGTGCCGTACGCCCGCCACGACCGCCGAGATCACCGCCCCCTCGGACAACGCGCGCCCGGCCGCGCTGCGCCCGACCCGCCCGCTGCCCCGCACCGACGCGTGCGCCGCGATCGCCCGCGCCCGCTCGGTCGGGCACCGGGGGAACAGCCGGAGGATCTCGGCCGCGAATGCCGCCGCGAACCGCTCGTCCTCCGCCGCCCTGCGCCGCGCGTCCCGGGCCCGCCGCCGACGCCGCGCCTCCGCGTCCGCCAGACACCGGGCCTCGGCCCGCGCCAGCGCGGCCTCCTCCACCAGCACGCCCTGACGCTCGTACCGGCTCTTGCGCCGGTTGAACCGCACCACGATCACCGACAGCGTGCTCTCCTCCCGCGCCCTGCGGGTCAGTGCCGTGTCGCCGCGCGGCAGGAGCACCAGGTGGCCGAGGTCGGCACAGTCCAGGCACCGCGGTGCTCCGTCCTCCAGCACGAGGAGCGACAGCGGGCCACGCCGGCAGCCGGCGCAGCGCTTCTGCCTCAGCGGCTGGATGACGACAAGCCGGCCGGGGGAGTGGGGAGTTGCGGGAAGCGCCATACGCGGTACTTTCCCCGCCGGCGCCCGCGCCTCCCACGCCGCCTGCGCCCTGCCCCGGTTCACCGCTCCGCCTCTGCCGCCGGGTCTGTCTCCGGCCTGGACGGAAGCCCGTCTCCGGCGGCTTGGACGGAAGCCCGTCTTCCGTCGGCCGTGACGGAAGCCCGTCTCCGTCGCCCTGGTCGCGGCCCGCCACCCGGCCGGATCCCACACACCGGCCCGGTCTCGCCGCCTGCCCGGCCCGCCCGGCATCATGGGCCCTGTGCGACTCGAAGCGATCACCTGGGACCGGCTCGCCGAGCAGCTTGCCGACCGGCTGGCCGGGGCGGCACCGGCGGACGGCGGTGCCTGGCCGCGCGTCGGTTTCGACGGGGCCCCCGCAGTCCGCCCCGGAGACCTCGCCGAGCGTGTCGGGCAAGCGCTGCGGCTACGCGGCCGGCCCTCGCTCGTGATCGGCACCGAGGGCTTCCTGCGCCCGGCGTCGCTGCGCCTGGAACACGGGCGGCGCGACGCGGAGTCGTACTACAGCGGATGGTTCGACACCGGCGCCCTCTGGCGTGAGGTCTTCGGCCCGCTCGAACCCGGAGGCAGCGGGCGGGTCCTGCCCGACCTCTGGGACCCGGCCACAGACCGGGCCACCCGCAGCCCGTACGTCCAGCTCCCGCCCCACGGGATCCTGTTGCTCCACGGCCCCCTCCTGCTGCGTCACTGGTTCCCCTTCGACCTGACCGTTCACCTCCTTCTCTCCCCGGGCGCCCTGCGCCGCCGTACGCCCGAGAGCGACCACTGGACGCTTCCGGCCTTCGAACGCTACGAGGCCGAGACCGACCCGGCCGTGACGGCGGACGTCCTGGTCCGCGCCGACGATCCGCGTCATCCCGCCTGGAGCGGCTGATCCGCACACCCTCCCGGAGACCCGCCCGGAAGACCCGAAGACCCCACGACCCCAAGTCCCGAGAACCCGGAAAGCCCGGAAGGCCGGCGGGGCCGCGACCGGGGACGTCAGAGCCAGCCGTTGCGCCTGAAGCCCCGGTACAGCGCCACACACGCCGCCGCCATGACGGTCATGATCAGCGGATATCCGAACCGCCAGCGCAGCTCCGGCATGTGCTCGAAGTTCATGCCGTACACCCCGCACACCATCGTCGGAACGGCGATCACCGCGGCCCACGCCGTGATCTTCCGCATGTCCTCGTTCTGAGCGACCGTCACCTGCGCGAGATGCGCCTGGAGGATGGAGTTGAGCAGTTCGTCGAAGGCGGCGATCTGCTCCTTGGCCCGGATCAGGTGGTCGAGCACATCCCGGAAGTAGGTCTGTATCTCCGGGTCGACGACCCGTATCGGCCGGGTGGCCAGCTCTTCCACCGGGCGGCCCAGCGGCACCACCGCCCGCTTGAGCTCCAGGAGTTCACGCTTCATCTGGTAGATGCGGCCCGGGTCCAGACGCGCGCCGTTCTCCGAGAACACCTCCGTCTCGACCTGGTCGATATCGGCCTGCACCGCGTCCGTCACGCTCAGGTAGTCGTCGACCACCAGGTCGGCGATCGCGTGCAGCACCGCCGCCGGCCCCTTGGCGAGCTGGTGCGGATCCGCCTCCAGCTCCTCGCGCAGCGGGCCCAGCGAACCGTGCCGGCCGTGCCGCACCGTGATCACGAAGTCCTCGCCGAGGAACACCATGATCTCCCCGGTGTCCACGACCTCGCTGTTCGCCGTCAGTTGCTCGTGCTCCACATAGCAGACGGTTTTGAACACCGCGAAGAGCGTGTCGCCGTAGCGCTCCAGCTTCGGCCGCTGGTGGGCCTCGACCGCGTCCTCCACCGCCAGCGGATGCAGGTCGAACAACTCGGCGATGCCCGCGAACTCTTGGCTCGTCGGCTCGTGCAGCCCCAGCCAGACGAAGCCGTCACCGCTCTTGCGGACCATCCGTACGGAGTCCACCAGATCGGCGGACTCCGGCACCCGCGCCCCGTCCCGGTACGTCACGCAGTTCACCACGGAGGAGCCCAGCGGCGACCTGGCGGGATGGCTCAGGTCGACGCGCGGCCGGCGCCGGGCCAGCCGTGCCACCTTGCGCAGGCCGCCGACACCGCCCAGCCCCCTGACCTTCCGCAGATTCCCTGCCATGGACATCCGGATCTCCTTGCGTGGACCCCCGCGCGCAACGCTTCCGCGCCTTGCCCCGCAAGTCTGCCAGTCTCCCGCGACGTACGGGCAAGCCTGTGGGAGCTGGGAGTTCCGCTTGGTTCCCCCCTGTGGACGAAGGGCCGGACGGACCGGACGGAACGGGTGACCGGCATGAGCGGCGCACGGCATGGTCCGAGGTCGCGGCTAAGTCCCGGTCCCCGCGTGCGGTGGCCTGCCGCCCACCCGGCAGACCGCCTCCCCGCCCGCCTCGCAGCCCCGCGCCACCGCCTCCCGCAAGCCGGCACCCCCGAGCAGGGCCGCGAGGAACGCGCCGGTGAAGGCGTCACCCGCACCCGTGGTGTCCCGCGGCGTCGCCGTCACCGCCGGGACCCTGTCCCATACGGTGCCGGAACGCGCCAGCAGCGCCCCGTCCGCACCCGCCTTGGCCACCACCAGCGGGACGAGCCGGCTCAACTCGGCCGCCGCTTCCGCCGGATCGGACAGCCCGGTCAGCAGGCACGCCTCGTCCCGGCTGGGCAACAGCACGTCCAGGCCCTCCGCGAACGCCAGGAAACGGTCCACCCCCAGGCGCGTCAGGAAGCCGGCCGAGGCGGGATCGAGACTGACCGGCACACCACGCGCGCGTGCCGCCGCGAGCGCCGTCTCGGCGAGCGCCCTGCTCGGCTCCGTGAACAGCAGATAACCCGACAGATGCAGCCGGCCCACACCGTCGAGCAGCGCGTCCGACCAGTCGGCCGGACCGAGCCGCAGCGACGCCCCGCTGTCCGTCAGGAACGTCCGCTCGGCCGCCGCGCCCGTGTCGACGAGGCAGATCACCGTCCCGGTCGCCGCCTCCGCATCCACCACCAGCCGCGGCCGCACCCCGGCCGCGACCAGCTCCCGCTCGTGCCACGCGGCCGCGTCCGCACCCACCCGCCCCAGCATCCGCACGTCGGCGCACCCCGCGTACGCGGCCCAGCAGGCCACGTTGGCGCCCGCACCGCCGGGCAGCGCCCGGATCGCCGCGGCCGTGTCGGTGCCGCCCGCGAGCGGCCCCCGGTGCCGGGCCACCACGTCCGTGACCACGTCTCCGACGACCAGCAGCGCTCCGTTCCGGCTCCCGGTCACCCCCTCGTCCACGCCGTGGCGATCCGTGCCGCCAGCCGCACATTGCCGCGCACCGCCGCCAGATTGGCGCTCAGCGAGGCACCGTCCGTGTGCCGGACCAGGTGGTCCAGCAGGAACGGGGTCACCGCCTGGCCGGTGACACCCTGTTCCGCGCAGGCCCGCAGCGCGTCGGCGAGCACGCGCGCGTGCACCTCGGGGTCGAGCTGTTCGGCTTCCGGGACGGGGTGGGCGACGATCAGCGCCGACGCCGGTGCGTCCAGCGCGTCCTGGGCGCGCATGACGGCGGCCACCTCGTCCGGGCTGTCCAGCCTCCAGTCGACCGGATGTCCCGAGTCGGACAGGTAGAACCCGGGGAACCGGTCCGTGCCGTACCCGGCGACGGCCACACCCAGTGTCTCCAGGCGCTGCAGCGTCGCCGGCACGTCCAGGATCGACTTCACCCCCGCGCACACCACTGTGATCCTGGTCCGCGCGAGCAGCCCCAGGTCCGCCGACTCGTCCTGGGTCACCGTCCACTCCCGGTGCACACCGCCCAGCCCCCCGGTGGCGAACACCCGGACCCCGGCCAGCGCGGCCAACTGCGCCGTCGCCGAGACCGTGGTCGCCCCGCTCGCCCCCGCCGCCACGGCCAGCGGCAGGTCACGGTGGCCCAGCTTGCGGATGCCGTCCTCGTTCGCGACCCGTTCCAGCTGCTGCTTGTCCAGGCCGACCCGGGGCCGCCCGTCGAGCACGGCGATGGTCGCCGGCACGGCCCCCTCCCGCCGTACCGCCTCCTCCAGCTCCAGCGCCACCTGCAGATTGCGGGGGCGGGGCAGGCCGTGCGCGATGATCGTGGACTCCAGCGCCACCACCGGCCGCCGCGCCTCGATCGCCTCCCGGACTTCTTCCGACACCACCAGCACCACGTGCCCGCCTCCTGTCCGTCGGTCCTTCCTCATCTCTGGCGGCCGCCGGCCAGCGATAAACGCTTGCGGCCTGTGGGGCGGACCACCAGCCTGGGCCGCATGACGAACAACACCACGCGTCTCGACCACATCGTCCTGTGGGTGGCGGACCCGCTCGCCGCAGCCGGCTTCTACGAGACGGTCGTCGGCCTGGAGCCGGTCAAGGTCGCGGAGTTCGCCGAGGGAAAGGTGTCCTTCCCGTCCGTACGCGTCAACGAGGACACCATCCTGGACCTCGCGCCGCACACCATGGCCGAGCGCATGAGGATGCTGCCCGGCTCGGCCGGCAGCGCGGGCCACCCCGTCAACCACGTCTGCCTGTCCCTGCCGGCCGGCGCCTTCGACGCCCTGCGCACCCGCCTCCAGGAAAACGGCGTCCCCGTCTCGCCCATCGACCACGGTTCGTCGGGCGCCCGCGGCAACGCCACCCGCAGCTTCTACTTCCGCGACCCCGACGGCAACGTCTTCGAGGCCCGACACTACGACTAGCCGTGTCGGCGAGCGGTCAGAACAGCGGCTCGGGCAGCACCCCCTCCAGGGCGAGCAGCTTCCGCTTGGTCTCCAGCCCGCCCCCGAAACCGCCGATGCCACCGTCACTCTCCAGCACCCGGTGGCACGGCACCACCACCGGCAGCGGGTTGGCGCCCATCGCCGCACCGACCGCCTGCGCCCCGCCGGGCTGCCCGACCCGCCCCGCCAGATCGCCGTACCCCACCACGGTGCCGTAGGGCACACCGGACGCCAGCTCGCGCAGTACCTGCCGGTTGAACCCGGAGATCAGCGACCAGTCCAGCGGCAGGTCGAAGTCGTGCCGCTCGCCCGCGAAGTACGCCCGCAGCTGACGTATCGCCTCCGTCAGCAGCGGCGAGTCCGGATCCTCCACGGGCTCGCCGCCCAGCCGGGCGGCGAGCCGCTCCAGCGCCCGGTCGCGCACCGCGTCCGACGCGTGGAAGACGACGTTGACCAGGCCCTCGCGGGTCGCCGCCAGCATCAGCGGGCCGATGTCCGTCCCGACGACGGCCCACGCGACCCGCTGCTCACTCCGCTCATGGCTGTCCATGGGCCCACGGTACGGCCGGCCACTGACAACGCCCGCCCGGCTCGGTCCCCCTCCAGCGCCGCCCGCACCACGTCGGGCTTGTTGGTGATGATCCCGTCGACGCCGTGACCGGCGACGCCACGGGCGGCGGCCGCGTCGTCCACCGTCCAGGCGAACACCCCGAGCGGCCGGCCGTGCGGCCCGGCGAAGGCGTGCACGGCCGCGACGTACCCGCGGGAGAGCGACTTGTACGACGGATTGACCAGATCGGTGAAGCGCGCGAACCGGTGCAGCTGCGCCACGGCGGGCGAACCGAGGTAGGCGGTGGTGACCGCGGGCTTCAGCTCGTGGACCGCCCGCACACTGTCGGCGCTGAAACTCTGCACGATCAGCCGGCCCCGGTGCCCTCGGTCCAGCCAGCCCTCGTTGCCCAGGACCTTCACGGTCTCCTGCTCGATGCCCGGGTACAGCTCCGGGTTCTTGATCTCCAGGAGCAGCTTCTGGTGGTTGCGCTCCACCCGGCGCATGTACTGCCGCAGCGTCGGCACGCGCGCACCCGCGTACGCGGGTGAGAACCAGCTGCCCGCGTCCAGCCGGGCGATCTCCGCCGCGGTGAAGTCCTTCACCTTCCACGGCGCCCGGCCGGGGAAGAGGTCCTCGACGTTCGTGGTGCGCCGCAGACTGTCGTCGTGCAGGACGACCAGCTCGCCGTCCCTGGTGCGCTGGACGTCGTTCTCGACCCAGGAGAAGCCCAGCTCGGCGGCCTTGTCGACGGCGGTCAGCGTGTTCTCGGGGGCGTAGGCGGAGGCGCCCCGGTGGGCGATCACCGTGGGCACGCGGTCCTCGCGCGCCCGGGCGTCGGAGGCGGGACTCAGAAGGACGACCGCCGTCACCGAGCCCGCGGCGACCATGGCGGCGACTACGCGCGCGTACATCCGTGCTCCTCGCGTCGTGACGGATACCGACGGCACCAGACTGACAGCAGAGGGTCAACGGCACCTGGGCGCACGTTGGCCACAGATTGAACGGGGAACCCCAACTCCGCTCACCACTGCCGCACAACTGGGGCAAGGCCGTGTTTCTTTGCCGGAAAATCGTTCGACCATTCCGGTGGGGGTCATACTCTCTGCGGAACCCTGACCGCCCGGGCGGTCCTGGGAGCGGGGGCACATACAGGTATTCCGGGACGCAAGAAGGCGGAAGGGCAGCCGCGGATGCAAGGCACGGTCGACGGATTCAGCTACGGGGCTGTCACCCCGCTGGTGGCCTATCTGATGGCCTGCCTCGGCGGTGCCCTCGGCCTGCGCTGCACCACGCGGTCCCTGCTGGTCACGCGGTCCTGGCGGCCGGCCTGGCTGGCCCTGGGCTCGGCCGCGATCGGCTCCGGCATCTGGACCATGCACTTCGTCGCCATGATGGGCTTCACCATCAAGGAGGCGCCGATCCACTACGACAAGCCGATCACCTATGCGAGCCTCGGTCTCGCGATCGTCATGGTCGGCATCGGGATCTTCATCGTCGGTCACCGCGGCGCCACCGGCACGCCCCTCTTCACCGGCGGCACGATCACCGGTCTGGGCGTCGCCTCGATGCACTACCTCGGCATGGCGGGCGTCCGCTTCCACGGAAGATTCACGTACAACACGTTCACCGTCGCCGCCTCCGTCGTCATAGCGGTCGTCGCCGCCACCGCCGCGCTCTGGGCCGCCGGACAGGTGCGGGGCTTCCTGTGGAGCGTGGGCGCGAGCCTCGTGATGGGGCTCGCCGTCAGCGGCATGCACTACACCGGCATGGCCGCCCTCGGTGTCCACCTCGACGGCGCCTCCGCGACCGCCGCCGGCGCCCCCGCGGCGTCCGTGCTCGCGCCGATGCTGATCGGCCCGCTGGCCTTCCTGCTCCTCGCGGGCGTCGTCGTGATCTTCGATCCGCTGATGGTCATGGGACGGCCCGACGGGAGGCCCGTCGAGCACAAGCCGGGCGTCCCGGCCGCCGCTCTCGCCTCCCACCCGGACCGCCGCACCGCCCACCACGAGGACCGCCGTACCGCGCCCCGCGAGGACCGCCGGCCGGCCCACCGGTCCGTGAGCCACGGCTCCCGCACCCCGCAGAACCGCTGACCGGGCCCGCCGGCCCGGCGGCCCGCCGCACGGCCCCCGCACCCCGCAGAACCGCCGATCGGGACCGGTTGTCAGTGGGGGGTCGTACGGTGGATGACATGCGGCCCGTTTCCCACATCGAACGCACGGTGGCGCCCTTCGAGGTCGTCAGCCCCTACCAGCCCAGCGGCGACCAGCCGACGGCCATCGCCGACCTGGCCAAGCGCATCCAGGCCGGCGAGAAGGACGTCGTCCTCCTGGGCGCGACCGGCACCGGCAAGTCCGCCACCACGGCGTGGATGATCGAGCAGCTCCAGCGCCCCACCCTCGTGATGGCGCCGAACAAGACGCTGGCCGCCCAGCTGGCGAACGAGTTCCGCGAGCTGCTGCCGAACAACGCGGTCGAGTACTTCGTCTCGTACTACGACTACTACCAGCCCGAGGCGTACGTCCCGCAGTCGGACACCTACATCGAGAAGGACTCCTCGATCAACGAGGAGGTCGAGCGCCTGCGCCACTCGGCCACCAACTCGCTGCTCACCCGCCGTGACGTCGTCGTGGTCGCCTCGGTGTCCTGCATCTACGGCCTGGGCACCCCCCAGGAGTACGTGGACCGGATGGTCCCCCTCAGGGTCGGCGACGAGATCGACCGGGACGAGCTGCTGCGCCGTTTCGTCGACATCCAGTACACGCGCAACGACATGGCCTTCAGCCGCGGCACCTTCCGCGTCCGCGGCGACACCATCGAGATCTTCCCGGTCTACGAGGAGCTGGCCGTCCGCATCGAGATGTTCGGCGACGAGATCGAGGCGCTCTCCACGCTGCACCCGATCACCGGCGAAATCATCAGCGACGACCAGCAGCTCTACGTCTTCCCCGCCTCCCACTACGTCGCCGGCCCCGAGCGCATGGAGCGGGCCGTCAACGACATCGAGAAGGAGCTGGGGGAGCGCCTGGCCGAGCTGGAGAAGCAGGGCAAGCTCCTGGAGGCGCAGCGCCTGCGGATGCGCACCACGTACGACCTCGAGATGCTCCGCCAGATCGGCACCTGCTCCGGCGTGGAGAACTACTCGATGCACTTCGACGGCCGCTCGCCCGGCTCCGCGCCCAACACCCTGCTGGACTACTTCCCGGACGACTTCCTGCTCGTCATCGACGAGTCGCACGTCACGGTCCCGCAGATCGGCGCGATGTACGAGGGCGACGCCTCGCGCAAGCGCACCCTCGTCGACCACGGCTTCCGCCTGCCCTCCGCCCTGGACAACCGCCCCCTGAAGTGGGAGGAGTTCCAGGAGCGGATCGGGCAGACCGTGTACCTGTCCGCCACTCCGGGCACCTACGAGCTGTCGCGCTCCGACGGTGTCGTCGAGCAGATCATCCGCCCGACCGGCCTGATCGACCCGGAGGTCGTGGTCAAGCCCACCGAGGGCCAGATCGACGACCTGGTGCACGAGATCCGCAAGCGCACCGAGAAGGACGAGCGGGTCCTCGTCACCACGCTGACGAAGAAGATGGCCGAGGACCTCACCGACTACTTCCTGGAGCTCGGCATCCAGGTGCGCTACCTGCACAGTGACGTCGACACCCTGCGCCGCATCGAACTGCTGCGCGAACTGCGTTCCGGTGAGTACGACGTCCTGGTCGGCATCAACCTGCTCCGCGAGGGTCTCGACCTGCCCGAGGTGTCCCTGGTGGCGATCCTGGACGCCGACAAGGAGGGTTTCCTCCGCTCGGGCACGTCGTTGATCCAGACCATCGGCCGCGCGGCGCGCAACGTGTCCGGCCAGGTCCACATGTACGCCGACAAGATCACTCCGGCGATGGAGAAGGCCATCGAGGAGACCAACCGCCGCAGGGAGAAGCAGGTCGCCTACAACAAGGCGAACGGCATCGACCCGCAGCCGCTGCGCAAGAAGATCAACGACATCGTCGCGCAGATCGCCCGCGAGGAGGTCGACACCGAGCAGCTCCTGGGCTCCGGTTACCGCAAGACGAAGGACGGCAAGGGTGCCAAGGCTCCCGTCCCGTCGCTCGGCGACAAGGCGGCCAAGGCGGCCAAGGGGACGAAGGCCGGGAAGGCGGCCCAGGGCAAGGCGGTGCCCACCGATCGTCCGGCGGCCGAACTGGCCGGGCAGATCGAGGAGATGACCGAGCGCATGCGCGCCGCCGCCGCGGAGCTCCAGTTCGAGGTCGCGGCCCGGCTGCGCGATGAGGTCGCCGAGATGAAGAAGGAGCTGCGCCAGATGCGCGAGGCCGGCCTCTCCTGACCGCTGTCCACCGGTCGGACCTCGACGTATGCGCCAAGTGTTGCAACACCGACACAAAGCGTGGGCCGGGGTTCGGCACGGTCAGTGGCCGTGCGTAGGGTTCGTGTCAACCGCGGTGTGCCAGCAGCACGGCGCGGCAACAGGGGACCGTCGAAAGGGGATTGAGCCGTGTCCGTCAACTTGAGCAAGGGTCAGGCGATCAGCCTGGAGAAGAAGGACGGCGGCTCCCTCACAGCGGTCCGCATGGGGCTTGGCTGGCAGGCGGCGAAGCGGCGCGGGCTGTTCGGTTCCCGCACCCGCGAGATCGACCTGGATGCCTCGGCCGTTCTCTTCGCCGAGAAGCAGCCCGTGGACGTCGTCTTCTTCCGGCATCTGGTGAGCGACGACGGCTCCGTGCGCCACACCGGTGACAACCTCGTCGGCGGTGTCGGTCAGGGCGGGGACGACGAGGCGATCCTCGTGGACTTGCAGCGGGTCCCCGTGCACATCGACCAGATCGTGTTCACCGTGAACTCCTTCACCGGCCAGACGTTCCAAGAGGTGCAGAACGCGTTCTGCCGGCTCGTGGACGAGACCAACGGTCAGGAGCTGGCGCGCTACACCCTGGCGGGCGGTGGCGAGTACACCGCGCAGATCATGGCCAAGGTGCACCGCGCCGGTTCCGGCTGGACGATGACCGCCATCGGCAGCCCGGCCGACGGCCGCACCTTCCAGGACCTGATGCCGGCGATCCTGCCGCACCTGTAGAACCGGGCCGCCCGCTCGCCGGTGCGGCAGGCACGACAGCACGACCCAGGGGGGCGACGGGTGATGGCGGCTGAGCTGGTACGGGGGCAGAACCACCCGCTGTCCGAGGCCCGGCTGGAGATCCGGGTCTCGGCCGGGGTTCCGGTTCTGGCCGGAGCCGCACTCGGCGACGAGAACGGCAGGGTGCCCGGCCCCCGGTGGGTGGCCCACCCCGGCGCTCCCGCGCTGCCCGGCGTCCAGGTGTCCGGGCAGGCCGTGGCCGAGCACCGCCTCACTGTCGACCTGGACGCCCTGCCCGGGTCCGTGCACCGTGTCGACGTGTTCCTGGCCCTGCCCACCCGCACCGCGGGCCCGCTCCGCTTCGGCGCCGTCCCGGCCCCGCACACGACGGTGACGAGCCACGACGGCACCGAACTCGTCTGCTACACCCTCACCGGCCTGGACTCCGAGGCCGCCGTGCTCGCCCTGGAGCTGTACCGCAGGCAGGGTGCCTGGAAAGTACGCGCGATGGGCCAGGGCTACGCGGGCGGTCTCGCCGCCCTCCTCGCCGACCAGGGCCTGGGCGAGGCCGACGCCCTCGCGACGGCGATCGAGGAGGCGCTGATTTCCGTCCCGCCGGACGCACTGCCGGCACCGGACCGCGAGGGTGACTCCCGGTCCGCCTCCGCTCCGGCTCCTTCGGCACCTCCCACTCGAACAGCCTCAGCTGCCGCCCCGACGGCGCCGACACGGCCGTACGGCCAGCGGAGCGCCGGCGCCGGTGACCGCCCGGCGGACGAGGGCGGCCCGGTCGGCTACACCCACCCGCACCGGCCCCACGGCACTCCGCCCGCGCCACCGTCCGCGGCCGCCTCCTCCTGCGCCGACGACGACCGGCCCGCTCGGCCCGTCGCCGGGGACGCGGCGGGCTGGTCGATGGAGGAACGGCTGTACAACCAAGTCTGGGGGATGTTCGAGGATCTGGCCCGCACCACGGCCGCCTACCGCAGTGCCGTCGACTTCGCCGACTCCCGCCTGGAGAAGGAACTGGACCAGGTCCTCGCCGACCCCCGCGAGCGGCTCGGCGCGGCGGGCGACGCCGCGCGGGAGGCGGCGCACGCCCGCCGGAGCCGGCTGACCGATCAGGCGCGCGCTGTCCTCGACCGCGACCTCGGCCAGCTCACCGCCGAGGCCGAGGTGGTCGAGCCGGCGCTGCCGCCCGCCTATGCCGGCTGGGACAACCCTGTCTGGCACGCCTACCGCGTTCCCGCCGAGCCGCCGATGGCGGTGCGACTCGGCGATCTGCACCTCCCGGAGAGCGTGCCACTGCGCATCCCGCTCCTGGTCAGGCTGCCGCTGGAGCGGGGCGTGTGGGTCGACAGCGGCCCGGTGGCAGCGGCCGACGACCAGCCGCCGGACTCCGCCGTGGTGAGAGACCTGGCCATGGAGACGGCGGTGGCCCTCGCGGCGCGCCTGCTCGCCGTACACCCGCCCGGGACGTTCACCGTGCAGGTCGTCGACCCGGCCGGCGCCGCGACGCGGGCGCTGCTGCCGCTGATCCGGGCGGGGCTCCTCGCAGCGCCGCCCGCTACCGGGGCGGCGGGAGTCACGCGGGTGCTGGAGGCGCTCGCCCGGCGGGTCGGCCTGGTGCGGATGGCGGCGGACGGAGGAGTGGCCGAGCCGCTGCCGGCCGGCACCGACCCGGCCGCACAGCTCCTGATCGTCAACGACTTCCCGCACGGCTTCGACGACCGGTCGGTGACCCGGCTCCGCCATCTAGCCGAGGAGGGCCCGGATGCCGGTGTGCACCTCCTGCTCGTCGCCGACCGCCGGGACGCGGCCGCCTACGGTCCCTTGCTCGATCCGCTGTGGCGTTCGCTGCTGCGACTCACACCGCTGCCCGACGACCATGTCGCCGATCCGTGGGTCGGCCACGCCTGGACGTACGAACCGGCACGCGTGCCGGCCGGCAGCCAGGTCCTGCGGGAGGTGCTGGCCCAGGTGGCCGAAGCCCGCACCAAGCAACAGTAAAGCTGCTCTGAACAGGCAATTTGGAGCTTCCTTTACTTTGCTCTTTACCTTTCCTTGGTGATTGGGGTACTGTCTTCGTACGGAGGGGAGTACTCCCTGACTGCGGCGCACCCGTCAGTACGGACCGTTTCACGGTCCCGGGGCGTCGGCCCATCGCGGGTGGAAGAGACCTCCGGCAGCGACAACGCTGATGTGTTTGCCGTTATCCCATGCCGGAGGTGCAGTGGAAGTCTCCATGACCCTGTGGGTCCTGACCATCGTGGGCCTGGCCGCCCTGATCGCGGTCGATTTCTTCATCGGCCGCAAGCCGCATGAGGTCTCCATCAAGGAAGCGGGCATCTGGACGGCCGTCTGGATCGCCCTGGCCGGCCTCTTCGGCCTCGGTCTGCTCGTCTTCGGCGGCGGACAGCAGGCCGGCGAGTTCTTCGCGGGCTTCATCACCGAGAAGTCGCTGAGCGTCGACAATCTCTTCGTCTTCGTCCTGATCATGGCGAAGTTCGCCGTGCCCACCCAGTACCAGCAGCGTGTGCTGCTCGTCGGCGTCCTCATAGCCCTGGTCCTGCGGGCCGTCTTCATCGCCGCCGGGGCCGCGATCATCGCCAGCTTCTCCTGGGTGTTCTACCTCTTCGGCGCCTTCCTGATCTGGACCGCCTGGAAGCTCATCCAGGAGGCCCGCGCGGATGAGGAGGACGAGGAGTACGAGGAGAACAAGCTGCTGAAGGCCGCCGAGCGCAAGTTCGGCGTGGCCGACCGGTACCACGGCACCAGGCTGTGGATCCAGCAGAACGGCAAGCGCGTCATGACGCCGATGCTGGTCGTGATGCTCGCCATCGGCACCACGGACGTGCTGTTCGCCCTGGACTCGATCCCCGCGATCTTCGGCCTGACCCAGGACCCGTACATCGTCTTCACCGCCAACGCCTTCGCCCTGATGGGTCTGCGCCAGCTCTACTTCCTCATCGGCGGACTGCTCAGGAAGCTGGTCCACCTCTCGTACGGGCTGTCGATCATCCTCGGCTTCATCGGCGTGAAGCTGGTGCTGCACGCCCTGCACGAGTCGGGTGTCCACGTGCCCGAGATCAGCATCCCCGTCTCGCTCGGCGTGATCTGCGCGGTCCTCGCCGTCACCACGGTCACCAGCCTGCTGGCGTCCAAGAAGCAGGCGGCCGCCGAGGCGGCGCAGGCCCAAGACGACAGTGCTCCGAAGGCCGGCGTCGACGCCTGACCGCCGACGCACGGCCACGGGCACCCCGGGAGCGGGGGCGGAGCACATCACCGCCCCCGCTCCCGCTGCGTCGCCGGACGCGAATCCGGTGCCTCCGGATATCCGAAAGGAACGGAATGCGAAGCCCGTACGCCTCTGCGACCATCTCGGCATGATCACTCGGCTCCGGTCGCTCACCCACCGATGGACCATGCTCGTGCCGGCGCTCGCGGTCGTCCTGCTGGTCCTCACCTGGGGCCGCGACCTGCCCGGGGTGGTCGTCGGCCTGGTGACCCTGGTTCTCGCCGGTGCCGTCCTGGCGGCGGTGCACCATGCCGAGGTCGTCGCCCACCGAGTCGGCGAGCCCTTCGGATCCCTGGTGCTCGCCATCGCCGTGACGATCATCGAGGTGGCCCTGATCGTCACCCTCATGGCCGACGGCGGCGACAAGGGTTCCACCCTGGCCAGGGACACCGTCTTCGCCGCCGTGATGATCACCTGCAACGGCATCGTCGGGCTGTGCCTGCTCGTCGCGTCCCTGCGGCACCGTACGGCGGTCTTCAATCCCGAGGGCAGCGGCGCCGCGCTGGCGACCGTGGCGACGCTGGCCACGCTGAGCATGGTGCTGCCGACCTTCACCACCAGCAAGCCCGGACCGGAGTTCTCCACCGTCCAGCTGACGTTCGCCGCGCTGTCCTCCCTCATCCTCTACGGACTGTTCGTGGCCACCCAGACCGTGCGCCACCGCGACTACTTCCTGCCCGTCACCCGGCAGGGCGAGACGATCACCGCCGTCGACCACGCGCAGCCGCCGTCCGCGCGGACCGCCTGGATCAGCCTCGGCCTGCTCGGGCTGGCCCTGATCGGGGTGGTGGGACTGGCCAAGGGCGTCTCGCCCACCATCGAGTCGGGGGTGGCCGCCGCGGGCCTGCCGCACGCGGTCGTCGGTGTGATCATCGCCCTGCTCGTCCTGCTGCCCGAGACGATCGCCGCACTGCGCTCCGCCCGCCGGGACAGGGTGCAGACCAGCCTCAACCTCGCACTCGGCTCCGCCATGGCCAGCATCGGCCTGACCATCCCGGCCGTGGCACTCGCCTCCGTCTGGCTGTCCGGGCCGCTCGTCCTCGGCCTCGGCCCGACCCACATGCTGCTGCTCGCGCTGACCGTGGTGGTCAGTTCGCTGACCGTGGTGCCGGGCCGGGCCACACCCCTCCAGGGAGGTGTCCACCTGGTGGTGTTCGCCGCCTACCTGGAACTGGCGATCAACCCTTAGTGCGGCCGAGCCGCCCCGCGGTCAGCCCGTGACCGGCGCCGGCACGGGCACCGGCCGCGTCTCCGGCAGCAAAGCGAAACACACCAGGCTGACCAGCCCGATGCCCGCCAGATACGCGCCCACGCCCCACGGGACGTGCCCGCTCCGTTCCGCGAGCGCCGTGGCCGCGACCGGGGTGAGCGCCCCGCCGAGGACACCGCCGAGGTTGTAGCCCACGGCGGCGCCCGTGCAGCGCACCCGCGGCTCGTAGAGCTCCGGCAGGTAGGCGGCGATCACCGAGGACATGGCGACGAAGGAGAGCAGGGCGCCCAGGACGGCCAGGAACATCAGCAGCGGCTCACCGGTCGACAGGAGCGCGACCATGGGAAGCATCCACAGGACGCAAGCGGCGCATCCCGTCAGACACATCGGCCGGCGCCCGTACCGGTCGCCGAGCGACGCCACGACGGGCGTGAGCGCGCCCATCACCACGACGGCGCCCATGATGCACATCAGCATGACCGTACGGCTCACACCGAGCCGTTCCGTCGCGTACGCCAGCGACCACGTCGTCACCGCGTAGAAGACCGCGTAGCCCATGGCCAGTGCCCCGGCCGTCAGCAGCACCAGCCGCCCGTGGTGCCGTACCACCTCCAGGAACGGCACGCGCGCGTGGTCGTCGATCTCCAGGAAACGGGGGCTCTCCGCGAGCGACGAGCGCAGCCACATACCGGCCAGTGCCAGCACGCCGGCCGCCCAGAACGGAACCCGCCAGCCCCAGCGCGCGAACTCCGCGTCGGACAGTGTCACCGACAGCACGAGCGTCAGCCCGTTCGCCAGCACGAAACCGACCGCCGGTCCCACCTGAGGAAAGCTCGACCACAGGGCGCGCCGTCCGGCGGGCGCGTGCTCGGCGGTCAGCAGCACCGCCCCGCCCCACTCCCCGCCGAGCCCCAGCCCCTGGACGAAACGCAGCACGAGCAGCAGCACGGGCGCGGCCACACCGATGGTCCCGTAGGACGGCACACAGCCGACCGCGACCGTCGAGGCGCCGGTGAGCAGCAGCGAAACGACGAGCACCGGCCGGCGCCCGCGCCGGTCGCCGAGGTGCCCGAACAGCACGGAGCCCAGCGGGCGGGCGATGAACCCCACCCCGAACGTCCCGAACGCCGCCAGTGTCCCCGCGAGCGGGGAGAACGTCGGGAAGAACAGCGGCCCCAGGATGAGAGCCGCCGCGGTCCCGTAGACGAAGAAGTCGTAGAACTCGATCGCCGTTCCGATGAGGGAGGCGGCGGCGAGCCGCGGCAGGGACGGAGTGCTCACGGCGCGTACTCGGTGCATACCGCGTCAACTACCCCCAGTGATCACGGGTTACGGGGGCGTGCGGAGGTGATCAGGGGGCCAGAGCGCACGCCGTGGCGACCGGCGCGCAGGGGCCGCCGCCCGCCTCGGCCGGCGTGATAGACCGGGGGCGAGCAGCGGTCGTCGACGCACCGCTCCGAGACGGACCGGAGGAACCGTGCCCCGCACCCTGACCAACGCCCCGATCATGATCCTCAACGGGCCCAACCTCAACCTGCTCGGCCGGCGCCAGCCCGAGATCTACGGCACGGACACGCTCGCCGACGTGGAGGCGCTGTGCGCCGAGGCGGCGGCCGCGCACGGCGGCACGGTGGACTTCCGGCAGTCCAACCACGAGGGCGTCCTGGTCGACTGGATCCACGAGGCACGGCTGAGCCACTGCGGCATCGTCATCAACCCCGGTGCCTACTCGCACACGTCGGTCGCCATCCTGGACGCGCTCAACACCTGCGACGGCATGCCCGTCGTCGAGGTGCACATCTCCAACATCCACCAGCGCGAATCGTTCAGGCACCACTCCTACGTCTCGCTGCGCGCCGACGGTGTGATCGCCGGCTGCGGAGTGCAGGGCTATGTGTTCGGCGTGGAGCGGGTCGCGGCGCTGGCCGGGAAGGCACAGGCCGACGCGTGACCGTGGGCGGACGAGGGGTGTCCTGCCGACCGGGCAGGGCCGGCGAGCCTGATCCGGCCTCTGACCGACGCGCCACCCCTCAGAGCCGGCCCGTCTCCACGATCCGCCGCAGGAAGCGCCGGGTGCGCTCCTGCCGTGGCTCGCCGAACACCTGCTCGGCGGCGCCCCGCTCCAGCACGACACCACCGTCCAGGAAGCACACCTGATCGGCGACGTCCCGTGCGAAGCCCATCTCGTGTGTGGCGAGCACCATGGTCATGCCGTCGTCCTTCAGACCGCGCACCACCTCCAGCACCTCGCCGACCAGTTCCGGGTCGAGCGCGGCCGTGATCTCGTCCAGCAGCAACAGCCGCGGCCGCACCGCGAGGGCCCGTACGATCGCCACCCGCTGCTGCTGGCCGCCGCTGAGCCGGTCGGGATAGGCACCGGCCTTCCCGGCGAGCCCGAGGCGCTCCAGCAGTTCCCTGGCGCGCTCCTCGGCCTCCGCGCGGGGGACCCCGTGCACGCGGCGCGGGGCGAGCGTGATGTTGTCGAGCACGGTCATGTGCGGGAAGAGGTTGTACGCCTGGAAGACCACGCCGATCCGGCGCCGGACCGCGTCCTGGTCGGCGCACGGGTCGGTGATCTCCTCACCGTCCAGCCAGATCGCGCCGTCGTCGATCTCCTCCAGGAGATTGGCGCAGCGCAGCAGTGTGGACTTGCCCGATCCGGAGGCGCCGATCAGCGCGGTCACCGTGTGCGGGGCCACCTCCAGCGAGACGTCGCGCAGGACGACCGCGTCGCCGAAGGTCTTGCGGACGGATTCCATCCGCAGGACGGGCGCGTCGCTCGCAGGCGTGGTCACAAGATGCCTCCGGGTGCTCACAGGGGCCCTCCCTGGGCCCGCTGCCGGTCCATCCGTGCCGTCACCCAGTCGGTGAACCGGGTCATCGGGATGGTCAGCGCCACGAACACCAGCCCCGCGACGATGTACGGCGTGTAGTTCATGCTGCGGCCCACGATGATGTCGGCCGCTCGTACGGCGTCCACGGCGCCCCCGATGGACACCAGGCCGGTGTCCTTCTGGAGCGACACCAGGTCGTTGAGGAGCGGGGGCACCTGGCGGCGCACCGCCTGCGGCAGGACGACGTGGCGCAGGGTCTGCCGGTGGGTGAGTCCCAGGGACCGTGCCGCCGCGCGCTGCGAGGGGTGGACGGACTCGATGCCGGCCCGGAACACCTCCGCCACGTACGCCGAGTACGTCAGCGTCAGCGCGGTACCGCCGAGCAGCACCGGATCGACCGTCACACCCTGGAGCCGCAGCGCCGGTACGCCGAAGACCACGATCATCAGGTTGATGATCAGCGGCAGGCCGCGGAAGAAGTCGGTGTACGCCGCCGCCAGCACCCTCAGGGGGAAGAAGACCGGGCCGCGCAGGGTGCGCGCGACGGCGATCAGCATGCCGAGGACCAGGACGGCGGCGCCGCAGACCAGCAGCAGGCGGACGTTGAGCCACAGCCCTTCGAGGACTTTCGGGAACGCCTCGCGCGCGTAGTGCGCGCTGAAGAAGGTCTCCTTGGTGCGCGGCCAGCCCGGCGCGTTGACGACGACCAGGCAGAGCACGGCGGCCGTGACGAGGGTGGACACGGCCGCGAGGGCGGTGGCGCGGCGGGCACGCGCGCGCCGGTGGCGCTCGCGTGCCAGCCGCCGCTCGGAGGGGAGGTAGCCGTCCCCGGAGCCGTCTCCGGAGCCGCCCTCGGCACCGGCGGCGGTCATGCCGCCCTTGCCGTCCGCCTCCTCCGGAGCCGGGTCGTCCTTGGTGACCGTCACGTGAGCACCGGGGCGTCCACGGCGTCCGAGAGCCACCGCTTCTCGATCGCGGCCAGCGTGCCGTCCTCGCGCAGGGCGTCGACGGCGCCGGTCACGCACGAGGTGAGGGCGCTTCCCTTGTCGAGGACGAGCCCGAACTGCTCGGCGGCGCCACCCCGGTGCTCGAACTGGCCGACGACCTCGGCGTTGGTCACCTCGGCGGCCGTGATGTAGAACGCGGTCGGCAGGTCGGTCACGACGGCGTCGACCTGACCGTTCTTCAGCGCCGACTTGGCCTGGTCGTTCCTGCCGTAGACGGCGGCGGCCCGCTCCGGCTTCACCACGTCGTTGATGTAGTCGAGGCTGGTGGTGCCCACTTGGGCACCGAGCTTGAGGTTCTTCAGGTCGGAGATGCTCGTCGCCTCGGCCGCCTTGCCGCCCTTCAGCGCGATGACGGCCTGCCGCACGTCGTAGTAACCGGACGAGAAGTCCACGGCCTTCTTGCGCTCCGCGCTGATCGACACCTGGTTGATGTCGAAGTCGAAGGTCTTCGCCCCGGGCGCGAAGGCCTTGTTGAAGGGCACGCTCTGCCATACGACCGCGTCCCTGTCGTACCCCAGCCGCTTCGCCACGGCGTACGCGACCGCCGACTCGAAGCCCTTGCCGTTGGCGGGCCTGCCGTCCTTGAACCAGGGCTCGTACGCCGGTTCGTCCGTCGCGATGGTCAGCTTCCCGGACGTCTTGGTGGCCAGCGTGCCCTTGGCGCAGCTCCCGGCCTTGCCGGGCGGTGCGGCCGAGGTCTTGTCCCCGGGGTCCTCGGGCTGCGGAGCGCAGCCGACGGCGGTGGCGAGCAGGGCTACGGTGGCGGCGGCCACCGCGCGGCGCAGGGCGCGAGGGGCGGGATCCATGGCGGGAGAGTGGCAGTGAACCCGGCGTTTGTCCACGTCACATGGGTAGTTGTCCGCATGGTGGGAACGGGTGTTGCGGGCGTGTGAAACGCCGGTGCGCGGGGGCCACGCGCGCGTGCCCGGGCCGCCGGCCGAGGGCGGGGTTGGAGACCGGCGGCCCCTACCGCTCAGGAGCCGTCATCCTGCGCGGGGCCCTACCAGTTGACTGCGGGCGGCCGCTCTCCGGGAGTGCGCACGGGGGTTCGGCGCGCGCGAAAGGTTCACACGGGGCGCGCGCGGGAGTTGCGCACGCCCCGCATGCGTGCGAGGCGCGCGCCCGGCGTGCGTTCGAGCCCTGCGCCCGGCGTATGTGCGAGGCCTGCGCCCGGCGTGTGGCGAGGCCTGCGCCCGGCGTGCGTGTGCGGCGCGTGCGCGGGGGGCGGCACCGGCGCGCGCTCACCACCCGCGCGCGTGCCACTCCGGCAGGTGAGGGCGCTCCGCGCCGAGCGTCGTGTCGTTGCCGTGCCCGGGGTAGACCCACGTCTCGTCCGGCAGTACGTCGAAGAGCTTGGTCTCCACGTCGTGGATCAGGCTGGCGAACGCCTTCGGGTCCTTGCGCGTGTTGCCGACGCCCCCCGGGAAGAGGCAGTCGCCGGTGAAGACGTGCGGGTGGCCGTGCGGGTCGTCGTAGACCAGCGCGATCGAACCGGGCGTGTGCCCGACCAGATGGCGCGCGGTGAGTTCCACCCGGCCCACCCTGATGACGTCGCCGTCGTCGACGAGGACGTCGGTGGGCACGGGGATGCCGGCGGCGTCGTCGCGGCCCGCGTACGTACGCGCGCCCGTGGCCGAGACGACCTCGGCGAGGGCCTGCCAGTGGTCACCGTGCTGGTGCGTGGTGACGACGGACGCGATGCCGTCGTCACCGATCATGGCGAGGAGCGTCCCCGCCTCGTTGGCGGCGTCGATCAGGAGCTGCTCGTCGGTGGCCCGGCAGCGCAGCAGGTAGGCGTTGTTGTCCATCGGCCCGACCGCGATCTTGGTGATCATCAGGTCCGACAGCTCGTGCACGTCCGCCGGTCCGCCGACCTTGACCTCTCCGGAGTACGTCATGGTGATCAGCCTATAGCGGGCGGCCCACCGCGGCGGGCTGCACGGGCGAGTGACCGTGGACGGCCGCGAGGCCGGGCGGGTGCGCGGTCGTACCCCTACAGCGGCGGCAGTTTCGGCAGCGTACCGCCCCGCACCTCGAGGGCCGACCCGTCGCGGCGCCCGGCGAGCCAGCCCACCAGGTCGGCCGGTGCTCCGGTGACCGTCACCTCGGGCTCGTCCGCCGCGCGCCCGGTGTTCCACACGCGCGTGCCGTCCGTGACACGGGTCGCCGGGACGTCCGGGCGACCGGAGAACCGCTCCGTGAGGAAGTCGGTCTCGCGGACCAGGAACTCCGCCGGGAGGTCCTCCAGCTCGTACCCGATCCCGAGATCGACGTGGTGCACGTCCACCTCGACCCAGCGGCGGAACGGCACCCGGGACGCGGAGTCGGTGACCCCGTTGCGCAGCTCCACCGTGCGGGACCAGTCCGCAGGGATCTCCCCGAACGCCAGGAAGCGCGCCGTGGCCTCCCGGATGTCGGCGATCTGGGCCTGCACGGGGCGCGGGGCGTCGCGCTCGATGTCGCCGTCCCGCGCCTCGCCGCTCTCGTACATGGGACGGCCCTGGAGGACGTTCAGGAGCGCGTCCGCGTTCCGGGCGATGTGGGCGAGGAGGTGTCCGCGCGTCCAGCCCGGAAGCCGTGACGGCTCGGCGAGCGATGCGTTGTCCAAACCGGCGACCGCGCCGAGCAGCCGTTCGGTCGCTTCGCGTACACAGACCAGGTCATGAGCGTGATCAATCATGGTCCTGACCCTAGCCCGGCCACACCTTCGGGTGAAGGTGATGGACCTCGCCCGCAAATCGAATGTCCGTGCTATATCGTCGAGGGTGGCGTCGGGCATGCTGGAGGGCCGGGGGTTGTTATGCAACCGGGAAATCCGACCGGCGTTGTCAGTGGCTCCCCCTAGTCTGAAGAAGCACAGGGGCCCCGCCCCTGTCACTTCTCTCAAGAAAGGTGCGGACCGGCGTGGCCGACCGTCTCATCGTCCGTGGCGCGCGCGAGCACAATCTGAAGAACGTCTCGCTCGACCTGCCTCGTGACTCGCTCATCGTCTTCACGGGCCTGTCCGGGTCGGGCAAGTCCTCCCTGGCCTTCGACACCATCTTCGCGGAGGGCCAGCGCCGCTACGTGGAGTCGCTCTCCTCGTACGCACGGCAGTTCCTCGGCCAGATGGACAAGCCCGACGTCGACTTCATCGAGGGTCTGTCCCCGGCGGTCTCCATCGACCAGAAGTCGACCTCGCGCAACCCGCGCTCGACGGTCGGCACGATCACCGAGGTCTACGACTACCTGCGGCTGCTCTTCGCGCGCATCGGCAAGCCGCACTGCCCCGAATGCCGCCGGCCGATCTCGCGGCAGTCGCCGCAGGCGATCGTGGACCGGGTCCTGGAGCTGCCGGAGGGCAGCCGCTTCCAGGTGCTGTCCCCGCTGGTGCGCGAGCGCAAGGGGGAGTTCGTCGACCTCTTCGCCGACCTGCAGACCAAGGGCTACTCGCGCGCGCGTGTCGACGGCCAGACCGTCCAGCTGTCCGACCCGCCGACCTTGAAGAAGCAGGAGAAGCACACCATCGAGGTGGTCGTGGACCGCCTCACGGTGAAGGACTCCGCCAAGCGCCGCCTCACCGACTCCGTGGAGACCGCCCTCGGCCTGTCCGGCGGCATGGTCGTGCTCGACTTCGTGGACCTGCCCGAGGACGACCCCGAGCGCGAGCGCATGTACTCGGAGCACCTGTACTGCCCCTACGACGACCTGTCCTTCGAGGAGCTGGAGCCGCGCTCCTTCTCCTTCAACTCGCCCTTCGGCGCCTGCCCCGAGTGCACCGGCATCGGCACGCGCATGGAGGTCGACCCCGAGCTGATCGTCCCGGACGAGGAGAAGTCCCTGGACGAGGGCGCCATCCACCCCTGGTCGCACGGGCACACCAAGGACTACTTCGGCCGGCTGATCGGGGCCCTCGCGGACGCCCTCGGCTTCCGCACGGACATCCCCTTCGCGGGCCTGCCGCAGCGCGCGAAGAAGGCCCTGCTGCACGGCCACCGGACCCAGATCGAGGTCCGCTACCGCAACCGGTACGGACGGGAGCGGGTGTACACCACGCCCTTCGAGGGCGCGGTGCCGTTCGTGAAGCGCCGGCACAGCGAGGCCGAGAGCGACGCCAGCCGTGAGCGCTTCGAGGGCTACATGCGCGAGGTGCCCTGCCCCTCCTGCGAGGGCACGCGCCTGAAGCCGATCGTGCTCGCGGTCACGATCATGGAGAAGTCGATCGCCGAGGTCTCCTCGATGTCGATCAGCGACTGCGCCGAGTTCCTGGGCCGGCTGACGCTGAACGCCCGGGACAAGAAGATCGCCGAGCGGGTCCTGAAGGAGGTCAACGAACGGCTGCGCTTCCTGGTCGACGTCGGCCTGGACTACCTCTCGCTGAACCGCGCGGCCGGCACGCTCTCCGGCGGCGAGGCCCAGCGCATCCGCCTGGCCACCCAGATCGGCTCCGGCCTCGTCGGCGTCCTGTACGTCCTGGACGAGCCGTCCATCGGTCTGCACCAGCGGGACAACCACCGGCTGATCGAGACCCTGGTCCGGCTGCGTGACATGGGCAACACGCTCATCGTCGTGGAGCACGACGAGGACACCATCAAGGTCGCCGACTGGATCGTGGACATCGGCCCCGGCGCCGGTGAACACGGCGGCAAGGTCGTGCACAGCGGCTCCGTGAAGGAACTGCTGGAGAACGCCGAGTCGCAGACCGGTGCGTACCTCTCGGGCCGCAAGGCGATCCCGGTCCCGGACGTCCGGCGTCCGCGTGACCCGTCCCGGCGGCTCACCGTGCACGGCGCCCGCGAGAACAACCTCCAGGACATCGACGTGTCCTTCCCGCTGGGCGTGTTCACCGCCGTCACCGGTGTCTCCGGCTCCGGCAAGTCGACCCTGGTCAACGACATCCTGTACACGCATCTGGCCCGCGAGCTGAACGGCGCCCGGACCGTCCCCGGACGGCACACGCGCGTGGACGGCGACGACCTGGTCGACAAGGTCGTGCACGTGGACCAGTCGCCGATCGGCCGCACCCCGCGGTCCAACCCGGCGACCTACACCGGTGTCTTCGACCACATCCGCAAGCTGTTCGCCGAGACGACCGAGGCGAAGGTCCGGGGCTACATGCCCGGCCGCTTCTCCTTCAACGTCAAGGGTGGCCGCTGCGAGAACTGCGCGGGCGACGGCACGATCAAGATCGAGATGAACTTCCTCCCGGACGTCTACGTCCCGTGCGAGGTCTGCCACGGCGCCCGGTACAACCGGGAGACCCTGGAGGTCCACTACAAGGGCAAGTCCATCGCCGAGGTGCTGAACATGCCCATCGAGGAAGCCATGCACTTCTTCGAGGCGGTCCCGGCGATCTCCCGTCACCTGAAGACGCTGCACGACGTCGGTCTCGGCTACGTCCGCCTCGGTCAGTCCGCCACCACCCTCTCCGGAGGCGAGGCGCAGCGCGTCAAGCTCGCCAGCGAGCTCCAGAAGCGGTCCACCGGACGCACGGTCTACGTCCTGGACGAGCCGACCACCGGTCTGCACTTCGAGGACATCAGCAAGCTGCTGAAGGTCCTCGGCGGGCTGGTCGACAAGGGCAACACGGTCATCGTCATCGAGCACAACCTCGACGTGATCAAGACCGCCGACTGGATCGTGGACATGGGGCCGGAGGGTGGCGCCGGCGGTGGCCTGGTGGTCGCCGAAGGCACGCCCGAGGAGGTCGCCGGGGTTCCGGCCAGCCACACGGGCAAGTTCCTCAGGGAGATCCTCGGCGCCGACCGCATCAGCGACGCCGAGCCGGTGACGGCACGGCGGGGCGGCGCGGTCCGGAAGACGGCGGCGGCCAAGGCCACGGCGAAGAAGACGGCGGCGGCCAAGGCCACGGCGAAGAAGACGGTGACGGCCAAGGCCAACAACACCGCGACCAAGAAGGCCGCCACTGCCGCGAAGAAGGCGACGCCCGCGAAGAAGACGACGCGGACCCGCACGACCTGATCGTGAGCGGCACGAGGTCCGGCAGCGCGTCTGGACGTCTTGTCTGACCACCCGTCAAAGAAACGGCGCCCCGCGGGAACTCCCCGCGGGGCGCCGTTCGTTCCACCATCAGCCGGCCCGATCCGGCGGTCCGACGGCTTCCCGCCCACCGCCGGCCCGGACGCACCTTGTCAACAGCACAGGGAAGACAGACCCCTCACAGCGCGGCGGTCCCGCCCAGCTCCGCCGCGTAGGGCGGCTCGGCCCCCGCCCGTGAGCAGGTGATCGCCGCCGCCCGTGCAGCGAAGCGCAACAGCCGTGTCCAGCCCTCCGTCCCGAGGGCGGTGAGCGCTCGCGCAGACAGCGCGTCCTGGACGGCCAGGCCGTGGAGCAAGGCGGCGTTGACCGTGTCACCGGCGCCGATGGTGTCCACGACGTCGACCTTCTCACCCGGCACGGAATGCTCCCCGCCGTCACGGGTGAACACGGTCAGGCCGTCGCCGCCCCGCGTGACCACCACGGCCGCCGGTCCCGCGGCCAGCCACTCGCGCGGGGTGCCGCCGAGCCATGCCGCGTCCTCCGCGGACAGCTTCAGCAATGTCACCGAGGGCAGCCAGCTCTCGAAACGTGCCCGGTAGGCGTCCGCGTCCGGGATCAGCCCCGCCCGGACGTTGGGATCGAGCGCGGTGAACAGCCCTTGTCCGGCAGCGGCCCGCATCAGCTCCTCATAGGCGCTCGCCCCCGGTTCCAGCACGAGCGAGCAGGTGCCGAAGGACACCGCGCGCGTACCGGCGGGAAGCGCGGCCGGGGCGGTGAACAGGCGGTCGGCGGTGCCGTCGACATAGAAGGAGTAGGCGGCGGAGCCGGTGGCGTCGATCGTCGCCACGGCGAGGGTCGTCGGCTCGGGCCCGCGCTGCACGGCGGACACGTCCACCCCGGCCCGGCGCAGTCCGTCCAGCAGCGCCTCGCCGAAGGCGTCGTCCGACGTCCGCGAGCAGAAGGCGGTGCGGGAGCCGAGCCGGCCGAGGGCCACGGCGGTGTTGTACGGGCCGCCGCCGAGCGCCGGCTTGAGGTCCGCCAGGGCACCGGTGCCCTGCGGTACCAGGTCGATCAGTGCCTCACCGGCGACGACGATCACGACGGGGTTCCCTTCTCGGACAGCGTGCGAGTGGCAGTGCCCTCGGCCGCCCGCGCACGGTCGGGCTCCTCCGGACATCCGCAGGACGTGCGGTGGACGAACGCGCACGGCAACCGGACCGTCCGGGACGGCCGGTCCGGTTCGGCCAGGCGGTCCAGGAGCAACCGGACGGCTTGCGCGCCCAGCTCCCGGCTGGGCTGGGCGATGGCGGTCAGCCGGGGCGAAAAGAGGTCGGCCCAGGCGAAGTCGTCGAAGCAGCACAGGGCGATGTCGTCCGGCACGGACCGGCCGAGCCGGCGCAGCGCGCGCAGGGCGCCGATGGTCATCGCGTTGTTGGCGGTGACCAGTGCGGTGGGCGGCTCCGGCAGGCCGAGCAGACCGGCCGTGGCCCGCTCGGCACCGGCGGACTCGGAGTTGCCGGAGACCAGCAGACGTGCGTCGTAGGCCAGACCGGCGGAGGAGAGGCCCGCCCGGTAGCCGGAGATGCGCTCCCCGGTGGTGCTCAGCCCGGGCAGGCCCGCGATCAGGCCGATCCGGCGGTGGCCGCGCTCGGCGAGGTGGGTGACGAGCCGGGCCGTCGGCGCGGCGCCGTCGGCACAGACCTGGTCGAACCACGGCGTGCTCGGCGGCGGGGCGGCCTCCGGCACCGGGTCCGGCGACACGTCCGACCGCGCACCCGCCTCGATCAGCCGGTCCCCCTGGGCCGGCCGGTCCACCTCAGTGAGCCGGTCTGCCTCGATCAGCGGGTCCCCCTGAGCCGGCCGGTCCGCCTCGATCAGCCGGTCCAGGAAGACCGTCGGTACCGTGTGCCGGCGCAGGTACCCGACGAGACCGCGCGGGTCTGCCGACGGCGCGACGATCATGCCGTCCACCCGGCGCTCATGGAGGAGCCGAGCGACCTTGCGCTCGTGCCGGGGATCGTCGTGCGGATCGGCGATGAGCAGGCTGTAGCCGGCTTCCAGGGCGGCGGCCTCGACGCCTTGCAGGATCTCGGTGAAGTACGGATTGCTGATGGCCGACACCGCCAGGCCCAGCGAACGGGTGCGCGAGGTCACCAGGGAGCGGGCCAGGGTGTTGTGGGTGTAGCCCAGGGCCTCGATGGCGTCGAGTACGGCCTGGCGGGTGTGGGGCAGCACCGGGCGTGTGCCGTTGAGGACGTGGGAGACGGTCGCCACCGAGACCCCGGCGCTCCGGGCGACATCCGCCATGGTCGCCATCCGCGCTCCCTCCTGGGCGACATGCCCGGGCCCGGCCGCCCGGGCGACGGGCCTGCGCGACGGTGTCCCGTGGCGGACCACGGCACGCGGTCGTCCGATCCGGCCTCCGGACCGCTGCTTCCGGACGGGACCGTATCCCATCGCCAGGCGTCGCGTAAACGTTTACGTCAGCACCGGCGCTCCCACAACCGCGGCAACTCTCCGTGTCCGCCACCCGTGCCCGCCGCGCGCCCGCCCACCCTGCCGCACCCCCTTCCCGCCGCGCCCCGCCCCCCGCCGCACTTCCTTCCCGCCGCGCGCCCGCCCACCCCGCCGCACCCCCTTCCTGCCGCGCGCCCGCCCACCCCCGCCGCACCCCCTTCCCGAACGGTCTCCCTGCCCCGGTATGGTCGCCCTGCACATCCCTTGAGCAGTGGAGTCCCCTATGCCCGCCCGCTCCTCCGCGAGTCGCCGTACCGTTCTTCGAGGGGCCGCCGCGGCCCCGGTGGCCGGGCTCGGCCTGACCGCGTGCGGGGCCCCGAAGGGGAGGCCGGCCGCGGTCCCGACCGCGCCGGTCGACCTCGGCGCGGAGAGCGAGGTCGCGCGCGGCGGGGCCACGCTGTACCGGGATCACAACGTGGTGGTCAGCCGCGGTGAGGACGGCACGCTGAAGGCGTACAGCACGGTCTGCACGCACGCGGGGTGTCCCATCAACAAGCTCCAGGGGACGACCCTGGTCTGCCCCTGCCACGGCAGCGAGTTCGACGCCGTGACGGGTGAGGTGGTTCAGGCGCCGGCGACCGAGCCGCTGACCGAGCTGAGGGTGAAGGCGGCGAACGGCAGGATCGTCGCCGGCCCGGCGGCCTGACGGAGCGCCGCGGGCCCGCGCGATGCGCAGCCGCGGCCGAGGGGCTCAGGCCTGCGCGGCTCGCAGCCGGGGGTTCGCGCCGCAGGCGGCCCGGCCGGCAGGTGGCGGAGGCCGGCTCACTCCCAGTCCCAGGCGATCCCCACGATGCCCGGCCGGATCCGGGGCTCGACCACATGCGCGCTGTGGTGCGGGCCGGTGACGGGCCGTTCCTGCCGGCCGCTGCGCGGGGCCGCCGCCGAGTGCTGGGCGAAGCGGTGGCAGCGCACCGGCAGGGCGGCCGTGTCGAAGCGCACCTGGAGCGCGTACTGGCCGCCGGGGGAGTCGAACCGCTGGAGGTACTCGCGGGACGTCCCGGCCGTACCGTCCTCGATGCCGTACCGGAAGAGGAAGGTGTCCCCGGAGCGCAGCCGGGTGCCGAAGAGCAGCTCGGCGACCAGCACGCCGGTGTCCCGGTCCCAGCGGAGGCGGCCGGCGCGGCAGTTCTCCAGGGCGTGCACGGTGACGCGGCGGGGATCACAGCCCGGGTCACCGTGATGGACGGCGACGAAGCGGTCGACGCCGTCGCGATGGGCCCGCACGATGTGGTGGGCCTCGCGGCTCGCCAGCTCGCGCCGTGCGCCGATCCGGACGCACTCGTGATGGCCCAGGGTGTGCAGTCCGCCGTCGAAGGACCAGCCGAGGTCGGCGGTGAGCCGGCGGAGGACGTCCGAGGCCTCGACCAGGGACCGGTACGAGCGGCCCGCCGGGTGACCGCTCACCGTGCGCCCGTCGGACTCGGCGAGCAGCCGGATCAGTGACTCGTCCGGCAAGTGGAGGATCTCCTCCAGAGCCCGTACGGCGCGCAGCGACTCCGGGCGCTGCGGGCGGCGGGCGCCCTGTTGCCAGTAGCTCAGACTGGTGACGCCGACCTTGACCCCGTGGCGTGACAGATGGTGCTGCACGCGCTGGAGCGGCAGTCCGCGAGCGGCGATCGCGGCACGCAGCGCCACGTGGAAGGGGCCGCCCCGCAGGGCCGTGTCCAGCTCCGCGGTGGGGGCGTCCGCGTGCTCTGTGGCATGCCGCATGCCGAGGGGCCTTTCTGTGAGGTGTCGCTACGGCTGGTCAGACCGCCTGCGCGGGTGTGCGGGGGCCGCCCCCGTGAGCGCGGCGGACGCCCGTCGCCGGGCATGCGGTGCACGCACGTGTCCGCCGCGCGGCCCCGAGTTCCCCCGCATTGAAGCGTGTTGACCAGAACCCGACAACACCTCGGACCCGGCCGTCCCGGACGACTGGCCGGACCTTGCCGTTGCGTGCGGGCGGACACGGCCGGAACGGGGCTGCCGCGGGCCGCGCCCACGGCCCCGCCGCAGGGACGGCGGCAGACGGCACGGCGCCGGCACGGCGGGGCCGACACGGCCTCTCGCGCCTGCGCCCGGGGCGAGGCCGGCGAGGTCTGCGCCGGGGGCCGTGGAATCCGTCCCGCAGCGGACCGCGCACCCGGGTCCTGCACCGTACGGGTGTGGGCGTTGTCCACAGGCCCGGCGTGGTGTCGGTGCTCGCCAGTAGGGTGTGAGACATGGCCGACCCCTCCAGCTACCGCCCCAGGCCGGGAGACATCCCGGACTGTCCGGGGGTGTACAGGTTCCGTGACGAGCACCGCCGGGTGATCTACGTCGGAAAGGCGAAAAGCCTGCGCCAGCGCCTGGCGAACTACTTCCAGGACCTGGCGAACCTGCACCCGCGCACCCGGACGATGGTGACCACTGCCGCGTCCGTCGAGTGGACCGTGGTGTCCACGGAGGTCGAGGCGCTCCAGCTGGAGTACTCCTGGATCAAGGAGTACGACCCCCGGTTCAACGTCAAGTACCGCGACGACAAGAGCTACCCCTACCTCGCGGTCACGATGAACGAGCAGTTCCCGCGCGTGCAGGTGATGCGCGGTCACAAGAAGAAGGGCGTCCGGTACTTCGGGCCGTACGCGCACGCGTGGGCCATCCGGGACACCGTCGACCTGCTGCTGCGGGTGTTCCCGGTGCGCACCTGCTCGGCCGGGGTCTTCAAGAACGCCGCGCGCACCGGCCGGCCCTGTCTGCTCGGGTACATCGGCAAGTGCTCCGCGCCCTGTGTCGGCCGGATCACGCCCGAGGAGCACGGGGAGCTGGCCGAGGAGTTCTGCGACTTCATGGCCGGCCGCACGGGCACCTACCTCCGCCGTCTGGAGACGCGGATGATGGAGGCGGCCGAGGAGATGGAGTACGAGCGGGCGGCCCGCCTGCGCGACGACATCGGGGCCCTGAAGAAGGCCATGGAGAAGAACGCGGTCGTGCTCGCCGACGCGACCGACGCCGACCTCATCGCCGTCGCGGAGGACGAGCTGGAGGCGGCCGTGCAGATCTTCCACGTGCGCGGCGGCCGGGTCCGCGGCCAGCGTGGCTGGGTGACCGACAAGGTCGAGGAGGTCACCACCGGCGCCCTGGTCGAGCACGCCCTCCAGCAGCTGTACGGCGAGGAGACCGGGGACGCGGTCCCCAAGGAGGTGCTGGTCCCGGCGCTGCCCGAGCCGGTCGAACCGGTCCAGGAGTGGCTGACCGGGCGCCGCGGGGCGAACGTGTCGCTGCGCGTCCCGCAGCGCGGCGACAAGAAGGCGCTCATGGAGACCGTGCAGCGCAACGCCCAGCAGGCCCTCGCGCTGCACAAGACCAAGCGCGCCTCCGATCTGACCACGCGCTCGCGTGCGCTGGAGGAGATCGCCGAGGCCCTCGACCTGGACAGCGCCCCGCTGCGGATCGAGTGCTACGACATCTCGCACCTCCAGGGCGATGACGTGGTGGCCTCCATGGTCGTCTTCGAGGACGGCCTCCAGCGCAAGAGCGAGTACCGCCGCTTCCAGATCAAGGGATTCGCCGGCCAGGACGACGTGCGCTCCATGCACGAGGTGATCACCCGCCGCTTCAGGCGCTACCTCGCCGAGAAGGAGCGGACGGGGGAGTGGACCGACGGCTCCGCCGGCGGGGACGCGCTGTCCGACGGTGACGGCGCGCTCACCGGTACGGAGACGGTCACCGACGCCCTCAAGGACGACGACGGCCGCCCGCGGAAGTTCGCGTACCCGCCGCAGCTGGTCGTGGTCGACGGCGGCCGGCCGCAGGTCGCGGCGGCCCGGCGCGCCCTGGACGAGCTGGGCATCGACGACATCGCCGTCTGCGGCCTCGCCAAGCGCCTGGAGGAGGTCTGGGTGCCCGGCGAGGACGACCCGGTGGTCCTGCCCCGTACCAGCGAGGGTCTGTACCTGCTCCAGCGCGTCCGCGACGAGGCCCACCGGTTCGCGATCACCTACCAGCGCACCAAGCGGGCCAAGCGCTTCCGCGCGGGCCCGCTGGACGAGGTCCCCGGCCTCGGCGAGACGCGCAGGCAGGCGCTCATCAAGCACTTCGGTTCGGTGAAGAAGCTGCGGTCCGCCACGATCGAGCAGATCCAGGAAGTGCCCGGGATAGGCCGGAAGACGGCCGAGACCATCGCCGTGGCCCTCGCCCGGGCGGTCCCGGCCGCACCCGCCGTGAACACGGCGACCGGAGAGATCATTGAGGACGAGGAACCCGGTACGACGGCGGGGTCCTCGGGGGAGCCCGTGACCGCGGGCGCCTTGGACGAACGACGGGGGCAGGAGACATGACCGAGCACGAGGCACAGCCCACAGCACGGCGAGATCAGACGCACAGCGGCGCGGGCGACGATGCCCTCCGGCCGGACGCCGGCCGGAACACGGGCCAGACCCCGGGCCAGGACACGGGCCAGACCCCGGGCCAGGACACAGGCCAGGACACAGGCCACGACACAGGCCACGACAACGGAGCACAGGTGAGTACGGGCAGCGAGACGGCCGGGGCCCCCGAGGTGGCCATCCCCGAGCTGGTGATCATCTCCGGCATGTCCGGAGCCGGCCGGTCCACGGCCGCCAAGTGTCTGGAGGACCTCGGCTGGTTCGTCGTGGACAACCTCCCGCCCGCCCTCATTCCCACCATGGTGGAGCTGGGCGCCCGCTCGCAGGGCAACGTGGCGCGGATCGCGGTCGTCGTGGACGTGCGCGGCCGGCGCTTCTTCGACAATCTGCGCGAGTCCCTGGCGGACCTGGAGGCGAAGAACGTCACCCGGCGGATCGTCTTCCTGGAGTCCTCCGACGAGGCCCTGGTCCGCCGCTTCGAGTCGGTGCGCCGCCCGCACCCGCTGCAGGGCGACGGCCGCATCGTCGACGGCATCGCCGCCGAGCGGGAGCTGCTGCGCGAGCTGCGCGGCGACGCCGACCTGGTGATCGACACCTCCAGCCTCAACGTGCACGAGCTGCGCGCCAAGATGGACGCCCAGTTCGCCGGCGAGGAGGAGCCCGAGCTGCGGGCCACCGTGATGTCCTTCGGCTTCAAGTACGGCCTCCCGGTCGACGCCGACCTGGTCGCGGACATGCGGTTCCTGCCCAACCCGCACTGGGTCCCGGAGCTGCGCCCCTACACCGGCCTCAACGAGGAGGTCTCCGCCTACGTCTTCAACCAGCCCGGCGCCAAGGACTTCCTCGACCGGTACGCCGAGCTGCTGCGGCTCATCGCGGCCGGGTACCGGCGCGAGGGCAAGCGGTATGTGACCATCGCCATCGGCTGTACCGGCGGCAAGCACCGCTCGGTCGCCGTGTCGGAGAAGCTCGCCGCGCGCCTCGCGGCCGAGGGCGTGGAGACGGTGGTCGTGCACCGGGACATGGGACGGGAATGACGGAACGTACACCGCGGCTGGGCAGGCTGCGCCGGATGGTGCCCGACGCGCGCGCCGGCCGCACCGCCGAGGTCCGCGGCGGCCGGCCCCGCCGGCGCGGCGCCCAGCCCAAGGTGGTTGCGCTCGGCGGTGGCATGGGCCTGTCCGCGTCGCTCGCCGCGCTGCGTCGGATCACCGGCGACCTCACCGCCGTCGTCACCGTGGCCGACGACGGCGGTTCCAGCGGCCGGCTCCGCGACGAGCTGGGCGTGCTGCCGCCGGGCGACCTGCGCAAGGCGCTGGCCGCTCTGTGCGGGGACGACGACTGGGGCCAGACCTGGGCCCGCGTCATCCAGCACCGTTTCCAGTCCCAGGGCGATCTGCACGACCACGCGGTCGGCAACCTGCTGATCGTCGCCCTGTGGGAGCAGCTCGGTGACCACGTCCAGGCCCTGGACCTGGTCGGCAAGCTGCTCGGCGCGCACGGGCGCGTGCTGCCCATGTCCGCCGTGCCGCTGGCGCTGGAGGCCCTGGTCAGGGGGCACGATCCGGAGCGCCCGGACGACGTGGACACGGTGCGCGGGCAGGCGACCGTCGCCCTGACGCCCGGCGAGGTGCAGTCGGTGCATCTCGTGCCCCACGACCCGCCCGCCGTCCCCGAGGCCGTCGCGGCGGTCCTGGACGCGGACTGGGTGGTGCTCGGCCCCGGTTCCTGGTTCTCCTCGGTGATCCCGCACCTGCTCGTCCCCGAGCTGCTGGACGCCCTCACCGAGACCAAGGCGCGCCGGGTGCTCTCCTTGAACCTGGCGCCCCAGCCCGGAGAAACCGAAGGCTTCTCCCCGCAGCGTCATTTGGAGGTTTTGGGGCGACACGCCCCTAAACTCGCCCTGGACGTGGTGCTGGCCGACGAGGCCGCCGTGCCCGACCGCGACTCGCTCACCGAGGCCGCCAAGCGGCTGGGAGCCGCGGTCGAGCTGGCGCCGGTGGCCCGGCCCGACGGTTCTCCCCGGCACGACCCGGAGCTGTTGGCCGCCGCGTACGACCGTATTTTTCGGATGCATGGAAGGATCGGCCCATGGCGATGACGGCAGCGGTGAAGGACGAGATCTCCCGGCTCCCCGTCACCCGTACCTGCTGCAGGAAGGCGGAGGTCTCCGCCATCCTGCGGTTCGCCGGCGGCCTCCACCTGGTGAGCGGGCGCATCGTGATCGAGGCGGAGCTGGACACCGCGATGGCGGCGCGCCGGCTCAAGCGGGACATCTTGGAGATCTTCGGCCACAGTTCCGAGCTGATCGTGATGGCGCCCGGCGGGCTGCGCCGCGGCTCGCGCTACGTCGTCCGGGTCGTCGCGGGCGGTGACCAGCTGGCCCGGCAGACGGGTCTGGTGGACGGCCGGGGCCGGCCGATCCGCGGCCTGCCCCCGCAGGTGGTCTCGGGGGCCACCTGCGACGCGGAGGCGGCCTGGCGCGGGGCGTTCCTGGCGCACGGCTCGCTGACCGAGCCCGGCCGCTCCTCCTCCCTGGAGGTGACCTGCCCGGGCCCGGAGGCGGCGCTCGCGCTGGTCGGTGCCGCCCGCAGACTGTCGATCGCCGCGAAGGCCCGCGAGGTGCGCGGGGTGGACCGGGTGGTCGTCCGGGACGGCGACGCGATCGGCGCGCTGCTGACCCGGCTCGGGGCGCACGAGTCCGTGCTGGCCTGGGAGGAGCGCCGGATGCGCCGCGAGGTGCGGGCCACGGCCAACCGGCTCGCCAACTTCGACGACGCCAACCTGCGCCGCTCGGCCCGCGCGGCCGTGGCCGCCGGGGCCCGCGTGCAGCGCGCCCTGGAGATCCTGGGGGAGGAGGTCCCCGAGCACCTGGCCGCGGCCGGGCGGCTGCGCATGGAGCACAAGCAGGCGTCCCTGGAGGAGCTGGGCGCGCTCGCCGACCCGCCGCTGACCAAGGACGCGGTCGCCGGCCGGATCCGCCGTCTGCTGGCCATGGCCGACAAGCGCGCCGCGGACCTGGGCATCCCGGGTACGGAGGCGAACCTCACCGAGGAGCTGGCGGAGAATCTGGCCGGCTGACCCGCCCGTCGACACGCCGGTGCCGAGAGCCGTCCGGGCCCGTCGGCACCGGCCTGTCACCCCCGTACCAGGAGCGTTCGCGTGTCCGTGAAGCGCTCTTGACTCGATCAAGACATGACATGAGCCTGGCAACCTGTTCGCCGCTGTGGCGGACCACCGCTAGGGGGGTTCATGAGACACAGAGCGAGATCGATCCTCGCTGTCGGCGCGCTTCTGATCGGCGGAGCGAGCCTCACGCCCACAGCCCAGGCACAGAGCGGGAGTTCCCCGAAGTCCGACCCGGACGAGGTCAAGGTCTTCCGCGCCGACGTCACCCCGAAGCAGATTCCCCTGCTGCTCAAGGCCGGTCAGGACGGCCACGAGCTCGGTGAGCAGGTGACCGGGGGCGGCAGGACCGAGGTGGAGGTCTACCTCACCGACAAGCAGGCCGCCCACCTGCGCGAACAGGGCGTCGACCTCCGGGAGCACAGCCTGTCGGCCAAGGCCGTGGCCCGGGCCGAGGACGCGGCGCAGGGCGTGTTCCGCCCGTACAGCGGAAGCGGCGGGCTCAAGGAGGAGATCCTCCGGACCGCCCAGGCCAACCCCGGCCTCACCAAGGTCGAGTCCATCGGCAGGACCGTCACGGGCCAGGACATCCTCGCGCTCAAACTGACCAGGAACGCGAAGAAGTCGAAGGACGGCTCGAAGCCGTCCGTGCTCTACATGTCCAACCAGCACGCCCGCGAGTGGATCACCCCGGAGATGACCCGGCGTCTGATGCACCACTACCTGGACCACTACCAGACCGACAAGCGCATCCGCCGCATCGTCGACACGACGGAACTGTGGTTCGTCCTCTCGGCCAACCCGGACGGCTACGACCACACCTTCCGCGGCTCCGACAACCGCCTGTGGCGCAAGAACCTGCGGGACGTCAACGGCGACGGCGTCATCGGCACGGGCGACGGCGTCGACCTCAACCGCAACTTCCCCTACAAGTGGGGCTACGACGACGAGGGTTCGTCCCCCAACCCCACCAGCCAGACCTACCGCGGCGCGAGCCCCGCGTCCGAGCCCGAGACCCGCGCCCTGGACGCGTTCGAGAAGCGCGTCGGCTTCACGTACGGCATCAACTACCACTCGGCGGCCGAACTCATCCTCTACGGCGTCGGCTGGCAGGTGGCCACCCCGACGCCCGACGACGTCCTCTACAAGGCGCTCGCCGGCACCCCCGACAACCCCGCCGTCCCCGGCTACCACCCGCAGGTCTCCTCGGAGCTGTACACCACCAACGGCGAGGCGGACGGACACGCGTCGAACGTCAACGGGATGGCGATGTTCACCCCCGAGATGTCGACCTGCCAGACCGCGTCGGACCTCGACCCGGACGACGCCTGGAAGCGCCAGGACTGCCGGTCGGTCTTCAACTTCCCCGACGACGAGAAGCTGATCCGGCAGGAGTTCACCAAGAACATCCCGTTCGCGCTCGCGGTCGCCGAGACCGCCGCGCACCCCGACCGGCCGGTCTCCCCGGTCGGCCTGGACGCCGCCGACTTCACCCCGGCCGCGTTCTCCACGTCGTACTCCCGCGGCGCGGACCAGGAGGTCTCGGTCGTCGTCCGCAAGGCCGTGCGGGACAAGGAGCTCAAGTACCGCGTCAACGGCGGCCGTACGCTCGACCAGGCGCTGAAGCCCTGGCAGGGCGGAGAAACCTTCGGTGGCGAGGACGACCTCTACTTCGACGAGTACCGGGCCAGGGTGCAGGACGGCGAGCCGGGCGACGAGGTCGAGGTGTGGTTCACCGGCGAGACCCGGGCCGGCAAGAAGGTCTCCAGCTCCCACTTCACCTACACCGTGGCCGAGCGGCCGAAGGCGGACACCCTCGTGGTCGCCGAGGAGGAGGCGGCCGCCACGCAGGCGCGGACCTACGTGGACGCCCTCAGGGCGGCCGGGCACCGCGCCCTCGTGTGGGACGTGGCCACCCAGGGCGCGCCGGACGCGCTCGGCGTGCTGCGGCACTTCCGGACGGTCGTGCACTACTCGGCGCAGAACGGGCCAGCCCACGCCACCCAGCTCCAGCTGCGCTCCTACCTCAACGAGGGCGGCAGGCTGATCGAGGCCGGTGAGCTGGCCGGCGGCAGCGTCGACCTCGGCGGGGGCGCCCTGTCCGACGACTTCAGCCAGTACTACCTGGGCGCCTGGAGCCGTACGTCGACCAAGGGCGCCACCGGGTTCACCGGCTCCGGCGCGCTGGCCGGCTTCACCGGCGCCCTCGGCGACGCGCCCGGCAACCCGCTGGACCGGGCCGGTACCTACGGCGTCACCTCCGACGAACTGCCGGTCGCCACGCATCCGCAGTTCAGGAGCGAGGGCGCGGGAACGTTCGACGGGACCGTCAACCCGTACGGGCCGTACACCGGCTCCGGCATGGCCGCCGCCGTGCACACCGACGACGGCTACAAGCGCCTGACCCGCACCATCGACCTCACCGGTGTCACCGCCGCCGACAAGCCGGCCCTCAGCACCCGCCTGCTGTGGGACACCGAGCCCGGCTACGACCACGCGGTGGTCGAGGCGCACACCGTGGGCGCCGACGACTGGACCACCCTGCCGGAGACCGGCGGGGCCACGACGACGGCGGTGCCGGAGGACTGCGGGGCCGGGTTCCTGATCGGCGAGCACCCCTGGCTGAACCACTACCTGACGCTCGCCGGCAACGCCTGCACCGCGACCGGCGGCAGCGGTGCCTGGAACAGCCTCACCGGCAGCTCCGGCGGCTGGCGGCAGGTCGGCTTCGACCTGAGCGCCTACGCCGGCAGGTCCGTCGAGGTGTCCCTCGGCTACATCACCGACCCGGGCAGCGGCGGGCACGGCGTCCTCGCCGACGAAGCCGCGCTGACGACCGGCGGCACGGTGAAGGAGAGCGAGGGGTTCGAGTCGTCCCTCGGTGCCTGGAAGGCGGCCGGACCGCCCGCGGGCAGCCCGGCCGTCCTGAAGGACTGGACCCGCACCGGAACCCTGTTCCAGACCCATGGAGCGGTCACCACGGACGACACCGTACTGCTCGGTTTCGGCCTGGAGCACCTGCCGTCGGCGGCCGACCGGGCCGCCCTGCTGAGGAAGGCGTTCACCTCGCTCGACAGGTGAGCGCGGCCCCCTCTCAACGGTGCGCGGACGGGGTACTCATCAAGTGAGCCGACCCGCTCACGAACGAGTGAAAATGGCGTCAACACCGCCCGGCATTCCGTAACAAATGCGGATGAATCCACTGTCGATCCGAGGCGGTCCGTACCCCTACTGGCCGGTACGGACCGCCTGCCCGTGTATGCGGCATCTCGATGTCACCGAGAGGGCCTCGGAGAGGTAGGGTCGGGGGTGGTCGGGGACATCCCAAACAGAGCTCGCCGGCACCGCATGGCCGGCGTACCAACGAGGAGATCGGTTCGTGACGATCCGCGTAGGCATCAACGGCTTCGGCCGCATCGGGCGTAACTACTTCCGCGCGCTTCTGGAGCAGGGTGCGGACATCGAGGTCGTGGCTGTCAACGACCTGGGTGACACCGCGACCACCGCCCACCTGCTCAAGTACGACACGATCCTGGGCCGTCTCAAGCAGGAGGTCTCCCACACCGCCGACACCATCACCGTCGACGGTCACACCATCAAGGTGCTCTCCGAGCGCAACCCCGCGGACATCCCGTGGGGCGAGCTGGGCGTCGACATCGTCATCGAGTCCACCGGCATCTTCACCAAGAAGGAAGACGCCGCGAAGCACCTGGCGGGCGGCGCCAAGAAGGTCCTCATCTCGGCTCCGGCCAAGGACGAGGACGTCACCATCGTGATGGGCGTCAACCAGGACACGTACGACCCGGCGAACCACCACGTCATCTCCAACGCCTCCTGCACCACCAACTGTGTGGCGCCGCTGGCGAAGGTCCTCGACGAGAACTTCGGCATCGTCAAGGGCCTGATGACCACGGTGCACGCGTACACGAACGACCAGCGCATCCTTGACTTCCCGCACAAGGACCTGCGCCGCGCCCGTGCCGCCGCCGAGAACATCATCCCGACCACGACCGGTGCCGCGAAGGCCACCGCCCTGGTCCTGCCGCAGCTCAAGGGCAAGCTGGACGGCATGGCCATGCGCGTCCCGGTCCCGACCGGCTCCGTCACCGACCTGGTCGTGGAGCTCGGCCGCGAGGCCACCAAGGAAGAGATCAACGCCGCCTTCCAGAAGGCCGCCGAGGGCGAGCTGAAGGGCTACCTCGAGTACACCGAGGACCCGATCGTCTCCTCCGACATCGTCAACTCCCCGGCCTCCTGCACCTTCGACTCCTCCCTGACCATGGTCCAGGAGGGCAAGAACGTGAAGGTCATCGGCTGGTACGACAACGAGTGGGGCTACTCCAACCGCCTCGTCGACCTCACGGTCTTCGTCGGCAACCAGCTCTGATCGCCGCGGATCGCGGCAGCAGGACCACGAAGTGAGAGCAGGGCTCGGCCAGCGCACCGGCGCGCTGGCCGGGCCCTGTCTCGCGTACGGACCACGCCCTCATACGATCAGGGGCATCACGAGCTCTTCCCAGGAGTCCACTCAATGAAGACGATCGACGAACTTCTCGCCGACGGCGTGAGCGGCAAGCGGGTCTTCGTCCGCGCCGACCTCAATGTGCCGCTGTCCGACGGGACGATCACCGACGACGGCCGGATCCGCGCCGTCCTGCCCACCGTCAAGGCCCTCGCCGACGCGGGCGCCAAGGTGGTCGTCGCCTCGCACCTGGGCCGCCCCAAGGGCGCCCCGGACCCCGCCTTCTCCCTCGCTCCGGCCGCCTCCCGCCTGGGTGAACTCCTCGGCTCCGCGGTGGCCTTCGCGACCGACACCGTCGGGCGGTCCGCCCAGGACACGGTCGCGGGCCTCGCCGACGGCCAGGTCGCCGTCCTGGAGAACCTGCGCTTCAACGCCGGCGAGACCGCCAAGGACGACGCCGAACGCGCCGCCTTCGCCGACCAGCTCGCCGCCCTCGCCGACGTCTACGTCGGCGACGGCTTCGGCGCCGTGCACCGCAAGCACGCGTCCGTCTACGACCTGGCGAAGAAGCTGCCGCACTACGCCGGCCACCTCATCGCCACCGAGGTCGGTGTCCTGGAGAAGCTCACCGAGAAGGTCGAGCGTCCCTACGTCGTCGCGCTCGGCGGCGCCAAGGTCTCCGACAAGCTCGCCGTCATCGACCAGCTGCTCGGCAAGGCCGACCGCCTGCTCATCGGCGGCGGCATGGCCTACACCTTCCTCAAGGCCAAGGGCTACGAGGTCGGCATCTCCCTCCTCCAGGAGGACCAGATCCCGGCCGTCACCGAGTACATGGAGCGCGCCGAGAAGCAGGGCGTCGAGCTCCTGCTCCCCGTCGACGTCCTGGTCTCCCGGACCTTCCCGGACCTGAAGACCAAGGCACCCACCGAGCACACCGTGGTCGACGCGGACAAGATCCCCGCCGACCAGGAGGGCCTGGACATCGGCCCGAAGACCCGGGAGCTCTACGCCTCGAAGCTCGCCGACGCCGCCACCGTCTTCTGGAACGGTCCCATGGGCGTCTTCGAGCACCCCGACTACGCCGAGGGCACCAAGGCGGTCGCCCAGGCCCTCGTCGACTCGAACGGCTTCACCGTCGTCGGTGGCGGTGACTCCGCCGCGGCCGTGCGCACGCTCGGCTTCGACGAGAACGCATTCGGCCACATCTCTACCGGTGGCGGCGCCTCCCTCGAATACCTCGAGGGCAAGACGCTCCCCGGACTCGCCGCACTGGAGGACTGACCTCAATGAGCACGCGCACGCCGCTGATGGCGGGCAACTGGAAGATGAACCTCAACCACCTCGAGGCCATCGCGCACGTCCAGAAGCTCGCCTTCGCCCTGGCCGACAAGGACTACGAGGCCGTCGAGGTCGCCGTCCTGCCGCCCTTCACCGACCTGCGCTCCGTACAGACCCTGGTCGACGGCGACAAGCTCAAGATCAAGTACGGCGCCCAGGACATCTCGCAGCACGACTCCGGCGCCTACACCGGTGAGATCTCGGGCCCGATGCTGGCCAAGCTGAAGTGCAGCTACGTGGTCATCGGCCACTCCGAGCGCCGTCAGTACCACGCCGAGACCGACGAGCTGGTCAACGCCAAGGTCAAGGCCGCCTACAAGCACGGCCTCACCCCGATCCTGTGCGTCGGCGAGGAGCTGGACGTCCGCGAGGCGGGCAACCACGTCTCCCACACCCTCGCCCAGGTCGAGGGCGGTCTCCAGGACCTCCCGGCCGAGCAGGCCGAGACCATCGTGATCGCCTACGAGCCGGTGTGGGCCATCGGCACCGGCAAGGTCTGCGGAGCCGAGGACGCCCAGGAGGTCTGCGCCGCCATCCGCGCCAAGATCGCCGAGCTGTACACGCCGGAGGTGGCCGGCAAGGTCCGCATCCAGTACGGCGGCTCGGTGAAGTCGGGCAACGTCGCCGAGATCATGGCCCAGGCCGACATCGACGGCGCCCTGGTCGGCGGTGCCTCGCTGGACGCCGACGAGTTCGTCAAGATCGTGCGTTTCCGCGATCAGTGAGCCCGATGGTGAGTAGGCGGTAGCGGCGATACGTCGTACCCTTGCGGGGGCACAGCCGAGCGCTGTGCCCCCGTCGTCCATCCGAATCCGAGGAAGTTGGTCCAGCCGTGGTTTTGGGGTTCTCGATCGCCCTGATCGTCTTCAGCCTGCTGCTGATGCTGCTGGTGCTGATGCACAAGGGAAAGGGCGGCGGCCTCTCCGACATGTTCGGTGGTGGCATGCAGTCCTCCGTCGGCGGCTCCTCGGTCGCCGAGCGCAACCTGGACCGGATCACCATCGTGGTCGGTGTGATGTGGTTCGCGTGCATCATCGTCCTCGGCATCGTGATGAAGACGAACAGCTGACCCGAAATCGGCTGGTACGCAACACACATTCCGCACGTAAAGCCCCATGTTCGGTACGCGCTCCTGAGCGCGGCCTATCATGGGGCTTGCGTCTGGGTGTGAGGGCCGGTAACTCCAATCACTGGACGCGCGTTGGGCCTTACGTAGACTGAGGCGCTCGCGGCGAAGCGAAACGCCGACTCGCTTCGCGGCACCATCACGCAGGGAGTTACGACCGTGGCAAGTGGCAACGCGATCCGAGGAAGCCGGGTCGGGGCGGGGCCGATGGGCGAGGCCGAGCGCGGCGAGTCCGCGCCGCGTCTGCGCATCTCCTTCTGGTGCTCCAACGGGCACGAGACGCAGCCCAGCTTCGCCAGCGACGCGCAGGTTCCCGACACCTGGGACTGCCCGCGCTGCGGCTTCCCGGCCGGCCAGGACCGGGACAACCCGCCGGACCCGCCGCGCACCGAGCCGTACAAGACGCACCTCGCGTACGTACGGGAGCGGCGCAGCGACGCGGACGGCGAGGCGATCCTCGCCGAGGCGCTCGCCAAACTGCGGGGCGAGATCTAGGACTTCTCACCGGCCGGGTGCCCACGGGTGCCTGGCCGGAGCCGTTTCGCACCGCGTACCGGCAGGCCGGCCGGACGCATGTGCCGTCGCCCGTGAGGACAGCGTCGTCATCGCCTGTCCCGCCCCCTGATCAATTAGGTTGGGACCGGCAGCGGGACAGGCGCACGAAAGAAGGCTGAAGTCGGACATGAACGCAGACGGCCGCACCAGGCTCAACCAGACGCCCGAGTGGACCGCTCTCGCCAAGCACCGCGAGGAGCTGGGCGGGACCGGGCTGAGGGACCTGTTCGCCGCCGACCCCGGTCGCGGCGGCGCGTACACGCTCCAGGTCGGTGACCTGTACATCGACTACAGCAAGCACCTGATCACGGACGAGACGCTGCGGCTGCTGCGCGAGCTGGCCGCGGCGACGGACGTCTTCGGCCTGCGGGACGCCATGTTCCGCGGTGAGAGGATCAACCTCACCGAGGACCGGGCGGTGCTGCACACCGCGCTGCGCGCTCCGCGGGACGCGGTGATCGAGGTCGACGGCGACAACGTCGTACCGAAGGTGCACGCGGTGCTGGACAAGATGGCCGGCTTCGCCGACCGGGTCCGCTCCGGCGAGTGGACCGGCCACACCGGCAAGCGCATCAGGAACGTGGTCAACATCGGCATCGGCGGCTCCGACCTCGGCCCCGCGATGGCCTACGAGGTGCTGCGCAGCTTCACCGACCGGGACCTCACCGTCCGCTTCGTCTCCAACGTGGACGGCGCCGACCTGCACGAGGCGACCCGGGACCTGGACCCGGCGGAGACGCTGTTCATCATCGCCTCCAAGACCTTCACCACCATCGAGACCATCACCAACGCCACCTCCGCGCGCACATGGCTGCTGAACGGGCTCGGTCAGGGCGCCTCCGGCTCCGGCGAGGCCGCGGGCGGGGGGGAGGCGGTGGCCAGGCACTTCGTGGCGCTGTCCACGAACACCGGGAAGGTCAGGGAGTTCGGCATCGACCCGGACAACATGTTCGAGTTCTGGGACTGGGTCGGCGGCCGGTACTCGTACGACTCCGCGATCGGCCTGTCCCTGATGATCGCCATCGGACCCGACCGGTTCCGGGAGATGCTCGACGGCTTCCGGCTGGTCGACGACCACTTCCGCACCGCGCCCGCCGAGGCCAACGCCCCGCTGCTGCTGGGCCTGCTGGGCATCTGGTACGACAACTTCCA